>NZ_JBNZGA010000002.1:69700-479093 GCF_050573415.1 Paenarthrobacter sp. NEAU-H11 | reverse complement strand
ATAGGGATCCGCAGGTGGTCGCGGAATTTCTTCAGGTCATCCAGGGTGAGTTTCTTCATCTGGTGGGTCGCGTTGCGGCCCTCGAAGTGCGGTCCGAGGCCGTAGCCCTTGACGGTCTTGGCCAGGATGACGGTGGGCTTGCCCTTGAATTCGGTGGCTGCCTTGTAGGCGGCGTAGACCTTGCGGTAGTCGTGGCCGCCGCGCTTGAGGTTCCAGATCTGGTCATCGGTGAGGTCCGCGACCATGTCCTTGGTCTGCGGGGTCTTGCCGAAGAAGTGTTCGCGGACGAACCCGCCGGATTCGGCCTTGTAGGTCTGGTAGTCCCCGTCGGGGGTTTCGTTCATGATCTTCACCAGCGACCCGTCGGTGTCCTTGGTGAGGAGGTCGTCCCACTCCCGGCCCCAGACGACCTTGATCACGTTCCAGCCCGCACCGCGGAAGAACGCTTCGAGTTCCTGCATGATCTTGCCGTTGCCCCGCACGGGCCCGTCCAGGCGCTGGAGGTTGCAGTTGATCACGAAGTTGAGGTTGTCCAGGTTCTCGTTCGCGGCGAGCTGGAGCAGGCCGCGGGACTCGGGCTCGTCCATTTCGCCGTCGCCGAGGAACGCCCAGACCTGCTGGTCACTGGTGTCCTTCAGGCCGCGGTTGTGCAGGTACCGGTTGGACTGGGCCTGGTAGATCGCGTTCATCGGCCCGATGCCCATGGACACGGTGGGGAATTCCCAGAAGTGCGGCATCAGGCGCGGGTGCGGGTAGGAGGACAGGGCGTGGCCCTCGCGGGACTTTTCCTGCCGGAACCCGTCCAGGTCCTCCTCGGAGAGCCGGCCTTCCATGAACGCCCGGGCGTACATGCCGGGGGAGGCGTGGCCCTGGAAGAAGACCTGGTCCCCGCCGCCGGGGTGGTCCTTGCCCCGGAAGAAGTGGTTGAACCCGACCTCGTACAGGGTCGCGGCCCCGGCATAGGTGGAGATGTGTCCGCCCACCCCGATGTTCGCCCGCTGGGCCCGGTGGACCATCACCGCAGCGTTCCAGCGCATGTAGGCCCGGTAACGGCGCTCGAATTCCTCGTTGCCCGGGAATTCCGCTTCCTGGTCCACCGGGATGGTGTTCACGTAATCGGTGGTGGTCACCATCGGCACCCCGACGCTCTGCGCGCCGGCACGCTGCAGCAGGCTCCGCATGATGAATTGGGCACGCTCGGTGCCCTGTTCCCTGATCAATGCATCCAGGGACTCAACCCACTCGGCAGTCTCTTCGGGATCACGATCAGGCAGCTGGTTAGTCAACCCGCTGAGGATATGGGAGGTATCTTCTCCTGCAGCCACGGCAGCCTCTTTCATCTTTGAATGCTGGGCACTTATTTTCATAATGTGGGAAAACATTATTGCTATACGAGATTAGTGAGCCGGTCACGGCCGGTCAAACGCTCCCGCCCCTTCGCTCAGGGAAGAAGGCCGTCCGGCGGGAAGATCGCGTTTGTGACTGGCGCCGTTCGCTGGGCACCTTGACGGCGGGTGATCCACGTCATAACCTTTTTTCACCATTCAATATCAAGATTTCGCAATACGGAATAACAGAACCGGCCTGTCCAGCCAGGGCTCACCGCAGCGAAACCTTTCCAGAACTGGAGTTCCCCATGCAGACCCCTCCCCCGACGGGCGTTGATATGGCTCCTGACCTGACAACGCCGTCAGATTCCTCAGCCCACTCCGCCGAACGTGTCGAAGCCCTGTGCGAATCAGCCAGCGCAGCATCAGGGCAGGCCATCAGCCCCACCCTTTACAACGCGGACCTTGCCCCCACCAAGCGTGCCGGCCGCAGCTGGTCCGGCTACAGCATCTTCACCCTGTGGGCCAATGATGTCCACAGCCTCGGAAACTACGCCTTTGCCATCGGACTCTTCGCCCTGGGCCTTGGCGGCTGGCAGATACTGCTGGCACTCGGCATCGGAGCCGCCCTGCTCTTCGGCCTCCTGAACCTCTCCGGATTCATGGGCGTCAAAACCGGCGTCCCATTCCCGGTGATGAGCAGGATCAGCTTCGGCATCCGCGGCGCCCAAATCGCCAGCCTGCTCCGCGGCGCCGTCGCCGTGGCCTGGTTCGGCATCCAGACCTACCTGGCCTCGGTGGTCTTCCGGGTGATGCTCGTGGCCGTGTTCCCGCCCCTCGGTGAGCTGGACAAGGACTCCATCCTGGGGCTGTCCACCCTGGGATGGATCGCGTTCATCATCCTTTGGGTTGTCCAGCTGGTCATCGTGAGCTTCGGCATGGAAATGATCCGCAAGTATGAGGCCTTCGCAGGCCCGATCATCCTGGTCACCATGGCCGCCATCGCCGTCTGGATCTTCATGGAAGCGGGCGGCGCCATTGCCTGGTCCTCGGACAACGCCCTCGAAGGGCCGCAAATGTGGCTGACCATCTTCGCCGGCGGCGCCCTCTGGGTCTCCATCTACGGCACATTCGTCCTGAACTTCTGCGACTTCACCCGGTCCGCCGTCTCCAAGAAGGCCGTGGTCAGCGGAAACTTCTGGGGCATTCCCATCAACATGCTCGTCTTCGGCGCCATCGTCGTCGTGATGGCGGGAGGGCAGTTCAAAATCAACGGCACCATCATCGAGAGCCCCTCGGACATCGTCCAGACCATCCCCAACACGCTCTTCCTGGTCCTGGCATGCCTGGCCCTGCTGATCCTGACCATCGCGGTGAACCTCATGGCCAACTTCGTGGCTCCGGTCTATGCCCTCACCAACCTGTTCCCCAAACACCTGGACTTCCGCAAGGCTGCCATCGTCAGCGCCGTCATCGGCCTGGTCATCCTGCCCTGGAACCTCTACAACAACCCGCTGGTGATCGTGTACTTCCTCGGGGGCCTCGGCGCCCTGCTTGGCCCGCTGTTCGGCGTCGTGATGGCTGACTACTGGCTGATCCGCCGCGGCAAGGTCAACGTTCCCGAGCTGTACACCGCATCTGCTGCCGGCGCCTACTACTACAAGAACGGCGTCAACCCCAGGGCCATCATCGCCATGGTGCCGGCCGCCGTCCTGGCGCTCCTCATCGCCTTCATCCCGGCGCTGGCGGCGGCAGCACCGTTCGCCTGGTTCTTCGCCGCCGGCATCGCAGCCGTTGTGTACTTCTTCATCGCGGACCGCTCGCAGCGGCTCGAAGACCGCGACGGCGAGGCCATCGCCGTCGCCAGCAAACACTAAGGATCCCCTGATGCGCATACTCGTTGCGAACGTCAACACCACCCGGTCCATGACGGATTCCATTGCGGCCCAGGCCCGCAGCATCGCGGCACCGGGCACGGAGATCGTTGGCATCACGCCGCGGTTCGGGGCGGACTCCTGCGAAGGCAACTTCGAGAGCTACCTGGCAGCCATCGCTGTGATGGACGCCGTGACTTCCTACCCGGAACCGTTCGACGCCGTCGTCCAGGCAGGCTACGGCGAGCACGGACGGGAGGGGCTGCAGGAGCTGCTGGACGTCCCGGTGGTGGACATCACCGAAGCCGCAGCCAGCACGGCGATGTTCCTGGGCCACAAGTACTCCGTGGTCACCACCCTGGACCGTACCGTTCCGCTCATTGAAGACCGGCTCAAGCTGGCGGGGCTGGATGCCAGGTGCGCCTCGGTGCGGGCCAGCGGCATGGCGGTCCTGGAACTTGAGGAGGAACCGGAACGGGCCGTGGAAGCCATCATCAGCCAGGCCATGCAGGCCGTCACGCAGGACAAGGCCGAAGTGATTGTCCTCGGCTGCGGCGGCATGGCCGGCCTGGACGAGCAGATCCGGCAGCGGGCGGGAGTGCCCGTGGTGGACGGTGTCGCGTCGGCCGTGGCCATCGCTGAATCCCTGGTCCGCATGCGGCTGTCCACTTCCAAGGTGCGGACCTACGCTGCGCCCCGGCCCAAGACCGTCATAGGCTGGCCGCTGAACAGCGCGGGAGTCGCGGCACCTCTCGAGGCTGCAGCGTCCACCGACGCGTAGCGACCGGCAGTACAGGAGAAGACTTTGAACCAGTTCCAGCAACCGGGGCGCGTAGCAGTCGTCACCGGAGCGGGTTCCGGAATTGGCCGTGCAGTGGCGCGCCTTCTCCTGGCCGACGGCTACGCCGTCGCCCTCGCCGGGCGGCGGGAACAACAGCTTGCCGAGACGGCGGACGGCCATCCGAACGCCCTGCCGGTCACCTGTGACGTCACCCGGCCCCACGACGTCGAGAATCTTTTCGAGGCCACCCGCCAAAAGTGGGGCCGGGTGGACGTTCTGTTCAACAATGCCGGGGTGTTCGGCCCGGCGGCCAGCGTGGACGAAATCTCGCTGGAGGACTGGAACGCTACCCTGGCAGTGAACCTCACAGGCTCCATGCTGTGCGCCGCAGCCGCTGTGAGGGCCATGAAGGCGCAGGATCCGCAGGGCGGGCGGATCATCAACAACGGCTCCATCTCCGCGCACTCGCCACGGCCCAAAACGGTAGCCTACGCCGTCACCAAGCATGCCATGACAGGGTTGACCAAGAGCATCGAGCTGGACGGGCGGGGCTTCGGGATCACGTGCGGGCAGATCGACATCGGCAACACGGCCACGGAGATCATGGATACCATCGGCGTGGGTGCCGGGGCGCTCCAGGCTGACGGCAGCCGGCGGGTTGAACCCACCTTTCCCGTGGAGGACGCCGCCCGTGCCGTCCTGATGATGGCCAACATGCCGCCCACAGCCAATGTGGGGTCCGTGGTGGTCACCGCTGCCGGCATGCCGTTCATCGGCCGCGGCTGAGCCCGGCTACAGCGGGAGCAGTGCCGAGAGGTCGGCCCGGAGTCCGGAGGCAGCAACCTTGTGCGCGGCCACCGCATCCGCCCAGCCCAACCGGCCTGTAACCATCGCAAGCCAGGTGTCGGCATCGCACTCTATGACGTTGGGCGGGGTGCCGCGCGTATGCCGCGGACCTTCCACGCACTGGGTGACGCCGAACGGGGGCACCCGCACCTCCACGGAATTGCCCGGCGCCCGCGCTGTGACCTCCTCAAGCGTGTATCGGACCGCAGTGGCCAGGATGCTTCGCGGGACAGGAACGTCCGACGACGGGCCGGCGGCTTCCTGCCAGGCGGCGAGGGCGGCGGCGCCTTCCTCCGGGTCGATACGACGGCGGGCAACAGCCATGGATCCGGCTTCCTTCACGTTGGGGTTGGCGATAAGGAGAACTTCGAGCGGCAGGAGCCTAGTCCAGCAGCGCCGACACTGCGGGACCCAGCCGAATTTTGCCAACAGGTTTTCCGCCGCCCAGCACAGGGTCAACCACTTTTTCCAACACGCTGGCAACCCCGGGAATCTCCACTGCACCGGCCGCGGCCAGGAGGGTCAAGGCCACCAGCGAGGTGGCACGGACGTTCCCGTCCAGGATCTTCACGGCTACGGAAACACCCTGTGGGGTGGCCATGGCCAGGACGCCTTCCGCACCGATCTTCGCGATGATCTCCAGCTCGTCCATGACCAGTGTGTTGGCCTCGCCCCGTCCCTGGACCGCCCAGGGGTAGTCCAGCATGGACGTTGCAATGGTGGCAGCCCGGGCGCTGAAGCTCTGGTCGCCCGGGGCCTTCGCCAGCAGCGAGTACCCCCTGGCCAGTCCCTTGAGGGAAACTGCCGCCACCGGAGCGCCGCAGCCATCGATGCCCAGGTGGGCGATCTTCTCGCCCGTGTATTCCTCGATGACGGTGCGCACCCGCTGCTGCAGCGGGTGGTTGGGCTCAAGGTAGCTGTGGGTATCCCAGCCGTTTTCGGTGCATGCCCAGAGGAAGGCCGCGTGCTTGCCGGAACAGTTGCAGGCAAGCCTGGATTTTCCCCGCTCTGACCGCACCAGCCAGTTGCGGGCCGTCTCGTCCTGGGGCCAGGCCTCCGGGCATTGGAGCTGGTCCTCGCGGACCCCGGCTGCCTTGAGCATTCCTTCCACGACATCCATGTGGTCCAGGGAACCGGTATGGCTGCCACAGGCCACCGCCACCTGCGCGCCCCGCAGCGGGACGCCGGACTGCATGGATGCCAGGGCCTGGAACGGCTTCAGCGTGGACCTGGCGAAAATCGGGGTGTTGATGTCGCCCAGCTCAGTAACCACGGACCCGTCCGCAGCCAGGAGCACGGCAGAACCGATGTGCCGCGACTCCACAAAACCGCTCCGTTCGATCACGGCCAGTTCCACTGCGGAGTCCACGGTAAAGGTGGCATGCGGGTTGTGCGGCATGGTGCCAGTCTAGGGGCCGCCTGATGGAATGCGGCGGAAGGCCGCCCTACTCGACCGTGACCATCACGGACTGCCAGCCGGACGCGCCGTCGGGAACGGGGTCCGCGCGCCGGTCCGTCTGCACTTCGCCGGACCCGTCGGTGGCACGGACTTTGATGTAGTGCGGGCCGGGGGTCGCGTCCCACTGGTAGGACCACTGGCGCCAGGTAACCAGGGAAGCCTCTGCGGAAAGATCCGCGGCCGCCCAATCGCCGTCGTCCACCTGGATTTCCACTCTGGTGATGCCGCGCGTCTGGGCCCAGGCGGTGCCGCCCACGGCCACTCTTCCTGCGGGGACCTTGGCGAAGGACTTGGGGACGTCCACGCGGGCCATGGTCTTGATGGGGCCGCGTTCGGACCAGCCTCGCTCGGTCCAGTAGGCCTTGCTGTCGGCGAACCGGGTCACTTCGAGGTCCACCACCCACTTGGTGGCGGAGACAAAGCCGTACAGGCCCGGAACCACCATCCGCACGGGATAGCCGTGCTCCAGCGGCAGGGGCTCGCCATTCATGCCGATGGCCAGCATCGCGTCCCGGTCGTCCTGCAGCACCTCCAGCGGCGTGGAGGCGCTGAAGCCGTCAACGGACGTGGACAGCACCATGTCTGCGCCGTCCTTGGGCCTTGCCCGCTTCAGGACCTCCCGCAGCGGCAGGCCCAGCCATTTCGCGTTGCCGGCCAGGTTTCCGCCCACGGGATTGGACACGCAGGTGAGGGTGACGTGGGACTCGATCAGGTCGGCGTCGAGCAGGTCCTGGAAGGTGAGGCGGACCTCCTCCTCCACCAGGCCGTGGACCCGGAGCTCCCAGCTGTCCACGTCGATTTCGGGGATGCTCAGCGCTGTATCAATGCGGTAAAACTCCCCGTTGGGCGTCAGCCACGGCGCAACTCCGGCTACCGGTGACTGGACGCCGGCGGGAACGGCCGGCGCCGCCTTGGCCGGGGCGGGCAGCTTCAGGGCGTCCCGTGCCTGGAGGATGTTGCTGCGGGCCGCGCCCAGCAGCCGGCCTCCGGTGGCGGCCAAACCGGCAGCAGCCGCGGTGATCCCGGCTGCCGCGAAGAACCGCCGACGGCTGGTCCCCGGGTGTCCGTCAGGCTCAGCGGCCTTCGCGGGGGCTTCGGGCCACGCCGCCTGCCGCGGCATGCGGTTCATCAGCAGCCGCAGGACGGCCAGGCCGGCAAAGGTGCCCGCTACCGAGGGAAGGGCATCAGCCGGCGCGACGCCTGCCCGGGTCACCACGCTGGCGACGATGACCGCTCCCATGGCCAGGACCCCCAGCACGCCCAATGCCCAGCGCCGGTAGGCCACCACGCCCAGGACGCATGCCAGCACGGCAATGGTCAGGCCCATGCCCGCGAACAGTGCAGCTTTGTCATTGGTGCCGAAAGTAGCGATGGCGAAGTCCTTCAGCCAGGGCGGCGTGAAGTCGATGAAGGTCGATCCCAGGGCGATCAGCGGTGTGGCGCGGGCGGTGAAGAACGCGCCGAGCAGTTCGGCCACGGCGAGGACGACGGCGGCTGCCACCGCGCCTGCCAGCGCGGCCATGGCAGTGGGTCCTTTGGGCGAGTTCCTCAGCTTCTTCATGATGAGGATTCGGAGCGGCGCGGGCCGCGGATTGTTGCGGCGGCCCTCTACCGGAAAGAACCGCCGAATTGATCCGCCGACACAGCTTAGGAACGGGCAGGGTGCACGAAGTACCCTTGGAGACTGTGAAGGTACTCGTCATCGGCCCCGGAGGCCGCGAACACGCCATTGTCCGCTCCCTGCTCGCCGATCCCAACGTGTCCGAGGTCCACTCAGCTCCCGGCAACGCCGGCATCAGCAAGCTGGTCCCGACCCACAGCATCAACGCCAACGATCCCGACGCCGTCGCCGCCCTGGCCACCAAGCTCGCCGTGGACCTGGTGGTGGTGGGTCCCGAGGCGCCGCTCGCAGCAGGTGTGTCCGACGCTGTCCGCGAGGCCGGGATCCCCGTGTTCGGCCCCAGCAAGGCGGCCGCACAGCTTGAGGCCTCCAAGGCTTTCGCCAAGGAAATCATGGCGGAAGCCGGAGTGCCCACGGCCATGGCCATGGTGGCCACCAACGCGGAGGAAGCCGCCTCGGCCCTGGACACCTTCGGCGCCCCCTACGTGGTGAAGGACGACGGCCTGGCCGCGGGCAAGGGCGTGGTTGTCACCACGAACCGCGAGGAAGCCCTGGCCCACGCGCAGTCCTGCTTCGAAGCTGGCGGCTCGGTTGTCATCGAGGAGTTCCTGGACGGGCCCGAGGTGTCCCTGTTCGTCCTTTGCGACGGACACAACACCGTGGCACTTTCCCCGGCACAGGACTTCAAGCGGATCTTCGACAACGACGAAGGCCCCAACACCGGGGGCATGGGCGCGTACACTCCGCTGGAATGGGCGCCCGAGGGCCTGGTCCAGGAGGTTCTCGACCGCGTTGCCCAGCCCACCGTCAACGAAATGGCCAGCCGCGGCACCCCGTTTGTCGGCGTACTGTTCGTGGGGCTGGCCCTCACCTCGCGCGGCACCCGCGTCATCGAATTCAACGTCCGTTTCGGCGACCCGGAGACCCAGGCCGTCCTGGCCCGGCTCAAGACGCCCCTTGGTGCCCTGCTGCTGGCAGCCGCCAAGGGCGAACTCGATAAGGCAGAAGAGCTGCGGTGGGCGAAGGAGACTGCCGTCGCCGTCGTCATTGCGTCCGAAAACTACCCGGACACTCCGCGCACCGGGGACCGAATCCGCGGGCTCAAGAAGGCGGAGGAACTGGAAGGCGTACACATCATCCACGCCGGCACCTCCTTCGACGAGGACGGTAAAGTGGTGTCCGCCGGCGGACGCGTGCTCGCCGTCGTCGCGCTGGGCAGCGACCTGGTGGAGGCGCGTGAAAGAGCGTACGACGGCGTGGAACTGATTCAGCTCGATGGCGCGCAGTTCCGTACGGACATCGGCGGCAAGGCCGCCCGCGGGGAAGTGAAGGTCCCCTTTAATGCCAGTGCATCCCTCCACAGGACCGAGACGAAGGCCTAGCATGAGCAACGTTCCAGCATCCCGCGGTTTCAGCACCACGGCCCCCGAACTGCCCGGATGGACCCATGTCTACTCGGGGAAAGTCAGGGACCTGTACGAGCCGGCGGACGAGTCCATCCTGCAGCGCGTCGGCCAGGACTGTGTGCTGGTGGTGGCCAGCGACCGGATCAGCGCGTTTGACCATGTCCTGTCCAGCGGGATTCCGGACAAGGGGCGCATCCTCACCCAGTTGAGCCTGTGGTGGTTTGACCAGCTGGACGTGGAACACCACGTACTGGGATCCACCGTGGAGGACGGCGTCCCCGCCGCGGTGGAGGGCCGGGCCATGATCTGCAAGAAGCTGGACATGTTTCCGGTGGAATGCATCGCCCGCGGCTACCTCACCGGCTCGGGCCTGGAGGAATACAAAGCTTCGGGGACCGTGTGCAGCATTCCGCTGCCGGAGGGACTGGTGGACGGTTCGCGCCTGGACCACGCCATCTTCACACCCTCGGCCAAGGCGGAGGTGGGGAAGCACGACGAGAACATCACCTACGACGCCGTGGTGGCCATGGTGGGCGACGACATCGCTGGACGACT
The DNA here is from genome assembly GCF_050573415.1 of Paenarthrobacter sp. NEAU-H11. Classification (NCBI taxonomy): domain Bacteria; kingdom Bacillati; phylum Actinomycetota; class Actinomycetes; order Micrococcales; family Micrococcaceae; genus Paenarthrobacter; species Paenarthrobacter sp. NEAU-H11. The sequence continues at coordinate 469,223 of NZ_JBNZGA010000002.1, read as the reverse complement.
GAGCGAGCTCACCTTGAAGATCTACTCCACTGCCGAAAAGATCGCCCGGGAGCGTGGCATCATCCTGGCAGACACCAAAGTGGAATTCGGCTACGACGCCGTTTCGGGGTCGATCACGCTTGGCGACGAGGTCCTGACACCGGATTCCTCACGGTTCTGGGACGCCGCAACATACCAGCCGGGCAGTGCGCAGCCTTCCTTTGACAAGCAGTACGTCCGGGATTGGCTCACATCGGACGAATCGGGCTGGGACAGGTCCTCGGACACCCCTCCGCCGGCCCTGCCGGCCGAGGTCATCGAGCGCACCCGCAGCCGCTACGTTGAGGCGTACGAGAAACTCACGGGGAAAACCTTCGCCTGACGGAGCCCCAGCGGCTCCCGGCGAACGGCGTGCCGGCTAGCTTGCCTTCGCAGCGGCCGCGGCGCGCCGCTGGGCCAGCTTTATTTCCAGGACCGCGTCCATTGCCTGCTGGACGCGGTCAGCGGCTCCCGCGGCGCTGAAGGCTTTCTGCGCTTCTTCGAGGTGCACCAGGGCTTCTTCTGCCTCGCCCGCGGCCTTAAGGGACTTCCCCAGCAGCAAAGACACTTCCCCGGCGGTGTGCTTCGCAAGGTTGTCCCGCTCGGCATGGATTTCCCGGAGCTTCTCGACGGCGGCAACGATGTCCCCGGTCAGGTACAGCCACCGGGCGCGGATGAAGGCAACTTCCAGCTCATCACTCTTGGTGCCGCTGACGATTGAAAAAGCAAGCTCGGCCCGCTCAATGGATGACAGCGTTTCAGGCTCCACAATTCCGGAGGACAGCCGTACCGCGGCGGACGCTTTATTGAAACGGGCCCACAGCTCGATGTCATTTGCCGGTGACAGCAGTTTCGCTGCCCGTTCGTGGTGTTTGACGCCCTCCACATAGTCGTGGCGCATAAACGCCACATTGCCGATGACCCAGGCCACCTCGCCGGCCAGCTGGGACATCGCGTGCTCATCCACCTGGGCGAGCAATTCCTGGCAGTACTTCCACGCCTCATTGAGGCGGCCGCTTTCGGCCAATGCACCGATCAGGGCCCGGAGCGCGCCGATGGTGATCACTGAGCCCCTGGGCAACTGCTCCGCGAAGGCCACTGCCTCCGTTGCATGCTCCACGGCAGCCGTCAACTGGCCCTGGCGCTGGCACACAACCGCGAGCATCTGCCGGGCACGCGCGCCCAGCCCCACGGATTCCCTGGCCATCGGGTGCTCGAGCAGCCTTTCCACAAGCTCCCTGCACTCCAGCAGGTCGCCGTGCTTCAGCAGGCACTCGGCCTGCATATAGCTCATGTTCCACCAGGCGCTGGTGTTTCGTCCGTCCAGGGCTATCTGCGCTGCTGAAGCCGCATGGCTGGCGGCGAGGGGATAGTCCCTCAGGTCCCAGGCCTGGCGGGCGTAGAGCCCTGCAAGTACGTACTCGGCGTCGCTGACCGAGATGGGCTGGCTCCATGCCTCCAAGGCCTTCGGTGCAAGCTCCAGCCTGCGTGCCAGTTCTTCAATGACCTCCGCAGTTGGTTCCCTGCGGCCTGTTTCGAGTAGGGAAATGTAGCTGGGTGAATACAGGTCCTTGCCCAGTTCCGCCTGTGTCAGCCCCCGATCGAGCCTCTCCGCCCGGAGCTTCTCCCCGAATCCGTTGCCCACAGGACTCCTCCTTTCTCCACAGGTTTCCCATTGGCGCTTGACAGCCGCTGTGGAAAACATTTTACAATGTATGTCAACAAGGACAGTGCTGGCTTTGTAACGAATCCGACTCGTATTGAGGAACTTATATGTTGAAGAAGATTGCAGCTGCAGCCGCCTTGGCTGGAGCCTTAGCGTTTTCTGCGGCGGCTCCGGCTGTCCTGTCTGCAGGTTCCATTGCCGACACGGAACGAGTGGCTGTAGCCGGAACCGGAAACTGGCCGGATCCCGTCTCCAAGGAGACCAAGGGCAAGAAGGCCGACAGCACCGAAACCAGCTACACCACCTACACGGGCAACTGGCCCGACCCGGTGTAAACAAGCTTCCTCACACAGGAGGCGAGGAAAGCCCCGGAGCATCCGCTCCGGGGCTTTTCCTTTACCAAAAAGTTACCGATGCTCCGGATTCCAGGCAACATAAAAGAGGGCCTCCGTAAGGAGACCCTCTTCAGTTGTGGTCGAGGTCCTAGGATGTTACTCGAACCGGGCCAGATGGACCGTCGACAGGTTCGATGCCATTCACCAACGCCTAGGATCAGATCGATGCAGGGAAGCTCCACCGTCCTGCCGCTAACTCAGCGATATCGCCTGACGGATCGCTTCACGCCTGACGAACTCCGTCAGCTTGTCGCTCGCTACCAAGCCGGTGAAATGAGCACGACGCTGGCTCGGGAGCAGGTATCGCCAAATCGACATTCCTCCGACTGCTCGCCGAGTATGGCGTCGGCACCAGACCTCGCGGCCTGACCCCGGCCAAAGAGAAAGAGATTCTCCGGCTCCGTAAAGGGGATGGTTATCCGCGAAATCGCTAAGCGCGTTGGCTGTAGCTATGACGCTGCCCGACTGTTTCTCCTGGCCAGTAGAGCGGACTAGTGCTCCGATCGGTCGTCAAAGATCCTGCGCAGCCTATGTGACGCGCATACAAGCACAGGTTTGTTTGTCTACGGTTTCTACAGCCGCTCAGCTTCGGCAATTGCGGTATCTACGCCGTATACGCCGAGCTCAAGGAGGGTGTCAAGCACGTCGAGCAGTGCCGCGCGATGGCCTCTGCTACGAGATTGGGCCAAGCCACGGACTACAAGCTCGCTGATGTAATGCGCGTCGCCAGCGGCACCGGTCCTGATGTCTTTGGCATCACTGCCAAAGACGGAAATGAACTGTTGCGACGCTTTCAAAACGAGTTCATCAATCTTGTCTGGCGCGTGCTGCAGTGTGATCAGTAGCTGCGGCGTGGCATGGTTGTAGGCCGGCGATTCAATGAGTGCGGTCAGCAGGCCAGCGAAGGGGCGTAGTGGACGGTCGCGTAGATGAGGAGCAACATTCGCGGCCGCCCTTAGGACTTCTTCATCGTCGTCATTCATTAGGTCGATGAGAGTAGAACTTGCAAGCTCAGCGTTCAATGTGCGGTCAACTCGATTGGCGCACATCTCCGCGGCCCCCTTGCGCGTCTTGGCGTCACCCGCCAACACTTGCCTCATCAAGTCCGGACGGCTCCATTCAAGGGCAGCGAATGCGGCGAGGGCCCCACCCGCCTCCCGCGCTTCTGCGTCGCGAGACTCGAGCATCCGTTGAATGACTGGGGCGATGATCTCTGGATCGACATTGCCAATGTAGAGCATTAATCGCTGCACCATCACTGCCGCCAAGATTCGATCGTCGGCATCGATCAACTTCTCGAACGCCGCGACGGCATCCGGACGAGCGTGTCGAAGTGATGCGGCCACCGTATGTGCTACACAAGAGCGGACGAAGAGCACTGGGTCGCTAGCGAGGGTGTCGAGATGCGGTCGGACGATCTCGGTTCGCTCGCCCTCAGCGTCATAGACCAGCAGATTGCCAAGCGTCTCGGCAAGACTGCCTCTCGCCGTGTTGATGGCGTTGTTGTGCATATCGGCAGCACTTCTGCCGTCGTCTCCCTCGCGAGTGAAAATTGGCGAGTCGTCTTCTGGGTCTGAGGACTGAAGTGCGCGATCGCGGAGAAGTTCGACTAGATCAATCGGCACGTCCCGGTAGTAGTGTCGCAGCGCGTTGCCAAGCCAACGGTCGACGTCATTATGCCCCAGGGACGCGATGTGTCGAACAGCGTCATAGATCAGAGGTGCCGTCTCGTCCGCGTGGTTGGCATCCGCGAAGCCCATGAGGATGCCATCGGCATAGGCTGCATTGTGTTCTGGTGTCAGCCTGAGTGCCAGACGTGCGAAGCGGTTTGGGTTGGCAGCAGTTTGCTGCCGTAGAACATGCGACAATTCGCGGGCTCCACCAGTGAAGGTACCCCAATTCGTTTCGTCAGATTTGTACTTGACTATGGCTTTGAGCCACTGCTCATCGGTCATCTTGCTGGCCGGTTCTGACCCGATTGGCGACCCGATAGTGCCGCTAATAATGCCCTGTGGCTTTGAAGGTTCGTCTTCCTGGAACCTTCGGCGATACTCTCCCAGCCGACGCACACCGGCTGGGCTTAGTCGCCGCTCCTCAAGGGCCGAAAGGAAGGTGAACGCACACCGTCCGGAGCTGAGTCGACTCTCGTGTTCATTACGCAGGTCGCGGAACTGGTCTTCAAGCTGCCGATGAAATTCATCGCTAAGGTGCGGAGCAATGGCTTTGACCAATTCACGCGCGGCCCAGTCCGAGTCTGACATGTACCCACAATCAAGACGAGCGCCGCCTTCAAAGATCAGGGTCGCTGCCCAGTCAGCGAAGTTGGCGGCACCGGCAGTAAGCGCGCGGTAGAGCAAGAACTGTGCCGCATCGTGAGGATCGGAGGCAAGTTCCTCAAGTAGCGCTTGAACTTCCGGACGTGGGGTCCGAGCAAGTGCTTCGAGTGCACGGATTGAGCCGGTGAAGAGCGCATCGTCAAGCTCTCTGTCATTTGGATCGTCGACATCAAACCGCGCGGAGAAGTGTCGGTCACGAATGGGGGCACCGCGCCGCGGCTCATAGGCCGTGGCGGCCATGACCCTAAGTAGATACGGTACGACCGCCTGGGCGAAAGCTAGAGGCTCGGCTGCGGCGGATTCACGCACCAGCTCTGCTGCGCCGTACTCGCGAAGATTGAGGAGAGCCACCTTCCCGCTGTTCTCAAGCATTAAACCTTCTGCGTGGTTAACAACACGTGCTTGGAGCAACTCAATCGCCCAAAGTGGCTTGTGCTTCGCGAGGTCATGGACCGATAGCCATAACTCATGATCAGCGGCATCGAAGCCACCTTCGACGACCGCCGCGAGTACTAGGTCGAATAGCGCACGACTCTCGTGGGCATCAGAGAACCGGGTGATCCAGCGCAGCCAATTGAGATACTCTGGCGCAGTTCGACGTGCACCTAGAAGCTCAGCGACTTCGCCCGGTGCTTCCTTGATAGCGCTTGCCATCAGATTTACTGCGCGTTGCTGAAGAGCTGGCTTTCCGCTATCAAGCCAGGCGGCGATCGTGTGGTCTTCGTAAAACCTTTTGAACCACGGAGCTCGGCGTGTGTGCAACCAAAGTTGCACCGCGAGCTGCGGCGCCGTTGCGGCAATCTCGAAGACCGCTTCGGCGTCCTCGCTGGTTGGAGCGCTCAGGTTCGAAAGGACTGCCAGCGCTGTCGCCTTGATGTGAAAGCGTATCTGTTCACTCGTCAACACGGCCGATGCTTCAACTCGGAAACGTTCGGGTTCGCGTTCATATAGGTGATGAAGGATCTGACGAACCTGAGCTCTGCGGAACAGCTCTTGCTCGTCCCGAAGCAGAAAGTCGACCAATGATTCTGATCGCGACACCCATTGTCGAGCAAACGCGTAGTCGAAGAACGTCTCGTGGAAGAATGCGATTCGGTCTCCTTCACGTGCCAGGACGTGCTCCGAAACGAGTACGTTCGCATCCTCGATCAGTTCACCGTCATCAAGGATCTCGACTGGAACGGAAAGCGTCTGGCGGTCACTCGCCGCGTTCGCGACCCGGCTTAGGACCTCGTTGAATCGCACATCAGCTCGCCTTGCGCGAGAAGTTTGTCGTTTACGTTCCCAGTAAGCCTCAAACAGCGAGCCCTTGGATTGAAACGCAAACGCTCCATCTTGCCCAGCGATAGTTTTGAGTAGAACGAGGTGCATTGGAGTTCGAAGGATCAATCGCTGCGAAGCAGTCAAGCGTGTGGGATCGAGACCCATGTCAGTGACGGCAGTGTTGACTACTTCATCAGAGAGAGGGCCAACCGACACCTTCGCCGTATCTGGTCGGTCAGTTAACGATCGGATCCGATAGTCGTTGTCGATGTCGAACTCCCGGCAGGCGAGGATGACGTTGACGTTCGACACCGACAATGCCTCTTTGATGAGGTCTGCAATGACATCAAAACTCTCGGGCATTCGTCCCGAAGCGAGGCTGACCGCATCAAGCTGGTCGATGACAAGAGTCGCGTCCCGGTTCTCGGCGGCCCTCGCTAACGCAACAGCCGGGGAGGTTTCTAATCCAATTTGTCGGCCTAAGTCCGTCGTCGACGCGAACGAGTCTAGGCGGTCAAGCCGAATCGCGAGTACTTCTGCGCCTGTCGCTTCAAGTAAAGCGATAGACTGCTCCAAAACGGAACTCTTGCCACCACCCGCCGTACCGGTGACAAAGCCCATCCGATAATCGCGAAGCACGTCTATTAGCTGAGCGGCCTCTGCACGCGTGATAGTGGGCTGGAGTAGTTCGCGACGGACCGACTCGCGCCAACTGTTGGTGAGGGCATGTACCTGCTCGCGTGCGCTCTGGTGGGAGGTAGCCTCAATGGGATGGATGCCTTGCCGGGCGAGCATCTCCCGAAGATCAGTGCCGGAAAGACGGCGGCCGAGGTTTTCGAGAAGGATGTCTCCGATCGCGAGCGCAATCAAATGTCCCGTAGCTCCACCCAAGTGACTTCCGGCGAACATCGCGTTCATTCGGACGATATCGTGTTCGTCCTGCACTGAGAACCACATGCCCCGCAAGGTGTCCCATGTCCTTTGTGGACTGCCAAGAATGCTCGCGGCGGATAACTGATCAAAGATATCGCGGAGCTTTTCTGTCAGCCAGGACTGGGTGAATGACGTCAGGTCAGACGACCTGCGGGCTCGCTCCGTCAGTTCCTGTAGTGGACGGTAAGGGACCAGGGATACGAAGTGAAACTCACGACCTGCCGCCACATGATTGGCCGCCGCCTCGAAGACGTGGAGGTCAGCAAGGGACTTCACAGTCCAGCTATTACTGCTTCCGTTCTGGCGCTTGAGCTGATGAACCTCGCTGGATGTACCGCTTTCAAAGGTGAACTCCGAACCCTTGCCGACTTCGATATCCACGTCTTCTAGAGTCAGTGAATGGCGGTCATCGGCGATGCAGTAGAGCGCATGCCGAATTGCCCATGCAGCCTCGTACTTGTTGCCCAGCTTGTCGGCTTCACCTCCCGGCCTCGGACTCACAGCGACTCCAACCTGCCGGTGGTCCGCGTTTCCGCGTACTCCATGCGCTCAGGCATCACCAGGCCTCCTCACCAAGGGCGCACCGTTGAGCAAATCGCGTCGGCTGCGCCAATCGGGGGGTGCTTGTCCACCAGGCTGGTGAAGCGCTCGCCGTGGTTGCGCTCGAAGTAATGAGCCATTTCGTGGACCACGATGTACTCCAGACAGTCGGGGTGCTTCTTGACTAGCTCAACGTTAACCTACAGATGACGCGTCTCGCGGTTGCATGAACCCCATTTGGTCTTCATGCGGCGGATCGTCCATTTGGGCACTGACACTTCGAAGTTCTGTTCCCAGGTATCGACGAAGGTAGGAATGGCTTCGCGTAGTTGCTGTCGGTGCCATAGGTCGAGTGCAGCGCGGCGCTGTTCGGCCGTTGAATGGCTCGTCGTGTACAGCACAAGTCGTTCACCATCGATTTTGAAATGGGTGCGGCCCGGTCGTTCGACCACCTTCAGCCGATACCGCCGCCCCCAGATGTAGTGGGACTCACCGGTGACCATCTCACGTTCGGATTGACGAACAGCATCGCGAAGCTGCTGCCGCTGCTTCTTGATCCACGGCAATCGTTGTACCACTGCGAGTCTGACAGTGTCGTCATCCAGTCGCGTTGGCGCTGCCACGCGGACGCGGCCTAGGGGAGGGTAGACGGCGATATGCAGATTCTTGATGTTCTTATAGATGACATCGACATCGATGCCTGAAACCTTGAGATAGGCGCTAGCGGTACTCATTTCGGGCTTTACCAACTCAAAAAGTTCATCGAAGCGATCGAAGTCAGCCGGTAGGACGAGGCGGATGGCCCGGGCGACTTCCTCTTCTTTGAAGGTGTTGCCGACCCATTCATGCGGTTTGCTGGCATTGATGGCTGTATCAACTTGGATTGGTGTCGCAGGATCTGCCCAACCGAAGTCGACTATGGCTCGCTGTGCACCGTTTACCCCCCAAGCGGGGTAGATGGTGTCGGATTCCTTTGAACCGACCTTTTTTGCGTGTGTAATCAATTGCTCGAGGTACTTCTTGTAATCGAGAGCACCTTGTCGGCGTTGCTCGATGATCGCGTCAAGCAAGCTAGACATGTTCTCGTAGTACTTCGGGGTTCATCGCATTTTCATCGATGATGACTTTGCGGATGTTATTGGCGATGGTTTCGGCGACGGCCTCAGGGTCCTTCTTGATACCGCTGGGCAGCTTGTCGAGGGCGGCCGATCCCTGCTCAACAATGAGCTGCACAAGCCCGACATCCTGGAAGTCGGCGACCGCTTCGGAGGCATCGGCACGGATGTAGGTATCGAGTAGGAACCGCATGCCGGCTTCGTATTGCTTGAAGTCGACGTTCTCGCCAGCACCTAGCTTGACCTCGTCTCGAACGGCAACGTAATGGGCTACTTCCTTGGCGATTGACGATGTTTCATTTTCGTCGTACCCAGCTTCAGTCATGTCATTAGCGATGGCACCGTAGGTGCGCACTAGAGCCGCAACAGACTTGTAGAGCTCGACGCGCTTGGCTTCACCTTCTTCCTGCGATTCTTTGTCTATCAAGACGGTGCGGTTGGTGCTGATCTCAACGAACCGTTTGACGACATCTTCGCCGCCCAGACCGCCTTCCGCGCGTCCAAGACGCCGCATGCGGTACCTGGTCCAGGATCGTCCCAATCGTCCCAAATAGGGTCGTTCCCGGGCGATTCAGGCGTACTTGCCGCGCAATTCCGGGGAACCAAAAATGGCGCCGATTTCTCGACGCCATCTCTGTTTTTCAAACTAAAGTCGGTCTATTCAAACCATGGTTCGAATAAAGCGACTCTGGTCGGGATGACAGGATTTGAACCTGCGACCTCTTCGTCCCGAACGAAGCGCGCTACCAAGCTGCGCTACATCCCGATCCGCTGCAAAAGCAACTTTACAAGGATAGCCGATGCCGGGTCCCGATGCGAAATCCTCAGCCCGGACAGGAAGGCCGGCCGGGCAGGGGCAGGGGACCGGGATCAGACCAGCGAGTCCTTCCACGCTCCATGCAGGTCCGCAAAGCGTCCGCCGCCGCCAATGAGATCGGCCGGGCTGCCGTCCTCCACGATGCGGCCGTCCTGCACCACCAGCACCCTGTCCGCGGTTTCCACTGTGGACAGGCGGTGGGCGATGATCAGGGCCGTCCGGCTGGCCGCCTCCGTGCCCGCGAGGAGGCGGGCAAGGCCCTGCTGCACCAGCCGTTCGGAGGGAATGTCCAGCGAGGAGGTCGCCTCGTCCAGGATCAGTACTGCCGGGCGGGCCAGGAAAGCCCTGGCAAAGCTGATGAGCTGCCGCTGACCGGATGACACCCGCCCGCCGCGCTTGTTGACATCGGTGTCATAGCCCTCGGGAAGTTCCATGATGAAGTCGTGGGCGCCCACTGCCTTGGCTGCTTCCTCGATCTCGGAGCGTGAGGCTTCCGGGCGGCCCAATGCGATGTTGTCCGCCACCGAGCCGCTGAACAGGAACGCCTCTTGGGTGACCATGACAATGTTGCGGCGCAGGTCAGTGGTGCCGAGGCTCCGGAGGTCGATGCCGTCGAGCGTGATCGAACCCGACGTGACGTCGTAGAAACGGGCTATCAGCTTGGCCAGGGTGGATTTCCCTGCTCCCGTCTGGCCCACCAAGGCTACGGTTTGCCCAGCAGGGATGTGCAGGTTCAGGTTGGGGACGATGACAGGACCGTCTCCGTACCGGAATTCGACGTCCGTGAAGTCAATTGCACCCTTGGCGTCCTTCAGTGCGACGGGATTCTTCGGCGGCCGGACAGTAGGCACCTCCTCGAGGAGCCCCGAGACCTTTTCGAGCGCGGCCTGGGCACTCTGGAACGAGTTGTAGAACATGGCCATCTGGTCCACCGGCTGGAAGAACCGTTTGGTGGAGAGGATGAGTGCCAGGAGAACCCCGACTTCCAGGTCCCCGCCGAGGACGCGGAAGCCTCCGAAGAGCAGGACCACTGCCACGCACACGTTGCCGATCAGCACCAGCCCGGGCTGGAAGATGCCGTTCAGGTTGATGGAGCGCACGGTGACCCGCCGGTATTCCTCGGCGAGCCGGCTGTAAAGCCCGGAGTTTTCCTGCTCCTTCCGGAAGGCCTTGACTGCGCGGATGCCTGTCATGGTTTCCACGAAATGCACAATCAGCCGGGCGGAGACCACCCGCGATTCCCGGAAGACGATCTGGGAGTGTTTCTGGTACCAGCGGGCCAGGAGGAACATGGGAACGCCCGCGGCCAGCACCAGCAGCCCGCTCCGCCAGTCCAGTGCGAACACGGTGGCTGCAGTAAACACCATGAACAGCACGCCTGAGGCGAGCGAGCTGACCCCCGAGTCCAGGAGCTCCCGGAGGGCCTCCAGGTCCGACGTCTGCCGGGCTATGATCCGGCCGGAGGTGTACTTCTCGTGGAACTCCAGGCTCAGCCGCTGGGTGTGGCGGAACACCCGGAGGCGCAGGTCCAGCAGCATGGCCTGGCTCAGCCTGGCGGTGGACGTGACATACAAGGCCGTGAGCCCCGCCGTCGCAATGGCCGCGAGGAGGTAGGCGACGCCGGTGAGCACTAGGGGCGCGTTGTCCCCGGCCTGGAGGGCGGGAAGTGCGCGGTCGATGCCGTAGGCGATCAGCGCCGGGCCCGCCACGCGTGCCGCCTGGGACAGGACCACCATGGCGATGGTCAGCCAGAAGCGCAGGCGCACCGGCCGGATCAGTGACCGCAGCAGCGCCAGCGAGCGCCGTCGTACCGCCCTGCTGTCGCTCTTGCTGAGGTGGGCGTTGTCTTCGTTGGCGGTGCCGAATGTCGTGGCGCTCATCGGGTGGCCTCGGCTTCCTGGATATCGGCATCTTCCTCGAGGTCCGACAATTCCGAATCCAGGTCCCGGGGTTCCTGGTCCAGGCTGGCGATGACGTAACGGTAATGGTCGTTGCCTGCCAGCAGTTCCGTATGCGTTCCGACGGCGGCGATCCTGCCTTGTTCGAGCAGGGCCACCCGGTCCGCGAGGGCAACAGTGGATGGCCGGTGCGCGACGATCAGCGTGGTGGTGTCCTTCAGGACGGTCCGGAGCCGGTTCTCCACCAGCTCCTCCGTGTGGACGTCCAAGGCGGACAGCGGGTCATCCAGTACCAGCACCCGCGGCCGGGCGGCAATGGCGCGGGCCAGCGCAATCCGTTGGCGCTGCCCGCCGGACAGGCTGAGGCCCTCCTCGCCGATCAGCGTGTCCACGCCGTCCGGGAGGGAGTACGCGAAGTGGGCCTGCGCCACGTCCAGCGCCTCGTCCAGGGCCTCGTCGGTGCGCTCCGGTGCGCCGAGGAGAACGTTGTCGCGGACGGAGTTGGAGAACAGGGTGGTGTCCTCGAAGGCTACGCCCACGATGCGGCGGAGCTCCTCCACGTCGAAGTCGCGCAGGTCCACGCCGTCGATGCTGATGGAACCGCCGGTGACATCGTAGAGGCGGGGCACCAGCTGGATCAGGGCGCTCTTGCCGCTTCCTGTGATGCCCACCAGGGCCATGGTCTCACCGGGCCGGAGTTCCAGGTTGATGTCCTTGAGGATGGGCTTGTCCGGGGCGTCCTCGAAGGCGAAAGTGGCGTTGTTGAAACGGAGCGCGCCGGCGGGCTGGCGCGGGCTCCGCGGTTCCGGGGGACTGGTAATGGTGTTGGCAGTATCCATCACTTCGTAGTGGCGGTCGACGGCGGTCTTGGCGGTAAGTGCCATGGCCAGCAGCATGCCGGAAAATTCAACGGGTGTGGCAATGACCGCCGCGGTGGCGAAGAAGGCCACCAACGCGCCGATGCTCAGCTGCCCGGTGGAGCACAGCAGGATACCCACCACCAGGCCGGCGCCCAGGGCGAGTTCCGGCAGGAGCGTGACCACCAAGGTGAACGTGGCCTGATGGCGCGCCTTGGCGATTTCCGTCTGGCGGAGCTCTTCGGCCTGTAACTCGAAGGTTTCGAGTGCTTCCCGGCTGCGGCCAAAGGCCTTGAGCACGCGGATGCCGTGGACGGATTCCTCCACCGTGGTGGCCAGGTCGCCTGCCTGGTCCTGGCTGAGGCGTGCCACTTTGCTGAAGCGGGTCCGGAACCGGAAGCTGTACGCCATGATGGGCACGGCCGCGGCCAGGAAGATCAGGGCAAGCTGCCAGCTCATGGCGAACATGACGGCAATACCGATGATCACGGTGAGGGTGGTGACCACCAGCATGATGGCGCCGAACGCCATCCAGCGGCGCAGGAAGTTCAGGTCGGTCATGGCGCGGGACAGGAGCTGGCCGGAGCCCCAGCGGTCATGGAAGGAGACCGTCAGTTCCTGGAGATGGTCATAAAGGGAGACGCGCATCCGGGTCTCCACGGTGGTGGCCGGGTTGATGACGAACTGCCGGCGGAGCGCAACCAGGCCCGCTTCAGCGATGCCCAGAACCAGGATGATGCCGGCCGACATCCAGATCGCCTCAGTGTTGCCGCCCGGCTGCAGTGATTCGTTGACCAGGACCCTCAGGACCTGGGGGATGGCCAGGGCTACAACGCTGGCAAACAGCGCGCAGAGGAGTCCCAGCACGAGCCGCGGGATAATGGGCCGGACATGGGGGTAGAGACGACTGATCGACCGAAAAAATGGAGTTTGCCTGGCCATGCCCGCTTCTCAAGCTCTAAAACGAATGTAGTTTCCCGTAGCAACTACCCTATGCCATGGCGTGAGCCGATTCACAGGGTCGTGGTTCCGGAAAGAGCCTGGCCGGTTGTTACGAACGGCAATAGGCGCGCGTACCCGGTCAGGCGGGCGAAGTCAGGGTCAGTAGGACAGCTTCCGGACGGCAGGCGATCCTTACCGGGGCGAAGCGCGAGGTGCCGATGCCGCCCGACACGTTGACCGGCGTCGTGCGTCCATTGCTGCTCCAGTCATGCAGGCCTTTTGCCCGCCAGGTGGGAAGGTCGCAGTTGGCCACGAGGGCGCCGTAGCCCGGGATGCAAAGCTGCCCGCCATGGGTGTGGCCGGCGAGCAGGAGATCCGCGCCGTCCTCCGTGAAGTGGTCCAGCACCCGCTGGTAGGGCGCGTGGATGATGGCCACTTTGAGGTGGTCTGCGGCGTCCTGGTTCACGGTCCCGCGCGGCCATCCGGCGTACCGCTCGCGTTGCAGGTGGGGATCGTCCACTCCGGAGAAGTCGAAGCGCATGCCGTTCATGACCAGGGACTGGTGGCGGTTGGTCAGGTCCACCCAGCCGCCCATCCCGAAGCCTGAACGCAGCCGCGGCCAGTCAAGCGCCGTCGGCTTGGGCTTGGCCTTGGACGGTCCCAGCAGGTAGGAGGCGGGATTCTTCAGGCTCGGGGCGAAGTAGTCATTGGAGCCGGGGACAAAGACGCCGGGGAATTCCAGCAGCGGACGGAGCGCGGCCAGGAGGGGATCCACCGCTTTGGCGTGGCTGAGGTTGTCGCCGGTGTTCACTACCAGGTCCGGTTTGAGTTCGGCCAGTGACTGCAGCCACGCAGCCTTCTTTTTCTGGCCGGGAACGAAGTGGATGTCGCTCAGGTGCAGGATGCGGAAGGGGTTTTTCCCCGGGGGCAGGATGGCCAGGGTCTCTTCACGGAGGACAAACTGGTTTTTCTCCCACAGGCCGTACCCGAAGGCGGCCATCCCGGCGGCAGCCCCGGTTCCGGCGGTGACGGCAAAGCCGCGCCCGATGGTCCGGGCGCGGCTGGCCAACTCGCTGGATGAAATCATCGGCGGCTAGTTCTTCTTGTCGCTGTTGCCCGGTGCGGGTGCGGGGGCGGGCTGGGTGGCGGGTGCCGGGGCCGGTGCCTGGGTTGCCTGCGGTGCCGTCGTGGCGGGCGTGCGGGTGTTCGTGCCGCCGTTCAGGAGGTTGCTGGGCGGGGCCGGGAACGGATTGGTGCCGTAGGCCGGCGCGATCCGGGACATGAAGTTCGAGAACATCGGGCCGGCAATCATGTAACCGTCGATGCCGGGGTAGAACTTTCCGTTGACCGTGATGTTCTGGCCGGACCGGTCCTGGGCGCCGAGTGCGTCACCGAACCAGGCAGCCGTGGCCAGGCCGGTGGTGTGGCCCACCACCCACGTGGATCCGTTGTTGTTGGACGTACCGGTCTTGGCGCCGATCGGGAAGCTGGTGCGCGTTGAAATCCGGGGCTGGATCAGTGAGCCGGAGCCGCGGTTCAGGACTTCCTGGAGGGCGTAGTTCACGCCACGGGCAACGTCCGGCTTGATCGCGTCCCGGCAGCTGCTGGACTGTGCCGGGAGGGTGGCCCCGGTCTGGTCGGTCACCGCAGTGATGGCGATGGGTTCGCAATACTTGCCGTCGTTGGCGAACGTGGCGAAGGCGCTGGCCATGGTCAGCGGTGCCGTCTGGGTGGAACCGAGCAGGTTGCCCAGCGTGGACATGTTGATCTTCGGGTTAGGGTCTCCCTCCGCAGGGAGGCCGCCGTGAAGACCGGTGGCGTCCACGATCTTTTGGATTCCGCAGAAGTCAAGCTGCGCGGCCGACGCGAAGGTCACGGTGTTGATGGAGTTGTACAGGCCTTCGAGGACCGACAGGGGCCGGTACCACTGCGGTTCGGCGTTCTGCAGGTCGTCGGCGGCGCCGAGCGACTTCTCGGCAGTGTTGTAGGCGCCCGCGACCTTGCCGCAGGTGTTGCGCCACGGGAAGTTCAGCGGGTAGCGGCGCTGTGCTGCGTTGACCACGGTGTTCATGGACTTGCCCTCGTTGAGCCACTCCGCGAAGGTGAACGGCTTCATGGTGGAGCCGGGCTGGGCACCGCCAAGGCCGTTGAGGTCGTTGCCGTCCTTGTCCAGCTTGTCCACGTTGAAGTTCACCTGGGAATCGAAGGCGCCTTCCGCGGGCAGGAAGGAGGTGTTCTGGGCCATCGAGACGATCTTGCCCGAGTTGGGCTGCACCGAGACCATGGCCGCACCCCACTTGTCCGGGTTGGCGCCGGCGGAGGCGTTGACCTGCTCCTGCGCGACTGCCTGGGCGTTCGGGTCCAGCGTGGTGGTGATGGTCAGGCCGCCACCGTAGATGAGGCGCAGGCGCTCTTCGCGGTCCGCACCGTACGCCGGGTTGTTCTCCAGCAGGTGCAGCACGTAGTCGCAGAAGTAGGGAGCGGTGGACGCGTAGGCGCAGCCCTGCTTCGGCTGCGTGACCTTGGTCTCCACGGGGGTGGCCACCGCGGCGTCGTGCTCGGCCTGGGTGATCTTGCCCTGGTTCAGCATCAGGCCCAGTACCAGGTCGCGGCGCTGCTTGGCGTTCTCCGGGTTGTTGATGGGGTCAAACGCGGACGGGCTGTTGACGAGTCCGGCCAGCAACGCCGCCTGAGGGAGCGTGAGGTCCTTGGCGCTGGTGCTGAAGAAGAAGCGGGACGCGGCCTCGATGCCGTATGCGTCGCGGTTGAAGAAGACGATGTTTAGGTAGCCCTCAAGGATCTGCTCCTTGCTGAACTCCTTTTCCAGGGCGATGGCAAGCTTCATCTCGCGGAGCTTGTCGCCCACGCCCTTGTTGACACCGTTGAGCTTGATCTGGTCCTCGTTGCCCTCGGCGGCGAGGTTGGCGTTGAGGACGTTGTTTACGTACTGCTGCGTGATGGTGGACGCGCCCTGCTTGTTGCCGCGGGCGGTGCTGACCAGCGCGCGGAGGATGCCTGTGGTGTCCACGCCCCCGTGGTCATAGAAACGGCTGTCCTCGACGGCGATGACAGCTTTCTTAACGAAGGGCGAGATCTGGTCCAGGGCGACTTTGGTGCGGTTCTCGGTGTAGACGCTGGCGATCTCGCTTCCGTCCGCAGCCAGGATCCTGGTGGTCTGGTTGGGCGGGTCAACCTTCAGCTCGGCCGGAAGGGTGTCGAAGAACTCGATGGAACCGCTCGCTGCGCTGCCTGAAACGGCCGCTGCGGGAACCAGCAGGCCTGCTACCAGGACACCGCAAATAGCACTCACGCCAAGGAAAACGAGGATCTTACCGAGGGTGGTGGCAGTGTCGAATAATGGGTTCGTACGAGTCGCCATGTTTTCCACTTTACCGGCAAGGACTAGTCTTTCTCTCATGACCAAATGGGAGTACGCGACGATTCCGCTCATTATTCACGCCACCAAGCAGATCCTGGACCAGTGGGGAGACGACGGCTGGGAGCTGGTGCAGGTGGTCCCCGGACCGGACGGAAACGGCCTGGTGGCCTACCTCAAGAGGGAGAAGCAGTAGCATGGGCACCTCCGCAGAGGCCACGCCCGGCGCAGCAGCGGCGCCTGTTTCGGCTGTTGAGCAGCGGCTCGCAGACCTTGGGCTCACTCTTCCCGAGGTCGCTCCGCCTGTGGCCGCCTATGTCCCCGCCGTGATTTCCGGCAGCCACGTGTACACCTCGGGACAGCTGCCGTTCATTAACGGCAAACTCCCGGCAACCGGCAAAGTGTCGGCCGGAACCGAAGGCTACGCTGACGAGCCCACGGTGTCCCCCGAAGACGCCCAGCGGTTCGCGGCCATCTGCGCCGTCAACGCCCTGGCAGCCGTCAAGAGCGTCATTGGTGACCTTGACCGGATCACCCGCATCGTCAAGGTTGTGGGCTTCGTCTCGTCCGATCCGTCCTTCACAGGACAGCCTGGTGTCATCAACGGCGCGTCGGAACTGCTGGGGCGCGTCCTCGGTGACGCGGGCCAGCACGCCCGTTCCGCCGTCGGCGTCTCCGTGTTGCCGCTCGATTCTCCTGTTGAGGTCGAACTCATAGCGGAATTCAGCTAGGACCGGTAGGTTTCCCTTGCCTCAGCTAGCTCGACGGCTCTTTGCTCTTCCCCAGGACCTTGAAGGGGCCGCCCAGAGCTGGCTCGAACACGGCGAACGGACGCCCCGCGCGGCGCGCCTTGCGTCCTCGGTGGTCCTCCTGCGCGATTCCCCCACAGGCCTGGAAACCTGGCTGGCCTACCGGCCGGGGTCCTCGCCGTTGGGCGTCCTCGCTTTCCCCGGCGGATCGCTGGACGCCGCCGACGACGATCCCGTGGGCTGGCTCGGCCCCCCGCCCCAGCATTGGGCTGAGCAGATGGGAACGGACGACGTCGGGCTGGCGCGGCGCCACGTGCTGGGCGCCATCCGCGAGCTCTTCGAGGAAACCGGGGTGCTGCTGGCCGGCCCGGACATGGCCAGTACGGTGGAAGCGACGTCGACCCCGGAGTGGATGCGCGCCCGCATTGCCGTGGCTGAGCAGGAGAAGACCTTCCCGGAGATCCTGGCAAAGCGGGGACTGTCCGTCCGGGCGGACCTGCTGAAGTCACTGGTGAACTGGCGCAGTCCGGACTTCGCGCACCGTCGGTTCGACACCCGCTACTTCGCCGCCACCGTGCCCCTGAACCAGCAGCCCACCCTGCTGGACGGGAAGGGCGTCTGGGGGCGCTGGGTCAATGCTGCCGACGTGATCGCCGAGCGCGATACCACCGCCCTGGGCGACGAGGTTGGCCAGGAGAATACAGTGGGCCGCACCTTGGGTGAGCTCCTGGTCCCCGGCTCTGAAATCATGCTCGAAAAGATGGCCATGGCCAACGGCTGCATCGCCTACCTGAGCTACAAGCGCAAGGCCCACGTGTACCAGCCGGTCCTGGTTGAAGAGGACGGCAAGCTCATGCTCGAGGTCGAGGCCGCCAAGACAACCCCGGACGATCCCCAGCGCGAACGGTAGGTCCGCGGCGGGGCTCTGGTCCGGTTGGCGGGCGCCCGCCCACGTGAAACGCTCTCTCACTTGATGCTGGTTTTCCACCGACGCTCTATCGCTTTCCTTAGGAAAGTGATAGAGCGTCGGCCGTTTTAGCGCATCAAGTGAGAGAGCGTTCGCGGGGAAACAAGGGCCCGGGGCCTGAGGCGGCGGGTTGCTAGCGGGAGCGCTGGCGGAGGCGCTGCATGTCCAAAATGACGACGGCGCGGGCTTCCAGCCGGAGCCAGCCGCGCTGGACGAATTCGGCGAGGGCCTTGTTGACGGTTTCGCGGGATGCGCCGACGAGCTGGGCGAGCTCTTCCTGGGTGAGCTCGTGGGCTACCAGGACACCGTCCGTCGCCGGCCGCCCGAAGCGGTCTGCCAGGTCAAGCAGCGCCTTGGCAACGCGGCCCGGAACGTCGGAGAACACGAGGTCGGACAGCGAATCATTGGTGCGGCGCAGGCGGCGGGCCAGGGCCTGCAGCAGCTGCGCGGAGACCTCGGGACGGGTGCGGAGCAGTGTGTTCAAGCTCTCGTTCCGGAGGCCGGCAAGCCGGGTCTCGGAGACGGCGGTTGCCGTCGCGGTCCGCGGGCTGGGATCGAAGAGGGCCATTTCGCCGAAGAGTTCACCCGGGCCCAGGATGGCCAGGAGGGATTCACGGCCATCGGGAGAGGTCCGGCCGAGCTTCACCTTGCCGGAGACGATGAAGTACAGCTGGTCGCCTTGGTCGCCTTCACGGAACACCGAAGCGCCGCGGGACAGGTCCACCTCGGTGAGCTCGTCCGTCAGCAGACGGAATGCGTCGTCGTCGAGCGTGGCGAAAAGGGGTGCTCGGCGCAGTACCTCGATGTCCATGAAATCTCCTGAATAAAAGTGTCGGCTGTGGCGCTTGTGCCATTGTTTCAGAATTTTCAAGGTTCTGTGACGAACTTGGCAGGCAAAACGCCCCGATGCAGGGCTCCAACGGCCGGTCGGGACCTAATTCGGGCGGCCGTGAAGGCGGCGGGCAGCGGGACTCCACACGGCCCGCAGGGCGGGGAGCTGTCCAGAATATTGTCAGCATCCAACATTAGAATGAAGGTTCAACTGCTTAATAAGGAGCCTCATTGGTCGGCTTGACTGTCTTGGACCTGGTCCTGATCCTGGCGCTGCTGTCCTATCTGGTTTACGGCCTGCGCAATGGTTTCCTGGTGACAGTCGGCGGCATTGCGGGATTCGCTGCCGGAGCAGTGGCAGCCTTTTTTGCAGTCCCCCTGGTGAGCGGCTTTGTCCAGGACTCCGGATGGAGGCTGACCGCCATCGTGGCAGCCGCCGTCGTCCTGGTGGTCCTGGGGCACGGCCTGGGGACGATGGCAGGCCGGCAAATCCGCGGCGCCGTGCGGATCCGGCCCTTGCGTGCGGTGGACCGCCTGGTGGGCGGGGCCGTGAACGTGGTGGTATCCGCGCTGGTGATGTCCATGCTGGCCTTCAGCATCGGCTCCCTGGGCGTGCCGCTGGTGTCCCAGCAGTTGGCCGAATCCAAGGTCATCCGCTTTATCGACGGCCTGACCCCGGACCCCGTCAAAGCAACCATGGCGCAGCTTCGCTCCACGGTGATCGGCAACGGCATCCCTACCCTGCTCGAGGGACTGGAACAGGGCCCGGCAGTGCCGGTACCGAACGCCAGCACCGATACGCCGGCCCTGAACCGTGCCGCCGATTCCGTGCTCAGGATCGCGGGGACCGCCTACCAGTGCGGCCAGAACCAGACAGGCACCGGGTTCGTGGTCTCTGCGGACCGTGTGATCACCAACGCGCATGTCGTGGCGGGCGTGTCGGAGCCGGTGGTGGAACTGCCTGACGGCGGGGCGATGCCCGGGCGCGTCGTCTACTTCGACACCAAGCACGACCTCGCGGTGCTGGCCGTGGACAACCTCCCCGCGGATGCGCTGGCGCTTAGCCCCGACCTGCCCAACGGCAGCCCCGCCGCTTTTGCCGGCTACCCCCACGGCGGACCGTTCCAGTCCAAGCCGGCCACGGTCCAGGACATCACCACCGTGATGGTGCCGGACATCTACGGCAACAATGCCTCCCCTGAGGAGATCTACCGCCTGGCCGGCGACGTGCAGCCCGGGAACTCCGGCGGGCCGCTGCTGACCATGGAGGGGGATGTGGCAGGGGTGATTTTCGCCAAGGCGACCGCAGACACGGAAATGGGATTCGCCATCACCATGGATGACCTCAACCCGGTGGCCTCTCAGGCGGCGTCGTTGAGCGCCCCGGTTTCCTCCGGGCAGTGCATCCAGAAGTAGCGGTTAGAGGACCTCTGCGAGGTAGTCAATCGCCAGCCGGTACCCCACAACGCCTGCGCCCACGATGACCGCCGAGCAGACGGGGGACAGGAACGAGTGGTGCCGGAACTCTTCCCGCTGGTGCACATTGGTGATGTGGACCTCGACGGCGGGCAGCTGCACGGCAGCGAGGGCGTCACGGAGAGCCACTGAGGTGTGGGTGAACGCCCCCGCGTTGATGACGATGCCCGCGGCGTTGCTCCGGGCGGCGTGGATGACGTCGAGCAGGACGCCTTCGTGGTTGGACTGGACGCATTCGACCGTAAAACCGTGGGCCTCGGCGGCTGCGGCCGCCAGCTGCTCCACATCCGCCAGGGTGGACGTGCCATACTTTTCCGGCTCCCGGGTTCCCAGCAGGTTCAGGTTGGGCCCGTTGATTACCAGAATGGTGCGGCGGGCGGCAGGGTCGGTGGAGGCTTCAGTCATGAATGACAATCTATCGGCTGGCTTCGGGTGCCGCGCATTCTTACGCCGGCACCCCCATCGATCGCTCCGTAAATGCCGTTTTGAAGCGTGAAAACGACGTTTACGGAGCAATCGACGGTCATTAGAGTGCGGTGAACCGCACGAGCAGCCCGTGCTCGGGGTTGAGGTTGGGCATGGGCAGGCCCACCTCGGCGAAGAAGCGTCCGGTTGCCTCCGCCCCGTCCGCCAGCCAGGCCGGCGGCTGCACCTGGGTGTAGGTGTGGCCGTAGTCGGGGTCATCCGGAGTGGGGAAGATTGCCTCCGCGCGGTAGCTGCGCTCAGGGTCCAGCCCCGGGATGCCCAGCCGGCCCGGTACCTCGGCGGCGGAGGTGCGCGTGCTCACCAGGGCGAACAGGGCCGCCGTCGTGCCTTCAGCCGCAGGGGCCCCGGTGACGACGCCGTGCAGCAGCAGGGCATCGCCGGCAACGTCCGCGTGGACGCGGCGGCCGCTGTGGATCAGCGCGCGGTGTTCCTTGAACAGGGCGATGAAGCGCTTGAGCTCCTCACGCTCAGCCCCGGTGACCTGCCGGACATCCCACTCCATGCCGAAGTGGCCGAACAGCGCGGAAATGGCCCGGAAGGAGAGATCGTGCGTGCGGGCGGTGGTGTGCGAGGTGGTGGGGCCGATGTGGCTGCCCACCAGTTCCGGCGGGACCACCGCGCCCGTCCAGCGCTGGATGGTCTGCCGCTCCAGCGCATCGTTGCAGTCGGACCCCCAGATCCGGTCCGTCCGCTCCAGGATGCCCAGGTCCACGCGTGCCCCGCCGGAGGAGCAGGATTCAATTTCGACGCCGGGGTGCGCCTTCCGGAGCTCGTCGAACAGCCGGTAGGCGGCCAGGGTCTGCTCGTGGACGGAGGAGCGGCCGGCATGGCCGTGCTCCGTGAGGTCCCGGTTCTGGTCCCACTTCAGGTAGCTGATGTTGTTCTCGCGCAGGAGAGCATCGATGCGGCTGAAGATGTACTGCCAGGCTTCAGGATTCACCAGGTCGATGATGTGCTGGTTGCGCCATTCCAGGGGAAGCCGTCCGCCGTCCTTGTGCTGGACGGCGGACGGGCCAACGATCCAGTCAGGATGTGCCCGGGCGATGTCCGAATCGAGGTTGACCATTTCCGGCTCCACCCACAGCCCGAACTCCATGCCGCGCGAGGTGACCGCCTCAATGAGCGGCGTCAGCCCCCTGGGCCACAGGCTTTCATCCACGTACCAGTCGCCGAGGCCGGCGTGGTCGTCGCGGCGGCCGCGGAACCAGCCGTCGTCGAGCACGAAGCGCTCCACGCCAAGATCGGCCGCGGACTCGGCCAGCTCAATCAGCGTGTCCAGGTTGTGGTCAAAGTAGACGGCCTCCCAGGTGTTGAGCACCACCGGGCGCGGCTTGCCAGCGGGCCGGCCTGTAGAAGCGGCGGGCAGCACGTGGTGCGGACGGGACCGGAACCAGCTGTAGAAGGCTTCGGTGATCCCGTCCAGTCCCTTGTCCGAATAGGCGGCGAACAGCGCGGGCGTTGTGTAGCTGCCGCCGGCTTCAAGGATGACTTCGGCAGGCCCCAGGAGCTCTGAACCGCCGATCATGGTGCGGCCATCACCGATGGTGTCGGCGAACTGCTCGTGGTTGCCGCTCCAGGCCAGGTGCGTGGCCCAGACTTTCCCGTGCCGGTTGCCGAAACCGGCGGTGCCGGCGGCGAACAGCAGGGAGGAATCATGGCCGGTGCGGCCGTGCCGGCCCGTCCGGACCCAGGTCCCCTGCTGGATGGCCCGGCGCTGCGGGTGGCGCTCGCGGCACCAGCGGCCGGTGAGGTCGAGGAGCTCGACGGCGTCAGGCGCCACGGGGAGGACGGTCGCCAGTTCGTCGAGCTGGTAGGGGGTGGTGCCGTCATTGGTGACGGTGTGCCGCAGTTCCAGCAGGCCGCCGTCGTGCAGGGCCAGGGTGGATTCCACCGTGAGGCCGGCATCCGGGTCCGACTGGACGATGACGGCGGAACCGCCGTTGGCGCTGGCTGTGGCAACGCGGAGGCGGGCCGAGAAATCCAGCCCGGAGACGCCGTCGGCCATTCGGGAACCGCGCAGGGCGGCCCTGCCGCGCCACGACGACGAAGCCTGGGGGAGGAGGCCCGCCGGAACGCGCGCATCGATGGCGGAGTGCGGGACCGGGGCTGTGAGGATGGCGAGATCCGGCAAGATGGTGCCCAGGTCCGCGCCCCAATGGATGACCTCGGCCTCTCCGCTGTCGAAGCTGATCACCAGGCTGGTGCCGGCGGAACGGAGGTGGAGGGGGTCCATAGAGATCTCTTTCGGTTTTGTGGGGCGATGCAAAACAGGGTGGTGGATGCCGCCGCCGCGAGGAGGGGACGGCGGCATCCAGCCGGGTGGCTGCGACCACATACGCAGCCACGGATTGGGGGCGTTGCCGAAGCAGGGGCCTACTTGAAGAGGGCGTTGACCTGTTCGTTGGCCTGGGTCAGGGAGCTCGCCGGCGCCTTGCCGGAAACCACCGCGTCCATGGCGGGTTCCATGATGCCCTTGACCTTGGCAGTGTTGTCCGTGATCGGGTACAGGAAGGTGGTCTTGTTCCTGACGTGCTCGGTGAAGGCGGTGACGTCCACGCCCTTGGCCTTGAAGGCCTCCGACGCCTTCTCGGACGAGGCCTTCAGGGCCGGGAAGACAACAGCCTTGGACGCGACGACGTCCTGGCAGTCAGCCGAGGCGAGGTACTCCACCCACTTGATGGACGCGTCCTTCTTCTTGGTACCCGCCCAGATGGAATCTGCCAGGCCGTTGAACATGGAGGCGCGCTTGCCTTCGGGGCCCACCGGGGTAGGCGCGATGCCCACCTCGACGCCCTTGTAGCCGGTGTACTGGCCGATCATCCACGAGCCGTGGGCGTTGATGGCGGACTTGCCCGCTGCGAAAGTGTCAGCCATGGCCGCACCGACGGTGGTCTCCAGCTTGGGCATGTAGCCCTTGTCGGCCAGCCCGGAGAACCAGTCCATGCTCGCCTGGAACTTGGGGTCGTCGTAGTTGTAGCGGGTGCCCCACGGGTTTTTGTCCGTGTGGGACCAGCCGGTGGTGTTGGTGAGGTAGCTCCACTCGGTCTGGCCCGAGGAGTCGCCGCCGCCGTTCAGGCCCAGCCCGTAGACCTGGACGTTGTTCTTGTCGAAACCTGGCTCGTCGCCTCGTTTCCCGCTCTTGTCCACGGTGAGGTGCGCGATGACCTTTTCATAGGTGCCGCCGTCCTCCGGGTTCCAGGTGAGGTCCTTCATCTGCTCCTCGGTGATACCCGCGCTGGCGAGCATGGCCTTGTTGTAGAAGAGGCCGATGGTGTCCCAGTCCTTGGGCAGGCCGTAGCGCTTGCCGTCCTGGCCCACCCAGAGATCGGCGAGGCCTTCGTTGTAGGCGGTCAGGTCGATGTTGTCCTTCTTGACGGCGTCGTCGATGGCCAGCAGCTGCTTGTTTTCTGCCAGTTCGCCGTAGCGTCCCAGGTGGTTGGTGAACACGTCCGGGGCGGTGCCGCCAACAAAGCCGTTGGTGAGGGTGCTCCAGTAGTCATCCCAGCCGCGCTGGGTGATCTTCACCTTGATGTCCGGGTTGGCCTTGGTGAAGTCATCGGCGCACTGCTGGTAGGCGGGGAGCTGGTTGGCGTCCCAGAGCCAGTAGCTGATCTCGCCCTTGGCTGATTCAGCCGAGGAGGAGGATCCGCTGCAGGCGGAGAGGGAGAGCGCCACAGCGGCGGCAACGGCAACGGCGCCGAGGGATTTCTTCATGGTTCTACTTTCCTTTTGGGGATGGGAGGGAGGCGGTGAATGAGGTTCTTATTTGATGCCGGAGAAGCCGATGGAATTGACGATCTTCTTGCCGAAGGCGGCGAAGAGGACCAGCACCGGCAGGGCCGAGATGAGGGTCGCCGCCATCAGGCCGGACCAGTCCGGTGCGCCCTGGGGTGACTGGGACTTGAAGACGCCGAGCCCCACCTGCAGGACGCGGACATCGTCCTGCGACCCCACCAGCAGGGGCCAGAAATATTCGTTCCACTGGCCGATGAAGGTGAGCAGCGCCAGGGTGGCGATCGGGGCGGCGGCGTTGGGAAGCACAATCTGGAAGAAGATGCGCAGGTGCTTGGCGCCGTCGAGCATGGCCGCCTCCTCCACCTCCCGGGACATGTTCAGGAAAAACTGCCGGAGGAAGAAAATGGCGAACGGCGTCATGAAGATGTACGGGAGGACCATGCCGAGCATGGTGTTGAGCAGGTCCAGGTTCTTGATCAGCAGGAAGTTGGGCAGCGCGGTGAAGATCGGCGGGACCAGCATGGTCCCCAGGAAGAGGCTGAAGACCGCATTCCGGCCCTTCCAGCGCAGCCGGGCAAAGGCGTAGGCGGCCATCGCGCTGAAGAACACGGCGCCTGCCGTAGTGATGGAGGAAAAGATGATCGAGTTCCGCAGGTAGAGCCAGAAGCTGATGGCTGCACCGGAACCGCCCTCTGCGACGGCGTCGGCCGGGCTCTGCAGGCCGAAGACCCGCAGGAACGCACCGAAGCTGAACTCAGCGGGAAGGAGGCTGGTTGCGTTGGCGGCAAGCGCGTTGTTGGTGGACAGCGCCGTGCGCAGGACCCAGAAGAACGGGAGGACGGAGACGGCGATGGCGAGGACAATGAGGGCCCAGGCGCCTGCGCGGCGGGCGTTGAACGGACGACGGCGGCGGGCTGGCGCCGGCAGCGTTGCGCGGCTGGTGGTGGTGGTCATGCGGGAGGCTCCTTAGTCCAGGTCCGACTCGTTGCCCTTGAGGAACTTCATCTGGATGAAGGCCACCAGGGCGAGGATGAGGAAGAGAATGACGGCGATGGCTGATCCGTAGCCGAAGTCCGACTCGGTGAAGGCCCGCTGGTAGATGTAGTACTGGATGACGCGGGTGGCGTTGACCGGCCCGCCGCCGGTGGTCACTGCGACAGTGTCGAAGACCTGGAAGGAGCCGATCACCGTTACGACGAGGACGAGGACCAGGACCGGCCGCAGCAGCGGAAGGGTGATCTTGGTGAACGTCTGGAACGGCGAAGCGCCGTCGAGCTTGGCAACTTCATAGACGTGGCCCGGGATGGCCTGCATGCCGGCGAAGATGAGCAGGGCGGTGTAGCCCATGTGGCGCCAGGTGTTGATCAGGGCCTGGGTGGGGATGGCCCACTCCTCGCTGCCGAAGAACGCGACGCGGGGGAGGCCGGCCCACTCGATGAACTGGTTGACCACACCAATCTGGTAGTCCAGCATCCAGAACCACAGCAGTGCCGCGATGATGTTGGACATCATCCAGGGCAGCAGCAGGGCTCCCCGGATGAGGGTGGACTTGGCGACCCTGTTCATCAACAGTGCCAGGCCCAGGGCCAGGGCGGTCTGGAGGACGATATTGAGGAAAACGTACTGGCCTGTGACGGCCAGGGAGTTCCAGAAGAGTGGATCCTTGGCGATCGCCGTGTAATTGTCCACCCCCACCCACGTGGGGTCTCCCAGGATGTTGTACTCCGTGAAGCTGAGGTAGACACCGCGAATGGTGGGCACCACGTAGAAAACGACGAAACCGATCATTGCCGGGGCGATGAACAGCAGTGCGATCTTGAGATCGCCGAACCGGCGGAGGCTGCCCCGCGGCTTGGCTGCAGACACCGCTGCGCCGGTGGCGGATCTCGGGTTTTTGGCAAGGGTGGTCATCTTCGACCCTTTCCTGACTGTGATGGGGGTAACAACTAGGGAAGAATCTACACGAGTAGATTTGAGTGGGCAAGGGGCTAATTTTTCTTTTTGTCGGTAAGCATTAATCCATTCACCGGACTGTTGACTCGAGTAGATTGCAATGAAACACTGGGAATCCTCCGGAGAGCGCTTGCCGCGCCCCTGCAATCCTCGAAAGGCAGACGATGACGTTTTCGATCGGCGTAGTAGGAGCCGGCCAGTTCGGCAGCCAGTTCGCGCACCTGTTCAATCTCCACCCGGGCGTCAGCAGCGTCTTCGCTGTTGACGACGTTGCACATCGCGCAGCCGAGGCCGCCGGGCGCTACCATTTGGCCGGCACGATGGCGACTTTTGAAGACCTTCTGGCTTCCGACGTCGACGCCGTTGCCATCTTCACGCAGCGCTGGACGCATGGTCCGCTCGTGGAGCAGGCGCTCCGGGCGGGCAAGCACGTCTACTCAGCCGTTCCCATGGCGATTTCAGAAGAGGAAATAGCGCGGATCATCGAGGCCGTCCGGGAAACCGGCCTGGTGTACATGATGGGGGAGACCAGCTACTACAACCCCGCCACAGTCTTTGCCCGCAAACAGCTGGCCGAGGGAAAATTCGGGCGGATCTTCTACGCCGAAGGCGACTACGTCCACGACATGGACCTGGGCTTCTACGAGGCCTACCAGTACAGCGGCGGCGAGCGCTGGAAGGAAACCGCCAGCTACCCGCCCATGCTGTATCCCACCCACGCTGTGGGCGGCGTGCTGGGAGCAGTCCCGGCCCATGCAGTCAGCGTCAGCTGCGTGGGCGTCAGGGATGACCGCGACGACGGCGTCTTCGACAAGGACGTCAGCATGTTCGGCAATGACTTCTCCAACGCCACCGCGCTGTTCGAGCTGAACGACGGCGGCGTCATGCGCACTAACGAGATGCGCCGGGTGGGCTATCCCTCGCACATCCGCGAATCGCGGTTCCGGTTCTTCGGGACGGAGGCCAGCTTCGAGCAGCTCGCCACGGTGTCCGTCTGGCAGGACAAACAGAACGTCCACGACATCTCCGAGCAGATGGAGACCCGGCCCAGCATCCCCCTCGATGACCCTTCCCTTGCGAATGTCGCGCCAGAACTGAGGGATGCCTTCGTCTCAGGCCTGGCTCCGGTCCATGATCCCGGGCGGCTTCCGGAGGAGTTCCTGGGCGCGCCCAATGGCCACGAGGGCAGCCACCACTTCCTGGTGGACGACTTCGTGACTGCCGTGAACAACCGCACCCTGCCTCCGGTGAACGCCTGGGTGGCCGCGCGGTTCACCCTTCCGGGCATAGTTGCCCACCAGTCCGCCTTGCAAAACGGGGCGCGCCTTCCCATCCGTGACTTTGGCGATGCGCCGGGTACAGGTACCTAGTATGGACAGCATGACTACTCCGGCAGTGCAGACTGCGCGCGGCGGCCCCGTGACCCGCAAGGACGTTGCACGCTACGCCGGCGTGAGCACCGCCGTCGTCAGCTATGTGGTCAACGGCGGCCCCAAGAAAGTTGCTCCAGCCACAGAAGCGAAGGTCCAGCACGCCATCCGCGTCCTGGGGTACCGGCCCAACGCGGCGGCCCGGGCTCTCAAGCTGGGCTCCAGCGAGACGCTGGGCCTGGTGATTCCGGACATCTCCAATCCGTTCTTCGCCCAGTTCTCCCACGCCGTTGAAGACGCGGCCGCAGCCCTGGGCTACGCCCTGGTGCTGGGCAACTCGGACGGAAACCTTGCCAAGGAACGGCGCAACATCCGCAACCTCGCCGCCAGGCAGGTGGACGGCGTGCTGTTGGCCAGCGTCCTTTTTGAACCCGACCTGGAGGTCCTGGAAACCGCGGACATCCCGTCGGTGCTGCTGAACCAGGAACGCGACGCGCCGGGCTTCAACAGCATCGGCGTTGACCTCGCCGCCGGCGCCAGGATCGCCGTCGAACACCTGATTGGCCACGGCCATACAAACATCGGCCTGGCCATGGGAACCAACGTTTCCGGCAGCACTGACGGTCGCGAGGTGGGCTGGCGCCAGGCACTGCAGGAGGCAGGTTTGCCGGAGGGGCCGATTGCGTACAGCGGATTCACGTGGCCCGGCGGTTATCTCGCCGGTCAGCGCCTGGTTGCGTCAGTCAACAGGCCGACTGCCATCTTTGCCACCTCGGACACCCAGGCAGTGGGCCTGTTGCGAGCAGTGCATGAGGCAGGTCTGGCTGTGCCGGGCGAAATTGCGGTGGTGTCTTTCGACGGATCCATCGAAGCTGAGTACTCGTGGCCGCCGCTGACCACGGTGGAGCAGCCGGTGGCTGCCATGGCGGAAGCGGCGGTGGCCGCACTGGTGGGAGCCACTCGCGGGGAAACGCCACAGCATCGGATCTTCCCCACCAAACTTCACATCCGGCAGTCCTGCGGCTGCCCGTGGACGCCGTCCGCCGGGGCGCCGCAAGGCGGATAATGCATTAAGGACTGGCCGCCACCTCTGCTGAAAGCGGAGGTGGCGGCCAGTCCTGCCGGAAAGCAATCCCTGGGGGTTGAGGCTACTCCTTCACAGGAATCGACTGTGACTTCAGGGAATCGATAGTCTTTTTCTCGCCTGTCTTGAGCGCGTCCAAGAGGGTGCCGTCGCCTCCCGCGGCCTTGCCGAACCCGTCAGAGACGTCGGTGTACGTCTGGGTCATGGTCGGGCCCCAGGTGAAGTTAGGATCGACGTTTGATGATGCCTCGGCGAAAACTTCGTAGATCTTCTGGCCGCCGAAGTAGTCCACGCCGCCGGTGAACGCAGGGAGGTCCTTGGCCGACTTCGCAGCCGGGTAGAGCCCGCCGAGTTCATTTGCCAGTGCCAGGGCCTCAGGATCCGTGTTCAACCACAGAGCGAATTTCGATGCCTCGTAGGGGTGCTTGGAGCCCTTCAGGACTGCGGTGGAGGAACCGCCCCAGTTGCCGGCGGGCTTTCCACCGTCTTCCCACTGAGGCATCGGGGCGACAGCCCACTTGCCGGCGGTATCTGGGGCACCGCTGGCCAGCGTTGAGGCGCCCCAGACCGCGGAGACCCAGGTCCACTGCTGACCGGTATTGAACGAGGCATTCCACTCATCGGAGAAGGACGGCAGCGTGGATACCTGGTTCTTGTCCAGCAGGTCCTGCCAGTAGTTCGCCACCTTCTCGGATTCGGCGCCGGTCAGGTTGACCTCCCACTGGTCGTTGGCGCTTGAGAACCACTGCCCGCCTGCCTGCCATACGTTGCCGGCGAACCAGTTGACATCGCTGCGGGGGAAATTGGTGATGTACGAACCGCGGGCTTTGATCTGCTCGGCAGCCGCGGCGTATTCGTCCCAGGTGGTGGGAACCTTGATGCCTGCCTCCTTGAAGAGATCCGCCCGGTAGAACATCGCCATCGGTCCGCTGTCCTGCGGGATGGCATAGACGGAGCCTTCCTCGCCGAAGGTGACCTGGCCCCACGTCCAGTCAACGAACTTGTCCCGGGCGTCGGACACTCCTTCGCAGGCGGCGATGTTCTCGAGGCCGTCCTGGACGCGGAAGTTGGGCAGGGCGTCGTATTCGATCTGGCCGAGGTCCGGGGCGTTGCCGGCCTGCAGCTGGTTGAAGAAGTTCTGGTACGTGCCGGAGTTGCCGTTGGGGCCGGTCTGTACCTTGACCTGGATATTTTCGTTTTCCTTGTTCCACAGATCCACCACCTTTTCCATGCCGGGGACCCAGGTGGTAAAGGTCAGCTCGACCGGACCGGATGAGGGTTCGCAGGATCCGGCGGCCTTGGTTTCCGTGGTGCCTCCGCCGCCTGAGCAGCCGGCGAGGGCCAGCGCTGAAACAAGGGCAAAGGCTGCAGTGGCTTTTCCGTAATGCGCGCGCATTTCTATTCCTATCAGTGGGGGTGCTGTACCGGGGCGGAAGCCGCGGGACGGTTTGCGTGGGAAGGATGGAAGCTATTTGACGCTTCCGGCGCCGAGCCCGCTGCTCCAGAAGCGTTGAAGCGCAAGGAACGTTCCGATAAGCGGGAGGATTGAGACAAGTGCGCCGACGATCACCAGGACGCGGAGCTCGGGAATCTGGCTGATTTGGCTGTTCCAGGCGTAGAGGCCGAGCGTGACCGGAAACAGGACCTGGTCGCGGAGCATAATCAGGGGCAGGAAGAAGTTGTTCCAGATTGCGACGAACTGGAACAGGAAGATGGTTACCAGCGCCGGGGCCATGAGGCGCGTTGAGACCGTGAAAAACGTCCTGACTTCGGAGGACCCGTCGAGCCGCGCAGCTTCCAGGAGCTCGGTGGGCACGCTGGCCGCGGCATAGATGCGGGCAAGGTATACGCCGAAGGGGCTGACCAGGCTCGGAAGGAAGACGGCCCACAGGGTGTTGGTCAGTTTCACTTCGCTGAAAATCAGGAACAACGGAAGCGCGAGAGCCGTCGCCGGGACCAGCACCCCGCTGAGCACGATATTGAAGAGAGCTTCCCGCCCCCGGAATTCGTATTTTGCCAGCGCGTAGCCGCACATAGCCGCGATGACGGTGCCCATGAGGGCGCCCAGTCCGGCATAGAGGGCGCTGTTGGCGAGCCAGCGGCCGAAGACACCGTCACTGTACGTGAACAGGTTGCCCAGGTTTGCCAGGAAGGTAGGGGCCGAATCCATGGTGAACCATAGCGGAGCGGTACTGGTGATCTCTCCGCCCGTCTTGGAAGAGGACACCAGAAGCCACCAAATGGGGGTGAGGAAGTAGAGCGTGAAGACGCCCATGATGAGCATCGCCGCGCTGCGCGACATCACGCTGTGACGGGGCCCGCGGGCATCGGCCGCCCCGTGGGTGGACTTGGGTCCTGCTGCCGTGACCGTTGCTGCACTCACTGGGAGACCTTCCGCTGGGTTGCCTTGAGGAAGACGAAGGAAAGAACGAATGTTGCCAGCGCCAGCACCACCGAGAATGCTGCGGCGAGGTTGTAGTTGGGGACGGATGCTGTTGTGTACACCGCGAGGTTCGGCGTGAATGTGCTGCTGATCGCCGAGCTGAAGCTCCGCAGCGTCTGTGGTTCCGCGAGCAGCTGGAGGGTGCCGATGATGGAGAACACGCCGGTGAGGATAATGGCCGGGACCACCAGCGGGATTTTGATCCGCCAGGCAATCTGCAGGTTGCTGGCGCCGTCGAGCCGGGCCGCCTCGTATATTTCAGTCGGGATGGCCAGCAGGGACGAGTAGATGATCAGCATGTTGTAGCCGACGTACACCCAGGTGACGATGTTGGCGATCGCCCACAGGACCAGTTCTGCGGAGAGGAAGTTCACCTCTGAAGTGACGGCTTCAAAGGGGGACAGCGACGGCGAGTACAGAAACCCCCACATGATGGCGGCGATGACGCCGGGAACTGCGTAAGGGGCGAAGAATGCGAGCCGGAAGAACTTCTTGCCCTTGAGGAGGGGCGAATCGAGCAGCAGGGCAAACAGCAGGGCCAGGCCCAGCATGATTGGCACCTGGACCACTCCGAAAAGGAGCACCCGTCCAACCGACTCCCAGAATTCGGTGTTCTGGAACACCTGCTGGTACTGGACGAGTCCGCCGAAGACCTGCCGGGGAGGGCCGAAGGTCCCTTTGCGTTCAACAGTCAGCAGGGACTGCACCACCGCGAAGATGATGGGTACGGCGTAGAAAGCGAGGAAGAGGACGCCGAACGGCGCAATGAACAGGAAGACGGCGCGGCGCTGGGCGCCGGTGGTTTTGGCTTTCCGGGTCTTCGGCGTCCCCAGGGCCGCTGCCGGAGCGGTGCTTGGTCTAGTCACTTTCATCATCCTTTTGGCTGGCGCTGGGGCCAGCGGTCTGTGGAACAGGATCGGAGGTGCGGACGACGCGCACGGCGCCCGCGGGAACAACGACGGCATGGGACACGTCCTCGCCCACAATCAGTTCGTGGCCGTGGGCGGCGTACTTGTGGTCCTCGTCGGAGTGGTTGATGAGGAAGACGTAGCTATGGTCGGCGCCGGAGCGGACCACGACTTCAAGGCCGGTGGGGGAGCCCAGGACGTTGATCCCCGCCTCGCCGGCAGCCCCGGTGACGACGTCGCGCAACGAGGCAGGATCAAGGACGGTGCCGAGGTACCAGGCGTTGCCGGCGCCATGGCGGTTGCGCGTGACGGCCGCGGTGCCGGACAGGTGCCCCTCGGTGAAGGTCAGCTGCGCCTCGGCGCCTTCGAGGCGCATCGCTTCACTCCAGAGCGAGGCGGTGGAACCGTTACTCAAAGCCAGGGTCCGTCCGGGCGGCAGGGGGTAGAACTCCTCGGAACGAATGCCAAGCATGGTCCGGAAGGCCCCCGGATAGCCGCCGGCAAGCACCTTCTCGTTTTCATCCACGATGCCGCTGAAGTAGGTCACAAGGGCAGTACCCCCGTTCGCGACGTATTCAGCCAGAGCGGCGGAGTCCTTTTCCCGCACAAGGTACAGGCCGGGAACGACGGCCAGCTTGTACGTGGAAAGATCCGCGCCGGGGGCAACGACGTCAACGGTGATGCCTGCCTCCCAGAAAGCGGCGTACATGGCATGGACCTGGTCGAGGTACCGAACATCCGATGACGGGTGTGACTCCTGGTCGTAGGCCCACCACGCTTCCCAGCTGAACACCAGGGCGGCCTCGGCCTTCACCGTGGTCCCGGCGACCTCCGCAAGCGTCTCCAAAATGCTGCCCAGTTCCAGGACCTCCCGCCAAATACGCGAGTCCGTTCCCGCATGGGGAAGCATTGCCGAATGGAATTTTTCACTGCCTTGCACTGAGGCACGCCACTGGAAAAAGCAGAGCCCATCGGCTCCCCTTGCTAGGTGGGCGAGGGAATTGCGGAGCATCTCGCCAGGGCCTTTGGCGATGTTGCGTGGCTGCCAGTTCACGGCCGAGGTGGAGTGTTCCATCAGTAGCCATGGCCGGCCCTGGGCAAGCCCCCGGGTTGCGTCGGCAGCGAAGGCCAGTTCGGTTGCGGGAGCATCAAGCCGGTGGTCCAAATAATGGTCATTGGCGATCACGTCCATATGGGGTGCCCAGGACCAGTAATCCAGGTTGCGGATGTGGGCCGTGACCATGAAGTTGGTGGTGACGGGAACGGTGCTGTGCTGCCGGAGGACTCCAGCCTCGGCCTGGTAGTAGCCAAGCAGTTCATCGGAGCTGAAGCGGTGGAAGTCGAGAACCTGGGTGGGGTTGTTCGTGGAGACGGTGGTCCTGGGCGGAAGGATCTGCTCCCAGCTCGAATACCGTTGGGACCAGAACGTGGTGCCCCAGGCTTTGTTGAGCGCATCCAAAGTGCCGTACCGCGCCTTAAGCCAGCTACGGAAGGCGCCTGCGGAGACGTCGCAGTAGCAGAGGGCGTTATGGCAACCAAGCTCATTGGAGACATGCCACAAGCGGACAGCAGGGTGGGCGCCGTAGCGGCGGACGGTTTCGCCCACGAGCCTGAGGGCGTGTTCCCTGTACTGCGGGGAACTGGGACACCAGGCCTGGCGGCCGCCCGGCCAGGCGCGGGTCCCGGACGCCGACTGGGGAAGAATCCCGGGGTACAGGGTGGTGAGCCAGGCCGGGGTGGATGACGTGCCTGTTCCGAGGTTGACCCCGATGTTGTTCGCATGGAGGAGGTCCAGGATCTCGTCCAGGCGTTCAAACGAGTATTCCCCCGGGAGTGATTCCAGTTCCGCCCAGCCGAAAATGTTTACTGCGACAAGGTTGACCCCCGCCTGCTTCATCAACCGGACGTCTTCCCGCCAGATGGCGCTGTCCCACTGTTCGGGGTTGTAATCGCAGCCGTAGACAAGCTTTCCGCTGCCGGACAGTGCCTTGACGGGCGTTCTGGTGGGGCTCAACCCTGCTCCTTCAACTTGCAGCAGACGTGCAAGCCGGGGAGAGACCCTGCGGCATTGGACGCTGTTGTCGAATTTCTGTGAACGTTCCCAGGGGTGCGCGCCAAAGTGTGATGCGGGTTATCTGGGAACGTTCACAGAATATCTTCGCCCTGCTGGCATGTCAACGGGCGGGCGGAAGCAGCACCGTCCGTTTGCTCCGCTACAGTACAGATATGTCCCTGACACGCACCCGTGCCCGCCGCGCCACCATCAACGATGTGGCGGACGCTGCCGGGCTCTCAAGGGGTACCGTTTCGAGGGTCGTCAACGGGGAAAAATACGTCTCTGACGAGGCCCGGCAGGCGGTGGAAGAAGCCATCGCCCGCGTGGGTTATGTCCGCAACAGTGCGGCACGGAACCTGGTCAAGCAGGAGTCCCGGGCAATAGGCCTGATCATCCACGAGCCGCATTCGCTGCTTTTTGAGGACCCGAATATCGGCTCAATCCTGCTCGGGGCCAACGAGGTGCTGTCCAAGGCTGACTATCAGCTGGTATCGCTGATCATCGATTCAGACCGCGACAGCCGCCGGGTGGCGGATTACCTGCGCGGAGGCCTCGTTGACGGCGCGGTCATCATTTCTGCCCGCGCCTCGGACCCCATCGCGACCGCCGTCGCCGACATCGGACTGCCCGCTGCTTTTGTGGGCCATCCTGACGGTAATCCGGAGCTCCCGTACGCTGCCATCGACAATGTCGCGGCAGCGCGAAGCATCACCAGCAGGCTGCTGGATACGGGGCGACAGCGGGTGGGCATGATTGCCAGCGCCCTGGACCGGGACTCCGGCCAGGACCGCCTTGCCGGCTTCCGTGCGGCAATGGGCGGGCGCTTCGACCCCCGGATGGTGGTGGAGTACCCGCTGTATACGTACGCAGCGGGCCTGGAAGGGATGCAGGAACTGCTCCGCCGTGCTCCCGATATCGACGGCGTCTTCGCCGCCTCGGATGCTGTGGCCGCGGGAGCGATGACGGCACTTCAGGAGGCCGGGCGCCAGGTGCCTGAAGACGTTGGCATCGTGGGCTTCGACGACAGCAGCTGGGCCCTAAGGTGCAGGCCCCAGCTGTCGACTGTGCGCCAGCCGGCCGATCTCCTGGGAAGCGCCGCCGCCGAACTGGTGCTTGCGCAGCTCAGCGGCCAGCCCAGTCCGCCGCGGGTCCTGGAAACCGCGATTATGTGGCGCGGCTCAGCCTGAGCGCGGCCTAGGCCGGTACTACCCGGAGCATGGTCCTGTCACTGATGAGGCGCTGCGCTTCCGGCCCTAGCCCGGAATCGCTGATGACCTCATCCACGTCGTCCAGCGCGGCAATGGAACTGATGCCGAGCAGGCCCCACTTGGTGTGGTCCGCCAGCACCACGGTTTTGCGCGCGGCCGCCACGAAGGCACGGTCCGTCTCGGCCTCGAGCAGGTTTGGGGTGGTAAAACCGGCGTCGGCATCCATCCCGTGCACACCCAGGAACAGCACGTCCAGGTGCAGCTGTTTCAGTGCAGCGGTGGCGATGGGTCCCACCAGCGCGTCCGACGGCGTGCGCTCGCCCCCAATCAGGATCACGGTGGAGCTGTACCGGGCGGAGCCGGCCGAAGCGGCGTGATGGAAAAGGTCCGCAATGCGTACCGAGTTGGTGACCACCGTGATCTGCGGTCCGTTGACCAGTTCCCTGGCCAGGGCCCAGGTGGTGGTTCCTGCGCTGAGCCCCACGGCCATGCCTTCGTGGACCTGGGTTGCCGCCTCCACCGCGATGGCGCGCTTCTCTGCCGTCAGCTGCGTGGACTTGAGGTCGAATCCGGGCTCGTGGGTGCTGGTGTCGCCCGGGATCTTCGCGCCGCCATGGATCCGCTCCAGCCGGCCGCCCTCCTCCAGCACCTCGATGTCGCGGCGGACCGTCATCAGGGACACGCCCAGTTGCTGGGCCAGGTCTGACACCCGGACAACCCGCTCCCGCTGGAGAGCGTCCAAAATAGCCTGGTGGCGGGCGACGGCGAGCATCGTAGGAATCCTTCACTAGGCGGTGGGGCTGGTCCCAGCATACGACGACGGCGACGCCGGGCTGTGAGCCGGGCGCCGCCGTCGTGCGTTGATGCTCTACCTATTTCCTGAGGGATGCCGCGATCTGCTGCATGATGGTGGGGTCCGAGAGGGTGGTGGCGTCTCCGGGATCGCGGCCTTCGGCGACGTCCTTGAGCAGGCGCCGCATGATCTTCCCGGAGCGTGTCTTGGGCAGTTCCGGGACCACCAGGATGGCCTTCGGTTTGGCGATGGGGCCGATTTCCTTGCCCACGTGGTTCCGGAGTTCCTGGACGATGGCGTCGCCGGAATCCACGGCATCGCCGCGGAGGATGACGAACGCGACGACGGCCTGCCCGGTGGTCTCGTCCGCAGCGCCCACGACGGCGGCCTCGGCCACGGCCGGGTGCGAGACCAGGGCGGACTCGATTTCCGTGGTGGAGAGGCGGTGCCCGGAGACGTTCATGACGTCATCCACCCGGCCCAGGAGCCAGATGTCGCCGTCCTCGTCCTTCTTTGCGCCGTCCCCGGCGAAGTACATGGTCTCGAAGCGGGACCAGTAGGTGTCCTTGAAGCGTTCCGGGTCGCCCCAGATGCCGCGGAGCATGGCCGGCCAGGGTTCGCGGATCACGAGGAACCCGCCGTGGCCGTTGGGCACGGATTCGCCCATCTCGTCCACGACGTCCACGGCGATGCCGGGCAGCGGGACCTGCGCCGAGCCCGGTTTGGTGGCCGTGACCCCGGGGAGGGGTGCGATCATCTGGGCGCCGGTCTCGGTCTGCCACCAGGTGTCCACGATGGGGGCCTTGTCCCCGCCGATGACCTTCCGGTACCACATCCATGCCTCGGGGTTGATGGGTTCGCCCACGGAGCCGAGGACGCGCAGGGAGGAGAGGTCGTACTTGTCCGGGATCTCCCGGCCCCACTTCATGAACGTGCGGATCGCGGTGGGGGCGGTGTAGAGGATGGAGACCTTGTACTTCTCCACGATCTCCCACCAGCGGCCCTGGTGCGGGGAGTCCGGGGTGCCTTCGTACATCACCTGGGTGGCGCCGTTGATGAGCGGGGCGTAGGCGACGTAGGAGTGGCCGGTGACCCAGCCGACGTCGGCCGTGCACCAGTACACGTCCGTCTCGGGGTG
The DNA here is from genome assembly GCF_050573415.1 of Paenarthrobacter sp. NEAU-H11. Classification (NCBI taxonomy): domain Bacteria; kingdom Bacillati; phylum Actinomycetota; class Actinomycetes; order Micrococcales; family Micrococcaceae; genus Paenarthrobacter; species Paenarthrobacter sp. NEAU-H11. Next base: position 431,870 of record NZ_JBNZGA010000002.1, on the reverse strand, counting down.
CAGGTCGAACACGGCACGGTGCGTGTAGGCGGTCTGGGTGAGGTACCCGCCGGTGGTGTGCAGGATGCCCTTGGGCTTTCCGGTGGTGCCGGAGGTGTACAGGATGAACAGCGGGTGCTCGGAATCATGCCCGACGGCGGTGTGCTGGTTCGAGGCGGCCCCGACGGTGTCGGCCCACCAGTGGTCCCGGCCCTCGGTCCAGTCCACGTCCTGGCCGTTGCGCTTGACTACCACCACGTTCTGCACGGTGTGGTTGTCCTTCGCGAGAGCCTCATCGACGGCGGGTTTCAGTGCGCTGGGCTTGCCGCGGCGGTAGGTGCCGTCCGCGGTGACCACGAGCTTGGCTTCGGCGTCGTCGATCCGGGAGCGCAGGGCGTCCGCGGAGAAGCCCCCGAACACCACGGAGTGCACCGCGCCGATGCGGGCGCAGGCCAGCAGCGTGATGACGGCTTCGGGGATCATCGGCAGGTAGACGGCAACCCGGTCGCCCTTGGCCACGCCCAGGGACTCGAAGGCGTTGGCGGCCTTTTTCACCTCTTCGGTGAGCTGGGCATAGGTGTAGGTGCTGGTGTCCCCGGGCTCGCCTTCGAAGTGGATGGCCACCCTGTCGCCCAGGCCGTTCTCAACGTGCCGGTCCAGCGCGTTGTACGCGGCGTTGACCTCCCCGCCCACAAACCACTTGGCGAACGGCGGGTTGGACCAGTCCAACGGCTGGTCAAAGTCCTTGCTCCAGGTCAGCAGCTCACGGGCCTTCTTCGCCCAAAAAGCGGGATGGTCGTTGCCCGCCTCCTCATACTCCGCCGCGGTGACCACGGCGCCGGCAGCGAACTCCGGCGTGGGCGGAAAGGCGCGGGTCTCATGCAGCAGGTTTTCGAAGGCGTCGCCCTGCTCATCGCTCCCGTGGGTAACCTGCTGCCCTGCGCCTGCGGCAGCGGGTGCAACGGCGCTTGAAGTGTCCTGGGACATGTGAACCTCATCATTCATCGATCTTTGCTGGGCGGGATGTCCGCCGACGTCCGGGCTCCGCCGCCTGCACGACGTCGGGCACCGGCTGGTCACGGACATTCCGCAAAGAGCTGTTCCGGAATCAAGACTAATGCTTGGCTCGCCGCTGATGTGTGCGGTGTCACACGAGAGCCCGTGAACGGCATTTATTAAGCGGTGAATGGTCTGCGGGCCGGCCTTTCCGGCCCGCCGCAGGCTGCGGCCAGCTAGTGATCAGCTGGGCTCTTGACTAGGCTGAGATGGAATTGTGACTTCACTTCGGTCCGCTTCGGCCAGGCAACGCAAGGGCCTGGCAATACCGGAACCGCTGTCAAGACGGCACGATTTCGGGACCATGCAGGCCCCGGTGCCGCCACGCTAAGGAGAGCAGAATGAACCAGCAAGGCTTCGGCCAGAAGACCGGCCCCGACACGGCAGGTTCCGGCCACAGCGCCGGAACAGCCGACGGGCCAGGGTCCCCGGCCACCGCGGGCACCGCCTCCAAGGGAGGCAAGGCTCCGAACGCCAACGAGGCAGTGCTGGGTCCGTTCACCATCCGGGACCTGGCCGTCTTCGCCGGCACGCTCATCCTTTTCGTTGCCTCCCTGCTGCCAATCTTCGGCGCACGGTACAACCTGTGGAACCTCAACAACCTGTTCTTCCTGGGGCTGGGCATCGTCCTGCCCCTGATCGTGAGCGCGCTTTTCGCCGCGCGCAGGCTGGCTCCCGCCACGAAGCTCCGGATTGGCTCCCTGTCCATTGACCAGTTCGCGTCAGTGGTTGCCTCCTTTGCCGTGGCGTTCTTCTTCATCTCCGTGGCCGGCGCCTACGTGCCGAGCCTCCTTGTGGGCCTGATCGGCTCGCTGGTCCTGTTCGCCGCAACCGTGCTGGGCCGCTTCCTGCCTTACGTCTCCGGTGACTTCCAGGGCCGGGCCGAAGTGCCGGCCCACGTGGTGGCCCGGGATGCGGTTGTTCCCGTCCAGAAACCCCGCGCTCCCAAGAAGCCGAAGGACGAGTCCGCCGCCGGTTCGAAAGAGTCGAAGCCGGGCTCGAAGCTGTTCTCGGGCGGAGGGCTGTTCGGCGGTGCCGGTGCAGGTTCATCAGCTGTCCGGCCGGGCTCAAACGGCAAGACCGGTTCACCGGAACAGCACGGTTCGCCGGAGCAGCCGGTGTCAGCAGGGCAGCCCGGTGCCGCCCCGCAGCCCGCGGCAGTCCATGCCCCCGCCACCGCTGCCATCCCTACCGGGGCATCGCCTGTTTCCACTGCCCCCGAGGTCTCTGAGTGGACTCCAGCAGGCGACCCGGGGCCCGCAACCCAGCCCGCCGACGTCGTCCGTCCTTCTTCCACTCCTGCTCCGGTTCACGACGGCGGCGCCCCGCCGGCTGCCCCGTCCGGCCAGGGTGCCGCCTCCCCGGTCCAGGGCGGGCAGGCGGGCTGGGAGCCGCCGGCCGCCACCGCAGTGCACCAGCAGGTCCGGATCGAGCAGCCCATCGGCGCCACGGTTGATCCGGCCAGCCGGCCCGACGAATCGGAAGAACACCCCATCCACGAGGCCTTCTGGTTTGCCGTGGCACAGCACCGCACTGCCTATGACCCCCAAACCGGCGCGCCGGCGTTCGTTATTGAACCGGGCGGCTGGGTACTGGCCCTTGAGGACCGCGGCCACGAGTTCCTGGTGCAGCACACTGACGGGCGCCTGGGTGTCCTGCGGGACCTCAGCAACATCGAGCGCGGCTGACGCCTGTGGCCGGGCCCGGGGCCTCGAAGGCCGGCGGAATCAAGGCACTTGCCAGCCAGGCTGCCGGGATGCCGGTGGTCTCTTCCGAATCGGTGCTGGCGCTGAAGCGGCGGGCACGGCGGATCAACAGGGCGTTGGCCGAGAAGTATCCATACGCCCACGCCGAGCTCGACTTCCGCAACCCGTTCGAACTGCTCGTGGCCACGGTCCTTTCCGCCCAGACCACTGACGTGACGGTCAACCAGGTCACCCGGGTGCTGTTCGCGCGCTACCCGGACGCCCGGGCCCTGGCCGAGGCGGATCCTGGCGACCTGGAAACGATCCTGAAACCCACGGGGTTCTTCCGGGCCAAGGCCAGGAACGTCATTGCGCTCTGCACCCGCCTTGTGGACGAGTACAACGGCGTTGTACCGGGGCGGCTGGAGGACCTGGTCACCCTGCCGGGCGTGGGCCGCAAAACGGCAAACGTGGTGCTGGGGAACGGCTTCGGCATCCCCGGCATCTCGGTGGACACCCACTTCGCCCGGCTCGCCAACCGCTTTGGCTGGACGCAGTCCGACGACCCCGTGCAGATCGAACGGGACGTGGCCGAGCTGTTCGACCGGAAGGACTGGACCATGCTGTCCCACCGGGTGATCTTCCACGGGCGGCGGGTGTGCCACGCGCGGAAGCCGGCCTGCGGGGCCTGCCCCGTGGCCACGTGGTGCCCCAGCTTCGGGCTGGGCGAAACGGATCCCGCGAAGGCTGCGAAGCTGCTGAAGTACGAGCTCGCTCCCGGCAACGAGGCACTGCTGGAGCAGCTTTTGGCCGAGACCCACCGCGCCGCCGAAATCCGGATGGAATCCCAGCAGAGGACACCGTGAGCGCGCGCGAAGACCTCCTCGAACTGGTGCGCCGGGCGGAGTCCGGTGCCGACGCGGCGCCGGATCCCCTCTGGGCCGCCCTGACGGTGGACAAGTCCCGGGCGCGGAGGGCGGCCGTCCTGATGCTCTTCGGGGCCCTTGATGACGTCCCCGCAGCTTCCAACAAGCCACTGGCGCCGGCCGATCTTGACGTCCTCCTGCTCGAACGCGCCCATACTTTAGGGTCCCATCCCGGGCAGGTGGCGTTCCCTGGCGGCGCCCTTGACGCCAGGGAAACGCCGGTTCAGGCGGCATTGCGGGAAGCAGAGGAAGAAACCGGCCTCGACTCGGACGGCGTGGAAGTTCTGGGATCCCTTCAGGAACTGGGCCTTGCCCACAGCAATTTCCTGGTTACCCCGGTGCTGGCCTGGTGGCGTTCGCCAACCCCCGTCAGGGTGGTGGACTATGCCGAGTCAGCCCAGGTGTTCCGCGTCCCCGTCCGTGACCTGCTGGACCCGGACAACCGCGTGATGGCAACCGTCCACCGCGCCGGGCGCAGCTTCGACAGCCCCGCCTTCACAGTGAACGGCGTGGTGGTTTGGGGATTTACCGGAATTGTCCTGAACGGGCTGTTCGAACAGCTGGGTTGGGCCGTTCCGTGGGACCGGAGCCGGCTCCACCGCATGGGCGTCTAGCGTCAGGCCTGCTGCTGGCGGAGATCCACCACGATGCCGGTGGCGGCGTTCTCCCGGACTGCCTTGATGCCCTCAAGCAGCGAGTTGAGGGACTTGAACTTGGGTGAGACGGCAACAGTGTTGCCCTCTGCATCAGTGAGCCGCAGTCGGTAGGACTCGTCGCCTACCCGATGAATTTCGAACCTGCCCGCCATAAGCCGGGACCTCCCCTGTGCGTCGTTGCATCAGCTTTTGACCGGTCTGCCTCAGTCGCCGCTATGAACTGTAACGCTGGTCACGGGGGCCGGTCGAGCTACCGCCGGGTAGGTTACTTTGCGGGTCGGCAGGCTGCCAAACGTCCCAATTGCCGCGGACGGGCGGCTATTTCGCATGATCGTAGGAGTCAACCACTGCAACGCTGACCGGGAACTCAACGGGGATGGGACCGAACAGGAGCTCCCTCGCGGCGCTGGCCGCGTCCTCGATCGCCGCGATGCAGGCGTCCACTGCCTCCACGGGGGCGTGGACCATCACCTCGTCATGCAGGAAGAAGACAAGCTCGGCGTCAAGGTGGCGGTCCTTCCGGAGGGTGCGCAGCCGCCGTCGTAATTCCGCCAGCCAGCAGGCCGCCCAGTCAGCGGCCGAGCCCTGGACAACAAAGTTGCGGGTGAAGCGTCCCCGGGAGCGGGCGATCGATTCGGCGCGGCGCTGCTCCTCGGCGCTGGCCGACCGTTGGCTCTGGAACCATCGCCCGGACGGCGGAGGGCTGCTCCGGCCCAGCCTCGTGGTCACCGTGCCACCGGACTCGCCCGCCCGCGCAGCCTGCTCCACAAAGTCCACGGCCCGCGGATAAGTCTTCGCCAGCTGCGGCATGAGCCGGCCGGCCTCGCCGGAGGTTGCGCCGTACATTGCGCCCAGCAGCGCCATCTTTGCCTTTGCCCGGTCCCCGCCGAATCCCTTGGCGGCGATGCCCGCGTAGAGGTCCTGGTCGCGGGCAGCCTCGGCCATGGACGAGTCCCGGGCCAGGGCCGCCAGCACCCGAGGTTCCAGCTGTGAGGCATCCGCGACGATCAGCTTGTAGCCGGGATCGGCATGGACGGCGCCGCGGATCTGGCGCGGAATCTGGAGCGCACCGCCGCCGCGGGAGGCCCAGCGGCCGGAAACCACGCCGCCCACCACGTATTCGGGGCGGAACCTGCCGCCGGCCACCCAGGCGTCGAGCCAGGCCCATCCGTTGGCCGTGTGCAGGCGAGACAACTGCTTGTAGGCCAGCAGCGGTTCGATGGCCGGGTGGCTGGATTCCCTCAGCTCCCATTTGCGGGTGCTTTTGACTTCGATCCCGTTCCGGTGCAGGGCCCGCATCAGGTCCTGCGGGGAATCGGGATTCAGCGTGGGCGAATTCAGGAGCCGGCGAAGCTCCTGGTTCAGCGCCTCAAGTTTCGCGGGGCGGTGGCCCAGGGGCGGGCGGGGGCCAAGGTGCCCGGCGAGGATCTGTTCGTGCAGGTCTTCCCGCCACGGTACGCCGGCATGCTGCATCTCGGCGGCGATCATGGCACCGGCGGATTCTGCTGCGAGGAGGAGCTGCAGCCGGTTCCGCCGGTTCTCCTCATGGCCGACCGAGGCCAGGGCCGCCTGTTGGGCGGCGTATTCGGCCCGCAGCTCTTCGGGAGTACGCCCAGTGAGGGGCAGGGTCCCGGGATCCTCGAACAGGGCACCCTGGTCCGCCGGGGGAGGCGGCGGCTGCAACGCTTTGGGAGGCAGCAGTGGGTCCTCGACGGCGATCCTGTCCGCGTTCCGTGCGTATTCCGTGTCGGCGGTGAACCGGGAAAAGGCCAGGATGTTCGCGCACAGGCTTAGGTCATGGCACCGCTCCAGTTCGACGCCGGCTGCCAGCAGGGCGGGGTACCAATCCTGGGTGCGGTGCCAGATCCAGCGGGGCGGCTGCCCGTTCGGCCGGCGGTGTTCCAGTTCACGTACGACGGCGGCGAGGTCGCCTGTGCTGATGAGCCTTGGTTCCGGGGTGGACGGCAGCGGGGCTCCCGCCTGCGTGAGTTCCTGCAGTGCCGCGCCGTGGGGGTGGGCGGCGAGCAGCAGGTACATGGTCCCCATTCTGCCTTGTTTCCGGGCTTGCCGGCTCTGGGGCCGGCGGCTGCGCGCGTGGCGCGCCCTGCTTTTCCACATACGGCCCCGGCGCCCTTACCCGCCATCTTTCGGCGGTGGAAAGTGGGTCCATGAGCAGGCATCAGCTGATTCCGTCCCACCCTGAACCGGGCCCCGCCGGCTTCAGCCTTGCAGCAGAGGCTGGTCAGCCATTACGGGCAGCCCTCCCGGTGCACGCCCCGGGAGGAGCCCGGGAAGCCTGGCTGCCGGACAGCGGCGGCGAGGTACTGCTGGTGACCTCGTCCGCTGTCCTCCGGGCCGAGGTGGAGCGGATCGTTGCGGCAGCCGGAGCACAGCTGCGCACGGCAGCCGATGCCGCCGGGGCGGGCAGGCATTGGGACGGGGCGGCGGCAGTCCTGGTGGGCAGCGACATCCGCGAACTGCCTCCCCGGCGACGGGCGCCGGCAGTCCTGGTGGGCCTTGACGGTGAAGGCGACAGCCTGTGGCACCTGGCCGCGGTCCTCGGTGCAGAGCGGGTGGCTGTGCTGCCCGACGCCGCCGCCTGGCTTGCGGACCATCTCAGCAGGTCGCGTTCGCCGGGCCCCGGCGGCCTCATCCTGGGCGTGGCCGGCGGCTGCGGCGGCGCGGGTGCCACTACCGCAGCCATCTGGATTGCCCAGGCTGCCGCCGGGCTGGGGGCCCGGGTGCTCCTGGTGGACGGTGACCCGTGGGGCGGCGGGCTGGAGCTCGCCCTCGCCGCCGAAGAAGACCCCGGGCTGCGCTGGCCCGACCTCGCTGAGGCCAGGGGCAGCATCGATCCGGTCCAGCTTGCGGATTCCCTGCCCGTTGCAGGAGGCTTTTCGTTCCTGTCCTGGCCCGCCAGCCGTGAGCAGCCTGTGACTGTTGCCGCCGCCACCTCGGCGGGCGTCCTTGATGCCGCCCGCCGTGGGTATGAGCTGGTGGTGGTGGACATCGGCCGGGGAGCGGAGCCGATCCACACGTTCGCCTGGGACTGCGACCTCATCACCGTGGTGGTTCCGGCGCAGCTGAAGGCTGCCGTAGCGGCGGTGCGGCTGCTTCAGGAATTCCCTCCGGTGGAGGCTTCCCTCCTGGTTCGGGGCAAGCACGGTGCGGCGCTGGACGGCGCCCTTCTTGCCGAAGCCATCGGCCTTCCCGTCCAGGGGCGCGTGCCCGAGCTGCGGGGCGTCCCGGCGGCCATGGAGTCGGGCCGGCTCCTTGATCTGGGCAAGCGGCGGAGCGTCAGGCAATTCGCTGCCTCCGTGCTGGATCTTCTCGGAGACGGCCTGCCTGCGGGGGATCTCGGGTGAGGCAGCCGCCAGGCTCAGGTGAACGCAGCGTCGGGGAACGGCGCATCGGGGAACGACGCATCGGGGAACGGCGCATTGGGGAACTCAGTTCCGGCGGGCATGCTTCCGGCGAGGGGCGGCGGCGCGAACGCCGTCCGGCCGTCCGGGACGCCGTGGATGTGGGGCTGCTCGAATCGGTGCGGGAGTCCATGATGGCGGACGCGGCGGCTGTGACACCCTCCCGTGTGGCGGCGGCAGTGCAGGCCACGGGCAAACTGCTGGGCACCGCCGGATCATTGGCGGCGGTGGAGCGGATCAGCGCCGAGCTCAACGGGCTGGGACCTCTCCAAAACCTCACCCGCAACCCCGCGGTGACGGATATCTTCGTGAATGCCCCGGACTCCGTCTGGGTTGACAGGGGCCGCGGGATGGAGCGCGTAGCGGTGGCCTTCGACCATGAAGTCCAGCTGCGGGCATTGGCCTGCCGGCTGGTGGCCGCCGGCGGCCGGCGGCTGGATGACGGCTCACCCTGCGTTGACGTGAGGCTGGCCGGCGGCTACCGCGTCCATGCCGTGTTGCCGCCCGTCTCCACGGCGGGAACGCTGCTGAGCATCAGGATCCGGCGCGAACGGGTCTTCACCATGGATGAGCTCCGCGCCGGCGGAATGTTCAGTTCCGGACTGCAGCGTGTCCTGGAACGGGTGGTGGAGCGCAGGCTGAGCTTCCTTATCAGCGGTGCCACCGGGTCCGGAAAGACCACCCTGCTTTCCACCCTGCTCGGGCTGTGCCCTCCCTCGGAGCGGTTGGTCCTGATCGAGGATGCATCGGAACTGAATCCGGTGCATCCGCACATCGTCTCCCTTGAATCCCGCCACGGAAACCTGGAAGGTGGCGGCGCGGTGGACCTGGGGGACCTGGTCCGGCAGGCCTTGCGCATGCGTCCGGACAGGCTGGTGGTGGGTGAATGCCGGGGCGCCGAAGTGCGGGAGCTGCTGACTGCCATGAACACCGGCCACAGCGGCGGGGGCGGAACCATCCACGCCAATACCGCCACTGCCGTTCCAGCCCGGCTCACAGCTCTCGGTGCCCTGGCGGGACTGAACCCCGACGGCGTGCGGCTCCAGGCAGCGAGCGCCCTGGACGTCATCATCCACGTCGAGCGCACGCAACAGTCCCGGAAAGTGACGTGCGTTGGCCTGGTGGGAGAGGGGCCGGACGGCCTGACGGTTCTGCCTGCCTGGGAAGGTGGTGAAGGCCCGGTGGGCACAGGCCCGGCGTGGCCGGTCCTGGCCGAACGGCTGGGGCTGGGCCTGGGAGAGCTGCAATGATCCCCCTTCTTGTCATGGTTTTGGGGCTGGCCGCAGTGCTGCTTGCCCGTCCGCCGCACGGCGCTGCCGCCAGGCTGCGCCGTGCAGGAAATGCCGGCCCTGCAGGAAAACCCGGTCCGGCCCCGGCATTAGGTGCCCTCAGGGCAGGGATCCTTCTGCTGAGCAGGCGCAGGGCCGGGAAGGGAGGCAAACAGTCTGCAGCGCCCATGACCGTCGTTGTGCAGCAACTTGCCGCCCTGCTCAAAGGCGGGCGGACAACGGCCCGGCTTTGGGAGGAGATCTGGTTGGTTTACGGCTCCTCGGGTTCCCGCAGCGATGGCCTCCCAAGCGAGGGCCTCCCAACGGGCTCCAGCGCCATGCTGGGATCGGCACGCGCTGCGGCGGCCGGTGGAACTCCGGTCTCGGACGCCATCCGCCGGTCGCTGCCCTCCGCCTTTCCCCGGCGGGATCGGGAATCCCGCATCTGGGCGGAACTTGCCGCGTGCTTTGATGTTGCGGAAGCAAGCGGCTGTCCGCTTGCGGACGTGCTCACCAGGTTCGCCGCGCAGCTCGAAGCGGAGGACGACGCCGATGCCGCCCGGCAGACCGCCCTGGCCGGACCCAAGGCCACCGTAAGCCTCCTCACCTGGCTGCCGCTGCTGGGGTTGGGCCTGGGAATGGCGCTGGGCGTGGATCCGCTGGCCATCCTGCTGGGAACGCCATGGGGACTGGCAGCGCTGGCCGCCGGAATTGGCCTTACAGCTGCCGGAAGGCTGTGGTCCGCCAGGCTGGTGGCCGCGGCGGCGGGGGCTGGCGTGACATGACCTGGCCTTCCCCTTCAGCGCTCGCTCTTTTCCTCGTGCTTGCTGCGGCCGCCGCCCTGGCGTGTGCCGGGAGGGGCAGTCCGGGGAAGAGGCTGCGGGCGCTGTCCGGCAGCCCCTCGATGAGGGGCGCGCCCGCCGGCTCCGGAGGATCCCTGCCGCGCGGGGGACGGGAGGGCCTGACGGACACCGCCATGATGCTGGAGCTCGTGGCCGCCATGCTGGATGCGGGGTCGGGCATCGGCCGTGCGCTGGACCTGGTGTCGGACTCCGCTTCCGACAGGTACAGGGACGCTCTCCGGCCGGTCGTGGCTGCCTTGGCTATCGGGGCCGACTGGGAAACCGCCTGGCGCAGCAGTGCGGTCCGCCTGCCCGAGGTCCTGGAACTGCGGGACGCCTTGGGGTTCGCGGCCCTGACCGGCGCGCCGTCGTCCGCGATCCTTTACGCCCAGGCTGCCCGGCTCCGCCGCGAGCGGTTCCGGGCGGCAGAAAAACGCGCGGCGTCGCTGGGCGTCAAGCTGGTGGTTCCGCTCGGCGTGTGTTCCCTGCCCGCCTTCATCTGCCTGGGCGTGGTCCCGGTGCTGCTTGCGCTGGTGCCCTCGGGCTAGGGCGCCATGTGCCTTTTCCTGCACTCTTCTCCTCCACAGCGGGGTCCACACCACGGAACCACCCGGCTTTTCCACTTAGGCGTCCGCGGGGCTTACCGCTTCCGGCACGGCCCGGAAGAGTCGAGACAGCCGGCAACACCACCGGCCCAACGGAAGGAAAACCACATGCCCACTCATCACCGCCGCCACTACGCCGACGGGACAGCGGCGCTCGCCGCTGCCCGCTCCGCCTCCCGGGGACACCGCAGCAACAGCCACCACGCGGGCGGGGCCGGAAACGGTTCCCTGCCGGCCAACGTCGTAGAACTGTACCCGGGCGTGAAGGCGCCAACCAGCCCCAGGCGGCGTCTCCGGCTCCTGGGATCCGAGGCGGGAATGGCAACCGCCGAGTACGCCATAGCCACTCTCGCTGCCGTGGGCTTTGCCGGGCTGCTGGTCTTCATCCTCCGCAGCGAGGAGGTCCGTGGCTTCCTGCTGACTCTGATCCGCACGGCGTTGGCCCTGCCATGACCGTCGCGCCGGCCGTGCTTCCACCCGTTCGTCCGTGCCCCACCCTGCTGCCCGGCTCCCGGCCCCTGGGGCCGGGCAGGCCCTACGTCGGTCCCGGACCGGAGGAATCGTGCGGCGCCGTGACCGCCGAGTTCGCCGTCACGCTGCCTGCGGTCCTGCTGCTGCTGGCCATGCTGCTGTCAGGTGCCTCCGCCGGGGTCACCCAGTTGCGGCTGGAGGAGGGAGCACGCGCCGGTGCCCGGGCCCTGGCCCGCGGCGAAGATTCAGCCGCTGTGGAAAGAATCGTCCATACCCTGACGGGCGGGTCCGCGTCGACGGCGGTTTCGGCCGACGGCGAGTGGCTGGACGTCACCGTCACCGGCCGGGTGGGCGGCCCGCTCGGTTCGGCCATTCCCTGGCTGCTTACTGCCCGGGCCTCCACCCGCGCCGAGACGGCCGGATGATGCGTGCCGGGCCCTGTGGACGGACTCGCATCGTTCAGCCGTGCCGGGCAGGTGCTGCAGACTCAGGCCGGCGCCGGCAGGCTTCCGGCTGCGGCCGGGAGCGCGGGTCCGGGACGGTCCTGGCGGCCGGCCTGGCCTTGGTGGTGATGATGGCCATGGCGCTGATGCTGCTGCTGGCACAGTCGGCCGTCCTGGCAAGCAGGGCCGCGTCCGCTGCCGACCTCGCGGCACTTGCGGCGGCCGATGCCCTCCGCGGCGTCACTGACGGGGACCCCTGCACCGTAGCGTTCCAGGTTGCGGCCCGGCAGGGGGCTGCGGTCCTTGGCTGCACCGAGGGTGCAGGGCAAACGATCGAGGTCAGGACGGAGCTGATGGAACGGACCGTGTTCGGGGCAGCAACCGGGCGTTCCCGCGCGGGGCCGCCGCCCTGAACCTCGCACCTGCCCCGGGTGTGGCCGGCAGGCGCGGCTCCTGTGTTGGCTTCCCGAATGTCTGCCGGGCAGACCCGGACAAGCGGCCGGCACCGTCAGCGCTGTGCTTCCATCCTCAGGGAGCTGCCCTCGGTGGCGTCCTTGAGCAGGACGTCGAGGAGGGAGACCGCGGCAGCCTTGTCCAGGGGGTTGTTCTTGTTGCCGCATTTCGGTGACTGGACGCAGGAGGGACAGCCGGAATCGCACTCGCAGGCCTTGATGGCGTCCCGGGTGGCCGTGAGCCATACCTTCGCCTTGTCGAAACCCCGTTCGGCGAAACCCGCGCCGCCGGGATGCCCGTCGTACACGAAGATGGTGGGCACCCCGGTGTCCGCATGCAGGGCCGTGGATACCCCGCCGATGTCCCACCGATCGCTTGATGCCACCAAGGGCAGCAGGCCAATGGCCGCATGCTCCGCGGCATGCAGGGCGCCGGGAAACTGCGCTTCGATCAGCCCCGCCCCGGTGAGGGAACGGTTGTCCACCACGAACCAGACGGCCTTGGTGAAGAGATCGCGGGCGCCCAGTTCCAACGGCTCCTCGCCAAGGATTTCGTTGGAGATCAGGGCCTTGCGCTGAAAGGACACCACTTGCGTCGTGACTTTGACATCACCGAAGTGCACCGAAACGTCACCCCACTGCACCGTGCGCTGCGTCTCCAGCACCTCGATCTGGGTGATGTCCCGGGCGGTGGTGTAGTAATCGGGATTGGCGCGGCGCACCATCACGCAGTGGTCATCTTCATTCAGGTCCTCCACGACGTAACTGTCACCCTGGTGGATGTAAACAGCGCCGGTGTGGGCCTGGTAGTGGGTCTGCGGGGAATCCATGGTTCCAAGGAGGGACCCGGTTTCGGCATCCACGATGCTCACCGGTCCGCCGCCGTCGGCCCGCAGGTTCACCATGGCCGCCGCGCTCTGCGAGTGTGTCCAGAACCAGCCCGCGGGCCTCCGGCGCAGGTACCCCTGGGCCACCAGCCGGTCCAGGAGGGACTCCGCCGTGCTGCCGAAGAGGTCGAGTTCGGCAGGACCAAGCGGAAGTTCCGCGGCCGCGGCGCACAGGTGTGGACCCAGCACGTAGGGGTTTGAGGGGTCGAAGACAGTTGCTTCCACGGACACGTCGAAAATGGCTTCCGGATGGTTCACCAGGAAGGTGTCCAGGGGATCATCGCTGGCAACAAAGGCCGCGATGGCGTCCTGCCCGGCCCTGCCCGCCCGGCCGATCTGCTGGAACAGGGAGGCGCGCGTCCCCGGCCAGCCCGCCACCAGGACCGCGTCCAGTCCTGAAATGTCGATCCCCAGTTCCAGGGCGGAAGTGCTCGAAACACCCAGGAGCCGCCCCGAACGGAGCGCCTTCTCCACGGCGCGGCGTTCCTCGGGAAGGTACCCGGAACGGTATGCAGCCACCCGCTGCGGCAGGCTGGGGTCCACCTCGTCCAGGAGGCGTTTGGTGATGGAGGAGATGGACTCCGCCCCGCGCCGGGACTTGATGAACGCTATGGTGCGGACCTGGGCCGATACCAGGTTCGCCAGCAGGTCCGCGGTTTCAGCCACGGCCGTCCGCCGCTCCTTGGCGCCGTTTTCGCCTCGGACGTCGGTGAGGGCGGGTTCCCAGAAAGCCACCGTGGTGGCACCGTGCGGCGAGCCGTCCCGGGAAACTGCCCTCACCGGAGCCCCGATCAGCCGGGCGAAGGAGACTTCGGGCTCCGAAGCGGTCGCGGAGGCGGCGATGAATACCGGCTCCGGGTAGGCCGTGCCCGCACCGTAGTACGCGCAGACCCGGCGCAGCCGGCGCATCAGGTTGGCCACATGGGAACCGAAGACACCTCGGTAGCTGTGGGCCTCGTCAATGACCACGTAGCGCAGGCGGCGGAAGAACCCGGCCCACCAGGCGTGGTTGGGAAGAATCCCAAAGTGCAGCATGTCCGGGTTGGCAAGGATGAAGTTGGCATGGTCCCTGATCCAGCGGCGCGAGGCGGGGTCGGTGTCCCCGTCGTAGGTTTCCGCCCGCACGGTGGGCAGTTCCAGGCCCCTGATGGCATTGAGCTGGTCCGCGGCGAGGGCCTTCGTGGGGGACAGGTAGAGCGTCACGGCGCCGTCGTCATGGATCTTCCCGGGCTCGGCCATGACCCGCAGTTCGGAACGGTGGATGGCGTCCAGGGCGGGGAGCTGGTAGGCGAGCGACTTTCCCGATGCGGTTCCGGTGGCCACCACAACGTGTTCGCCGGCGTGGGCGATTCCGGCTGCTTCCACCTGGTGCCGGTAGGGCTCCTGGATGCCCAGGGTCCCGTACGCCGCAACCAGGTCCGGATGCACCCACGCGGGCCAGGGCTCGTACTCGGCCTCACGGGCCGGGATAGTGCGGACATGACGCAGCTGTTCCGGTTCCGGGCCACGGCCCAGCAAGGGAATCAGGGAGTCATGGGGGTTCACCCGAACATTGTTTCACCCGGCAGGGACTTGCGGGCCCCGGTTCGCCGTCGGGGTAACAGTGTGGGGGGGAACGGTAAGGCTCAGCTGAGGGAAAGGTCTGAGCCATCGTGCGAAGCGGACAGCATGAGTACCCGGGACACGGTGGTCCAGCCGAGGTGGGAGTAGAGTTTTTGGCCGTCCGCGGAGGCCAGCAGGAGCCCCTCCTGCACGTCGTGCTCGAAGGCCTTGGCTGCAAGGGCACGCATGATGAAACTGCCCAGGCCCCGGCGCTGGAAGGCCGGTTCCGTGATGATCTTGTCGAACACCGCGGTGTCGCCCACCACGTAAACCCGTCCGCTGGCGGCCAGGGTGTCGCCGGAACGGACCTCTGCGTAGTGGACGCCGTTCTGCGCGGACGTGGTCCAGGTCAGTTCGTCGTCGGAAAGCCAGGGATCCTCGGCGTCCTGGGTCTCCATGTCCACAATCATCATCGCCTGCGAGTCAGATGTGACATTCAGCCCGTGCCTTGCGGCCAAGGCCGAGTAGCGGGCTGTGTCATTGGTCAGGATGGTGAGGACCCTGGCCGGAACTTCGGCCGTCTTGGCGGCCAGCGCCGCGAACTCATCGTCCGTGGGCTCGGACGCGAAGAATTCCCATTCGCCGCTGGTATCCGCCCGCAGCACGGCGGGAAAGCGGCCCTCGGTGGATGTCCTGTAGCCGCGGCAACCGGCCCAGCCCGCCACCCACACCTCAAGAAGGCCAGTGATGTCTTCAACCATGGTTTCCGGGGTCATGGGATGAGAATATTCCAGCCCGATCTTAAGCAACAGGGGGTGGCAGAGAGCTTATGCAATCGTGATGAGCCGAAAACGCCACGGACCTTCGCGGAAGCTGGAGCGGACCGGCCGGCACCGTCGCCGCGGACCCTGCCGGTACCCTTAAATACGTGGCTTTGAACCGAATTGTGCTTTTTTACGGCTTTACCCCGATCGCGGACCCCGAGGCGGTACGGCTATGGCAGCGCGCGCTGTGCGAGAAGCTCGGGCTGACCGGACGCATCCTGATCTCCAAGGACGGCATCAACGCGACTGTCGGGGGGGAGATCGGCGCGGTCAAACAGTACGTGAAGACCACCCGCGAGTACAGGGGCTTCCGCGGCATCGACGTGAAATGGTCCGACGGCGGTGCCGAGGACTTCCCCCGGCTCAGCGTCAAGGTCCGGGACGAGATTGTCTCCTTCGGCGCGCCCGGGGAACTCAAAGTGGACGAGAACGGCGTGGTTGGCGGCGGTACGCACCTCAAGCCGGAGGAACTGCACGAGCTGGTGGACAGCAAGAAGGAAGCCGGGGAGGACGTTGTCTTCTTCGACGGCCGGAATGCCTTCGAAGCCCGGATCGGCCGCTTCAAGGACGCGATCGTCCCCGATGTCGCCACCACCCACGACTTCATCCAGGAGCTGGAGTCCGGCAAGTATGACGACCTCAAGGACAAGCCCGTGGTCACCTACTGCACCGGCGGCATCCGCTGCGAGGTGCTGTCCAGCCTCATGGTGAACCGGGGTTTCAAGGAGGTGTACCAGCTGGACGGCGGCATTGTCCGCTACGGCGAAACATTCAAGGACCAGGGGCTCTGGGAAGGCTCGCTCTACGTCTTCGACAAGCGCATGCACCTGGAATTCAGCGAGGACGCCAAGACCATCGGCGAATGCACCCGCTGCTCGGCGCCCACCAGCAAGTTCGAGAACTGCTCAAACCCCAGCTGCCGCACCCTCACCCTGTACTGCGCCGACTGCGCATCCAGCCCGGAAACCCTGCGCTGCCCCGACGGGTGCGCAGCCTAGGGAACGGGTGGCGAGAGAAGCCGCAGCCGGTAGGCGTAGTTGGCGCCGGTCCGGGCTTCCACCCTGATGGTGAGGGCTGTCTCCGAGGAAAGATAAATAACGTTCTCCCGGTTGATCCCGCACCGGAGCCCCAGATCCACCAGCGTGAGCGACTCGCTGCGGACGGTGAACGTCACACGCCGCTGGCTGCGGCACGCCAGGGCCAGCGCGTACGTGCCGGTCCCCAGGACGGGCGTCGACTCGGCCCGGATTTCCCCGGCTGCCATGAGCCCTGCCCTGGCGTGGGCCACCGGCTGCCCTGTGTCCGGCAGCGTCCGGGTTACCCAAGCGCCAAGCTCAGCCTCGCTGACGGGGTCGTTCTGCAGCGGGTCCCGGGTGAACACCGGCCCGGGAAGCCGCGTCGGCTCTGCCTCGACGGGCCCCGGAAGGCTGCGGCCGTCGTCGTACGTATACTCGCAGCCGCCCAGCACCATCGCGGCGGCCAGCGCAGCAATGACGACGGCGGCGCCCGGCTTCCGGGCCAGCGGCACCGGCGCTGTGCGCACGCGGGGCGTCCGCACGGTACAAGGCGCGGAGGCGATCCGCACACTGGGCATAGTCAGACTGTATGCCCGCCGCCATCGGCGGGCCAGAGCCGAAGGTACCGTTATCCGGCGGGTTCCAGCCGGTACGCGTAGATGAGGGGCGCGTCCACGCTGGAAGCGCTGATTTCCAGGGTGCCGGCCTCGGGCAGGGTGATTTTGGTTGTCTCCCGGCTGCCGTTGCACGCCGCTCCTGCGTCCGCCAGCATCGCTCCATCAAGTGATACGGCGAAGAAGGCCTTGCCGCCGCCATCGCACGTTGCGGTCAGGATGTAGCGCCCTGCCGGAACATCGGCGGCTTCCTTAATAATGCGGTTCCGGTTGAGGATCTTGCCGGCGTCCTCGATGACGGCGCCCGGCGCCGGGGGCAGCGCGGTTGCCTGCCAATGGGGGACGTCCGCGTTCTCGACGGAAACCACGGGTGAGCAGCCGGCCAGGGCAAGGGCCGCCGCACCTGCCAAGGCTCCGGACCACGGCAACAGGCGGGCGCGCCCCGCCGGCTGGAGCCGGGCGCGCAGAAGGACGGCAAAACTTGAAGGCATGGCTCCACGCTACCGCGTCAACGCAGCCCGCAATGCGCCGCAGCCCGCCGGACTAAACTTGAGCGGTGCCTGAATCCCCGTACGAGTTCACCGCCGGCAACACCCCGGACGCCCCCCGCAGCGACCAGCCGGAGCTGCTCGCCGCCCTCGCCGCGGACCTGCGCCGGCTCGACTACACGCCCGACGGCGTCGCCCGGTTCCTGGGCCCCGCCGCCTCCGCAGCGCTGGACCGGGACCAGACCATCCCGGCCCTGCTCGCCGCCGACCGCGCCGTGCGGCAGGACGAAGCAAACAGGGCGCTCGCCGCCGTCGTCCGCCTCTGGCTTCTCGCCGAGCCGCAGGCGGCGGAGACGCTCGACGCCGCCCTTCCGGGCATCCGTGCGGAAGGCCTGCTCACGCTGGGGCTGGTTGAACCCGTTCCCGGCCCAGGGCTGCTGGCAGCGAAGGTGGACCTGCGGCCCTACGGCTGGCACGGCACCGCCGGGGACAACGCAGCCGGCGGCGGCACGGAACTCTGGGTGGCCAGCGACCTGGCGGCGCACCAGCAGGAAGGGGTGCTCCGGCACGACCACGTCCTGGGCATCGGCCATGCCTCCACCACGCTGGTGCAGACCACCGCCCGCCGCCGCGCCGAACGCGCCCTGGACCTCGGCACGGGCTGCGGCATCCAGACGTTCCACCTGCTCCAGCACTGCCGGCACGTCACCGCCACGGACATCTCCGAACGCGCCCTGGCCTTCACCCGCTTCAACATCCTCCTCAATGCGCAGGCCCTCTCCGTTGATCCCGCGCGGCTTGCGGACCGGGTCAGCCTGCGCCTGGGCTCACTCCTGGACCCCGTCGAGGGCGAGGAGTTCGGGCTGGTGGTGTCCAACCCTCCGTTCGTGATCACGCCGCGCAGCGCAGGGGAGGACGCAGCAGGGCAGTTCACGTACCGCGACGGCGGCCTGCCGGGCGATGAGATCGTGGCGGCCCTCGTTGCCGGCCTGCCGGACGTCCTGGCACCCGGCGGAACAGCCCAGCTTTTAGGCAACTGGGAGGTCATTAAGGGAACGTCATGGCAGGAACGGCCGCAAAGCTGGGCCAGTCCGGGCGTTGACGCCTGGTTTATCCAGCGCGAGCAGGTGGGGCCGGAACAGTATGCGGAAACATGGCTGCGCGACGCCTCGGAGGGCCGGGACCGGCAGCACTACCGGGAGGCCTACGCCGCCTACCTCGCAGACTTCGAATCCAGGAACGTGGAGGGCATCGGTTTCGGCATGGTCTGGCTGCGCCGGCCCGTTGAACCGGGGCGGGCCGCCATCAGCAGGTTCGAGGAAATCACGTACCCCATTGAGCAGCCCATCGGACCCCACCTGGGGGCCGCGGTCGAACGCATCGACTGGCTGGCCGTGCACGCCCTGGAGGATGCGCACCTGCTGGTGGCGGACGACGTCACGGAGGAGCGCCACCAGCGGCCGGGCGCCGAGCACCCGGGGGTCATCCTGCTGCGCCAGGGCGCCGGCCTGCGCCGTACCAACCTGCTCAGCACCGAGCTGGCCGGCTTCGTTTCAGCGTGCGACGGCGACCTGACCGCCGGCCAGATCGCCGGGGCGCTGGAGGCGCTGCTGGGCGGCGGAATGGCGGGGGAGGAGGGGTTCGACGCTGGCTCGTTCCGGACCGGGCTGCTCACCGAAGTGGCTAATCTGGTCCGCGACGGTTTCCTGATCCCGGCCCCGGAACAGGGCGCCTAAGACCAGCAGGGGAACCCCCTACTTTTCCACATGGATGCGCACATTTCTGCAAAATATGGTGAACTAGGCCAGTATGGGCGCATCTGCCCGAGCAACCTTTTTCTGTAGGAGCACCGTGCCAAGCAAGGCCAAAACCGGCAAGAAACTCGTGATTGTGGAGTCTCCGGCCAAGAGCAAGACCATCGCCAAGTACCTGGGCGAGGGCTTCATCGTAGAGGCCTCCATTGGTCACATCCGCGACCTTCCCCAGCCGTCCGAGCTCCCCGCTGAGCTGAAGAAGACCTCGGTGGGCAAGTTCGCCGTCGACATTGAACACGACTTCAAGCCGTACTACGTGGTCTCCCCGGACAAAAAGAAAAAGGTGACTGAGCTCAAGGCCGCGCTCAAGGACGCCGACGAACTTTACCTCGCAACCGATGGGGACCGCGAGGGCGAAGCCATCGCGTGGCACCTGCTCGAAGTGCTCAAGCCCAAGGTCCCGGTCTACCGGATGACCTTCGGTGAAATTACCAAGGAAGCCATCCAGCGCGCCATGGGGAACCTGCGCGATGTGGACACCGCGCTGGTGGATGCGCAGGAGACCCGCCGCGTCCTGGACCGGCTGTACGGCTACGAGATTTCCCCGGTGCTGTGGCGCAAGGTGGCACGCGGCCTGTCCGCCGGCCGCGTGCAGTCCGTGGTGACCCGCATGGTGGTGGACCGCGAACGCGAACGGATGGCCTTCAAAGCCGCCTCGTACTGGGACCTCACGGGCCAGTTCGGCGCAGACGCCGGCTCGTTCAAAGCGAAGCTCGCCGCCGTGGACGGCGCCAAGGTAGCCAGCGGCCGGGACTTCAACGACGACGGCGTCCTCACCTCGAAGAACGTCGCCCACCTCAATGAGGAGCTGGCTGCGTCCCTGGCGGCCGGGCTGCAGGATGCTTCGTTCACCGTCCGGTCCGTCGACACCAAGCCGTACACCCGCCGTCCGGCTGCGCCGTTCACCACCTCCACGCTGCAGCAGGAGGCAGGCCGCAAGCTGCGTTTCTCCTCGAAGAGCACCATGCAGGTGGCCCAGCGGCTCTACGAAAACGGCTACATCACCTACATGCGTACGGACTCGTCCGCGCTGAGCGACGAAGCCGTCACCGCAGCCCGCCGCCAGGCCTCGGAGCTGTACGGCCCGGAGTACATCCCGCAGTCCCCGCGTGTGTACACCGGCAAGGCAGCCAACGCCCAGGAAGCCCACGAGGCCATCCGCCCCGCCGGCGACTCGTTCCGCACCCCGGCCCAGGTGGCCAAGCAGCTCTCCGGCGACGAATTCCGGCTCTACGAGCTGATCTGGAAGCGCACCGTCGCCTCCCAGATGGCTGACGCCAAGGGCTCCACGGCCACCATCCGCCTGGGCGCCGTGTCCGCTGACGGGCGGGACGCCGAGTTCTCCGCGTCCGGCACAGTGATTACCTTCCCCGGCTTCCTTGCCGCCTACGAGGAAGGCAAGGACGAGACCCGCGGCGACGACGACTCCGACGAAGCCCGCCGCCTCCCCAATGTGGCCAAGGGCGACGCCCTCAAGGCGTCCGACATCATCGCCGTGGGCCACGAGACCTCGCCGCCGCCGCGCTACACGGAAGCATCGCTGACGGCGGAGCTGGAGAAGAAGGGCATCGGCCGCCCGTCCACTTACGCCTCCACCATCTCCACCATCCAGGACCGCGGCTACGTCCGGAAACAGGGCTCGGCCCTGGTCCCCAGCTGGATCGCCTTCTCCGTCATCAGGTTGCTGGAGCAGCACTTCAGCGACTATGTGGACTATGAGTTCACCGCGGACATGGAAGGCGACCTGGACAAGATCGCCAACGGCCAGGCCGTGGGCGCCTCCTGGCTGCGGCACTTCTACTTCGGCGAGGACTCGGATCCGGGCCTGCTGAGCATCGTGAACAACCTCGGCGAAATCGACGCGCGGGAAATCAACTCCATTCCCATCACGGACCAGATCACGCTCCGGGTGGGCAAGTTCGGCCCGTACCTGGAAAGCTCAGCCGCCACTGTTGACCCGAAGACGGGGGAGATCGTGGAGTCGCCCCGGGCCAACGTGCCGGAGGACCTGGCTCCGGACGAGCTGACCGCTGCCAAGGCCATCGAGCTGATGGAGACCGCTGCCCCCGAGGAACGCGTGCTGGGCACGGACCCGCACACCGGCCACACCGTTGTTGCCAAGAACGGCCGCTACGGCGCCTACGTCACCGAGATCATCCCGGAGATGACCGAGGAGCAAATCGCTGCGCAGCCGGTGGAGTACTACAAGAACGGCAAGCCCAAGCCGCCCAAGAAGCCCGTCAAGGCCAAACCGCGCACGGGCTCGCTGTTCAAGTCCATGACCGTTGAGTCGGTAACGCTGGACGAGGCCCTGCAGCTCATGAGCCTCCCCCGCGTCCTGGGCGAGGACGCCGAAGGCAACCTCATCACGGTGCAGAACGGCCGGTTCGGTCCATACCTGAAGAAGGGAACCGACTCCCGGTCCATCGGCTCGGAGGAGGAGATCTTCACCATCACGCTGGACCAGGCGCTGGAGATCTACTCCCAGCCGAAGCAGCGCGGAGCCCGGGCTGCCGTCCCGCCGCTGGCGGAGTTCGGCCCGGACCCCGTGTCGGAGAAGAACATCGTGGTGAAGGAAGGCCGGTTCGGCCCCTACATCACGGACGGGATCACTAACATCACGGTCCCGCGGGCCACCTCCCTGGAGGAACTGACGCGCGAGCAGGCCGTGGAGCTCCTGGCCGAGAAGCGCGCCAAAGGCCCGGTAAAGCGCACGGCCACCCGCAAGGCGCCGGCCAAGAAAAAGGCCACCGCGAAGAAGTAGCCGGGCGTTTGCATGCCGCACGGGATCGTGATCGGGTAGAGGGATGACTGAACAGCCTGCGCACACGGACCTCCAGCCCCTGAACGACCTCGAGGAAAAGCTCGCCAAGGGCGGGCAGCCCGACGCCAGCCCGGTGGACGTCATCCTGTCCTTCCTGAACAGCGAGGTCTACATCATCAGTTCGGACGGCATCGAGGGCGAGGACTCCCAGGTGGAGCCGCTGGTCCTGGGCAATGCCGACGGCGATCCCGTGCTTGCCGTCTTCTCGCACCCCAGCCGCGTGGACCAGCAGTACCTTGACGCTGCGCCGAACGTGCTGGGCACCCAGGGCGCAGCCATCATCGCGAACATCGGCGAGGAGCTGGGCATGGTTATCAACCCGGGCGCCGCCTACGGGTTCGAGATCAACCCTGAGGGCGTGGCCAACATCAAGCGCGACTTCAAGCGGGCTGACGAGCAATAATGTCACCATGCGGCTAGGCGTCCTCGATATCGGGTCCAATACTGTCCATCTCCTCCTTGTGGACGCCCACCCCGGCGCGCGCCCGGTACCTTTCGCCTCGCATAAGCGGCCGCTGTCCCTGGTCCAGTACCTGGAACCGGACGGCAGCATCAACGACGCCGGCCAGCACGAGCTCACCGAATTCGTGCTGGAAGCCTGGGAGTTTGCCGCCAGGCACAAGGCCGAGGACCTCCTGGCGTTCTGTACGTCGGCCATCCGCGAGGCCACCAACGGCCCTGAAGTCCTGGCGCGCGTAAAACACGAAACCACTGTGACGCTGCAGGAGCTCACCGGCAGCGAAGAAGCGTCGATGACCTTTTTTGCCGTCAGGCGCTGGCACGGCTGGGGCGCCGGGCCCATCCTCAACCTGGACATCGGCGGCGGCTCCTTTGAGATGGCTTTCGGCCAGGACGAACTTCCGGAAGTTGCCACCTCCGTGCCGCTGGGTGCCAGCCGGCTCACCAGGGACTGGCTATCCGAGGACCCGCCGTCAGCCAAGAGCGTCAAGGAACTGCGGCGGTACATCCAGGCCACCCTCAAGCCCGCGGTGCGGGAATTCGACGGGCTGGGCCGTGCCAACGTCGTGGCGGGAACATCCAAGACCTTCCGCTCCCTTGCACGGATCGCCGGCGCGGCTCCGAGCGCGGCCGGCCCGTACGTCAAGCGGGAGCTCCGCGCGACGGACCTTGGAGTGTGGGCGCAGCGCATCTCGGCGATGAAGGCCGAGGACCGGCTGCACCTGCCGGGGGTTTCCGAGGCACGTGCCCATCAGCTGCTGGCCGGAGCGCTCGTTGCCGAGGCCGCGCTGGAGCTCTTCAGGTTCAAGAAGCTCCGGATCTGCCCCTGGGCCCTGCGTGAAGGCCTGATCCTGCGCCGGCTGGACCAGCTGGTGTTTTCGGGGCCGCTGGAGCCTGCGCCCCACGTGGCGGCGCCGCAGGCTGTCGAAGCCCCGGCCTAGGGCCCTGCCGGACGGTGCCCGCGGCACACGAGCCGGTTAAAAGCGGAAGCACCGGCGTCCACAACAGGAAAATGGGGGAAAACCTGTTGCCGACCGCCGGTGCCCTGGCAGGGATCCCCATCCCTGCCGCATCACTCGCACCCTCAATGAGGTAATAACTACGTTAGGACCCCAAGTTGTGAGGTACCTGCGCCTTACATGTGAGCCACCTGTGAGTGCATTTCAGCCGGTTCCCTGGTTACCGGGTTGTCCACCCCGTGGTCATCATTTTCGGCGCCGGCCGGGCCTAACTGTAATGATGGAGCCATGAGCAACCGAATCGCCTTCCTGGGCTGTGGATCCATGAACGAAGCAATTCTGAGTGGCCTGCTGGAAGCGGGGACGGATCCCGCGGACGTCGTCGCAACGGTCCGGCGTGCCGGGCGTGCCGCGGAACTGGCCGAGCGGCACCACGGCGTGACCGCGATTGCCGGTGAGGAGGAGCCGGACAACAACAAACAGGCAACCAAGGGCTCCGGCGTTGTCATCCTTGGCGTCAAGCCTGTTGGCATCCTTGACCTTGCGCGGGAGATCAGCCGCTCCCTCTCACCAACCGCCGTGGTGGTCAGTGTGGCTGCCGCGGTGTCCATCGCCCAGCTCGAGGCCGCACTGCCGGCGGGGCAGCCGGTAATCCGCGCCATGCCCAATACACCGGCGAAGCTGGGCCGCGGCGTGGTGTCGGTGTCGCCGGGGACCCACTGCACCCCGGAGCAGCTTCAAAAGGTCAAGGACGTCCTGCGGGGTGCGGGAACAGTGGTGGAGGTCCCCGAGGAGCAGGTGGACGCGGTCTCGGCCATCAGCGGCTCCGGACCCGCCTACGCGTTCTACCTGGCGGAAGCAATGGCGGCAGCCGGCCGGGAACTGGGCCTGGATCCGGAACTGTCCGTTCTCCTTGCCAGGGAAACCGTGGCCGGAGCCGGCTTCATGCTGGCCGAGCCCGGGGCGGATCCAACAGCGCTGCGCAAGGCAGTGACCAGCCCGAACGGCACCACTGAACGGGCCATCGCCACTTTTGACGAGCGGGGCCTTCCCGCCATCATTGTGGCCGGTGCCCGCGCGGCTACGGAGCGGGCAGCCGAAATCACCAGGCAGCTCGGCTAGTCCCCACCCGCTCCCTAACCTCGCAAGCTCGGCCAGGGAACCCGGCGGGCGTGGGCCCAGGCACCCGTGCAATTACGGCCGGGCAGCGAACCGTTCCAGCAGGTCCACGTGGCCGGACACGATCAGCATGTCCCGGGAGGACACCTTGGTCTCCGGGCGGGCATAGGTGAAGTCCTCGCCGGGCGACTTCACGCCCACGATCGTCACGCCGTACTTGGAACGGACCTTTGACTCGTCCAGGGTGAACCCCACCGTTTCGCGCGGCGGGTACATTTTCACGATCGCGAAGTCGTCGTCGAACTCGATGAAGTCCAGCATCCGGCCGGACACCAGGTGGGCTGCGCGGACGCCGGCGTCGGCCTCCGGATAAATCACATGGTTGGCGCCGATCCGGGTGAGGATCTTGCCGTGGGACGGCGTAATCGCCTTCACCCACAGGTGCTCGATGCCAAGGTCCACCAGGTTGACCGTGATCAGCACGGAGGACTCGATGGACGTGCCCACGCCCACGACGGCGGAACTGAACTCCTGCGCGCCGAGCTGGCGGAGCGCATCGATGTTGGTGGCGTCAGCCTCCACCACGTGGGTCAGCAGCGGTGCCCACTTCTGCACCAGGGACCGGTCCCGTTCAATAGCCAGGACTTCCCGGCCCTGCTTGACCAGCTGTTCTGCCGTGGATGAACCGAAGCGGCCCAGCCCGATCACCAGCACTGGAGCGTTGTGGGCGGGGCGCCGGGGGGCGTCTGGGGAACTAGCCAATGATCGGCCTCTCTTCGGGATAGTGGTACAACTGGCTGCGCTGGCGGAGGGCCAGGGCGGCCGCCAGGGTCACGGTGCCGACGCGGCCGGCGAACATCAGGGCGGCAAGGACGTAAACGCCCGCCGGCGGCACCTCTGCGCTGAGGTTGGTGCTGAGACCCACGGTGGCGAAAGCCGAAATGGTCTCGAACAGCACCCGGTCCAGGGACGCCCCGCTGATGTGCAGCAGGAGGAAGGCGGACACGGACACCAGGGTGGCGCCCGCGACGATCACGGAGATGGCAACGCGCATGGTGCCCTGCGGGATGGTCCTGCCGTAGACCTGCACGTCGGTGTCGCCCCTGGCCTCCGCCACGATCGCCAGGAACATCACGGCGATGGTGGTGACCTTGATGCCGCCGGCCGTGGATGCCGAGCCGCCGCCGGCGAACATGAGCGCGTCGGTCAAGAGCATGGTGGTGGACTCCATCTGGTTCTGGTCCACCAGGTTGAAGCCGCCGGACCGCATCATCACGGAGGCGAACAGGGCATGCGTCACCTTGTCATCGAAATCCATGGTCCCGATGGTCCGCAGGTTGTCCCACTCCATCAAAGCCCACAGGAAAGTGCCGGCAAACAAGAGGATGAAGGATACCTGGATGGTGAGCTTGGTGTGGAGGTTCCACTTCTTCCAGTTCAGCCCGTTCTGCTGGAGGACCATCACCACGGGAAACCCGAGGCTTCCCAGGAAGACGCCGAGCATCAGCGGGACCAGGATCCAAAGGTCCGTTTCGTAAGGCACGATCCCATCCGAATGCGGGGTAAAACCGGCATTGTTGAAGGACGAGATGGAGTAGAAGATCCCGTGCCACACGGACTGCCAGAACGGCTCTCCCAGGGTCAGGAACCGCGGGACAAGGGCAAGCGCCAGCATTCCTTCGATCACCACTGATGTTGTGATGACGATCCGCAGCAGGGTGCCCACCTCGCCCAGGCGGCCTGCGTTGTTCATGGATTCCGCGGCGATGATTTTCCCCCGCACGCCCAGCCGCTTGCTGACCATCAGGGCAAGCAAGGAGGCCAGGGTCAGCGTGCCCAGGCCTCCAATGAAGACGCCCACCAGGATCACCAGCTGCCCGAAGAAGGACCAGTGGACCGCCGTCGACACCACGGTCAGGCCGGTGACGCACACGGCCGAAACGGCCGTGAACAGTGCCTGGTGGACCGGGGTGGGCGTGCCGGCGGCGGACGAGACCGGCAGCGAGAGGATGAGTGTGAAGACCAGGCAGACGGCGGCGAACACCGTCAGGGCAAGCCGGGCCGGGGAGGTGTTTGCGATGTCGTCAATGAAGTCGCGCAGCCGCGTAAGGATCCAGAGGCCTTCCCGCTCCTGCGCTGCGGGATGCCAGCTGGCCGGGTTCCGGGGCCTCGACTGGCTTTGCGTCATGTGTGGCTTTTCCTCGGTAGAAACTGCTTCCCTCAGTAGTAAACCACTAATGCGGCGTTATGGCCGGGCAGGAGGGGCCGCCGGCTCAGGTAGCCTGTGATTGATGACATACCTCCCGGGTCTCAGCCAGCCCGCGCCCCCAACGGTGGTGGCGTGGAGTTCTGACATGACTGCCTACAATTTCGGTCCGGGCCATCCGATGGCGCCGGAGCGGATGGACCTGACAGCCCGCCTGGCCGGCAGCCTGGGTTTGTTCGGCCTGGACCACGTCGTGGTGGAAGCGCCCGAAGTGGCGGACGACGCCGCGCTGGAGTCGGTGCATTCCGCAGACTTTGTTGCGGCGGTCCGCAGGGTCAGCGCCAACCCAGCGGAGCCCGATGAGGCCCGCGGGCTGGGCACGGAAGACGATCCCGCCTTCGCCGGCATGCATGAGGCGGCAGCCCGGCTGGCCGGCGGTTCGCTGCTGTCAGCTTCCCGGATCCTGGACGGCTCCGCGCTGCACGCGGTTAACTTCGGCGGCGGCATGCACCATGCCGCCCGCGAACGGGCCAGCGGGTTCTGCATCTATAACGACGCTGCACTCGCCGTGCAGAAGCTGCTCGACGGCGGCATCAGCAAGGTGGCATATATCGACGTCGACGCCCACCACGGGGACGGGACGGAGAGCATCTTCTGGAATGATCCCCGTGTGCTCACCATTTCGCTGCACGAGAGCGGCCTTACGCTCTTCCCCGGAACCGGATTCGCCAATGAGATCGGCGGTCCGCAGGCCGAGGGGACGGCGGTGAATGTCGCCCTGCCGTCAGGGACGGGGGATGCCGGCTGGCTTCGCGCCTTCCACGCGGTGGTGCCGCAGCTGGTGGCCGCTTTCCAGCCGGAGGTGATCGTCAGCCAGCACGGGTGCGACTCCCACCGCACGGACCCGCTGACACACCTCAACCTCAGCGTTGACGGCCAGCGCGAGGCCGCATCCGCCGTCGGCAGTCTCGCCGCCCGGCACTGCGACAACCGCTGGATCGCCACCGGGGGCGGCGGGTACAACGTTACGGACGTGGTCCCGCGGTCCTGGAGCCACCTGATTGCCATCGCGTCAGGGCGGCCCGTGCCGCTGCGCACTCCCGTCCCGGAGGACTGGCGCGCCTATGTCCTGGCAAAATTCGGCAGGGACGCCCCCCTCCTGATGGGCGACGACGTGGAACTGTGGTGGCGGTCCTGGGAAGTGGGCTTCGACCCCAACGATGCCGTGGACAGGACGGTCATGGCCACGAGGAAGGCAGTCTTCCCGCTCCACGGGCTGGACCCCTGGTTCGACTGACCGCGGGTTCGACCGGTGCCGGTTCAACTTCCATGCGCTGATTGCCTGGTCAGCTGCTCGGCTTTTCCGTCTGGAACACCACCCCGGCAGCGCCGATGAGCCAGCCCAGCAGGGACAACGCGAAAGCGCCGATCAGGTCCGTTGATGCCGTCCCTTTGGCCAGCCAGAGCAACAGGACAGCCCGTGACCAGGGCCCCGTTGAGCGGCGGCGCCACCGTGCGTCCGTCCGGCACCCAGAATCCGACGCGCAGCAGCACCGCGCCCCAGACCGCCACGAAAAAGCCCAGGAACACGAACGCGATGATATTGAACAGTTGCTGGCGAAGGAACTCCATCACCACCCACCCCTCAAACCGTGGTGGCCGCCGCGCGGGAATCCGGGCAGCAGTGACACCGTTCTAGCACTGCCGGGAAACCGGGGCAATGGTGACGGGTACCGGCCGAAATAGTTGATGCCTTTGGGCGTATATGTCGCTAGGGTGGGAGGCATGGTGACAGACGACGTATTTGCCGTCATAGCGGAATCGACCCGGCGGGACATCCTCGTCTCCCTCCGTTCCGGAGACAAGGCCGTGGGCGAACTGGTGGAGGAACTGGCGGCAAGCCAGCCCACCATTTCCAAGCACCTCAAAGTCCTCCGCGAAGCCCAGCTGGTGAGCATGAGGGCCCAGGGGCAGAAGCGCTACTACGCACTGAACCGTAAGCCGCTGGAGGGGATTGCCAGCTGGCTGGAAACGCTCGACGTCGGTTCGGCGGCACCGGCGCCGGCTGCGGCAGCCGGCGCGGCCCCGGCCGCAGCCACTGACGCCAAGCGGGCCGAACCTGCGCCCGCGCAAGCCAGGAAGGCGGCTGCCGCACACAAGGAGGCCGCGACCGCCGGCGCAGTAGCGGCCGAGGCTGTGTCCGCCGGAGTCTTGGCGAGGGACGGTGCGGACCTGAGTCCCGCCGTCGTGATTCCCGGCGGAACCACCGCGCCACTGAGTGATGACAGCGTGCCCCAGCAGATCGGCAGGACCGTGGGGCGCGCCGCCACCAGGGCCGCGGATCTCCTGGCCAACCTCCCCAACCTGCCGAAGTTCGGCCGGAAGAAGTAGCTCTTAATCCAACTGACTCGCAGTTGACGCATTCAAATCCGGATTTCGGTGCGTTAACTGCGAGCCAGTTGGGCGGGGCTTAGTTGTTGAGCAGGCGCACGTGGTCCGGGGTCAGCTCGGAGATCTTGCTGGCGCCCAGCAGCGCCATGGTGCGGGCCATGTCCTTCTCGAGGATCTGCAGGGTGCGGTCAACGCCCGCCCGGCCGCCGGCCATCAGGCCGTACAGGTAAGCGCGGCCGATCAGCGTGAAGTCGGCGCCCAGGGCGAGGGCTGCCACGATGTCCGCGCCGCTCATGATGCCGGTGTCCAGCATGATCGCCGCATCCGTGTTGTCCTTGGTGAAGGCTTCCTTGACCTCGGGGAGCAAATGGAACGGGATGGGGGCCCGGTCCAGCTGGCGGCCGCCGTGGTTGGACAGGATGACGCCGTCCGCTCCATGGTCAACAACCCGGCGGGCATCCTCCACGGTCTGGATGCCCTTGACCACCAGGTTGCCCTTCCAGGTTTCGCGCAGCCAGTCCAGGTCCTCGAACGTCAGGGTGGGGTCGAACATGGAGTTGATCAGGTCCGCCACGGTGCCGGTGTAGCGGGACAGGGAAGCGAAGGTCAGCGGCTCATGCGTGAGGAAGTTGAACCACCAGGCGGGCCGGTAGGACGCATCAAGGACAGTCTTGATGGTCAGCGCCGGCGGGATGGTCATGCCGTTGCGGACATCGCGGAGGCGGGCGCCGGCGACGGCGGTGTCCACGGTGACCATCAGCGTGTCGTTACCCGCCTTGGCGGCGCGCTCGATCAGTTCCAGCGAGCGGTCGCGGTCCGTCCACAGGTACAGCTGGAACCAGTTGCGGCCGTTCGGTGCGGCGGCGGCAACATCCTCGATGGACGCGGTGCCCATGGTGGACAGCGTGTAGGGGATGCCGGCGGCCTCGGCTGCCTGCGAACCGGCGTACTCGCCCTCGGACTGCATCATCCGCGTGAAGCCGGTGGGCGCGATCCCCACCGGAAGGCGGGACGGCTTGCCCAGGATGTCGGTACTGAGGTCGATCGCGGAGACGTTCCGCAGGATGCCGGGCCGGAATTCGATGTCCAGGAAGGCCTGGCGTGCACGCCGAAGGGTGATTTCCGCTTCGGCGGCGCCGTCCGTGTAGTCAAAAGGCGCCTGCGGGGTGCGGCGCTTTGCGATGTCCCGCAGCTCCCAGACCGTGCTGGCCCGCTTGAGCCGGGCTTCCTTGCTGAACTCCGGCTTCTTGAACTGCATCAGCGGAGCCAGGTCCGAGTACTTCGGGATGCGGCGCTTCAGCGCCGCCGGCACGGCAGCGGCGGCCGGGGGAGCGGCCGGTGCCTGGGTAGTGGACGGGGCGGGCGGCGTTGTGGCCGGAATATCCGTCGCGTCCGGTGCGGGAGTTGCTTCCGGATTGTTGGGCTGGATGGTGTGGGTCATGGCGTCCTCCATTGGCCGGCAGGTCCGCATCCGGGACCTCCTGTGGTCTAACCACACTGTAGGCCATGTGGTCCAACCACATCAAGTACCATTGCCCTATGCGGACGCACCAGCTTGTTTTGTCGTGGATCGAAAATGAGCTTTCGGAGGGCAGGCTGACCGTGGGCGGCCGCCTTCCGGCCGAGCGCACGCTTGCGGAACAGCTGAAGGTCTCGCGAACGTCCGTGCGCGAGGCCATCAGGATCCTTGAGGCGATGGGCGTGGTCCGGGCCGGGGTCGGCTCGGGTCCGGAGGCCGGCACGGTGGTCATTTCGGATCCCACGGCGGCCCTCGGCTCTGCCCTGCGGCTGCACGTTGCAACCCAGCACCTTCCGGTGGCGGACATCGTGGAAACCCGGGTGCTCCTCGAGTCCTGGGCCGCGTCGAAAGCCAGGCCGGACGCGCCGGAGCTGGAGACAGCCGCCGCCTTGCTGGACCAGATGGCCGCGGAAGGGCTTGCCGTCGACGAGTTCCTGGCGCTGGACGTCCGGTTCCACCTTGCCCTGGCCGACGCCGCCGGCAATGCCGTCGTGAGCGCCATGATGGGATCGTTGCGCGAATCCATCCAGAGCTATGCCGCGCAGATCACCTCCAGCCTCCCCGACTGGGAGGACACGGCATCGCGGCTGAAGTCGGAGCACGGCGGCATCCTCGCCGCCATCAGGAATGACGACGGCGAACGGGCGGCAAGGCTCGTTGCCG
This sequence comes from Paenarthrobacter sp. NEAU-H11, assembly GCF_050573415.1. Lineage (NCBI taxonomy): Bacteria > Bacillati > Actinomycetota > Actinomycetes > Micrococcales > Micrococcaceae > Paenarthrobacter > Paenarthrobacter sp. NEAU-H11. The sequence goes on along the minus strand of NZ_JBNZGA010000002.1, from coordinate 400,740 downwards.
CCCACATCCAGGGCTACTACAAGGAAGCAGGACTGGATCCGGCGGAGGCCCGGCCAGCCCCGTGAGCGGATGTCAGCCGTGCACCGCGGTGCGGGCGGCCTTGGCCGGGCCCGTGCTGGCCCGCACTTCGAGCCTCGGCTGGTAGCGGCTGCCGGGAGTCTGGCTCGCTTCATTCCGGATGAGGGCCCGCAGCTGGTGCCATGCCTCCGCCCCCAGCTCGGTGATGGGCACCGCTGCCGTGGTGAGCGTCGGCGTCGTGTATTTGGCGAAGGGGATGTCATCAAACCCGGTGACGGAGATGTCGCCGGGAACGTCAAGGCCGCGCTCGTGCAGCCCGCTCATCAGGCCCATGGCCACGAGGTCGTTGAAGGCCAGGATCCCGGTGGCACCGCTCTCCAGCACCGCGTCTACTGACCCATGGCCGGTGTCGAAATCGGAGCCGCCTTCAAGCATGGTGACCTCAACATGCGGATGGGCGGCCTTGAACGCCTCCAGGCCCTGGAGCCGGAGGTTGTTGGACGCGCTGCGGGGAGGCCCTGCCAGGAAGGCGAGGCGGGTATGCCCGAGCTCTACCAAATGTTCGGCGATGTCCTGCACGCCCTGGCCGTAGTCCACCACCAGGCTGGGAACATCGGCGGCTGCCGTGGTGCGGTTGATCAGCACCAGCGGGCGCAGTGACGGGGCCAGCTCTTCCAGCTCGGCGTCGCTCATGCGCGGAGCGCACAGGACCAGGCCATCGCAGCGCCGCCGCGCCTCACCCGCAAGGATGGACTCCTCGCTGGAGACTTCAAAGGAGTCGGCGATGAGGACGCGGTAGCCGTCCTGGGCGGCCGCCCGGCTGAGGCCGCGGAGGATGGCCTGGAAAGTGGGGTTGGCCAGGTCCGGCACCACGATGCCGATGGTGTCGGTCTTGCCGAGGGCCAGGCTTCGTCCCACCGGGTTGGGCTGGTACTTCAGGTCAGCCGCAGCTGCCTTCACGCGGGCGGCGATCTCAGGGTCAACAGTGAAGTTGCCGTTCATGACGCGCGAAACCGTGGCGTGCGAGACGCCCGCCTTGAGGGCAACATCCGCGATGCCGATCCGGCCGGAAGCCGATTTCCTGACCATAAGTGGCCCCTTCCTCAGCGCCGGAGCCGGCAGGCCCGGGCGCAGTCCGCTGGCGGGGGTACCCGGCCAACTCCTTGTCGACGTACTAGTCAGAGCATGTCGTACGTGAAAGCATATAACGGGACGGGAAAGCGATTTCTCTTCTTTTCCCGAATTTTCCCGCACGGTTTTCCCGGCTTTTCCCGTGCGGCCGCCGCGCCGGGGTAGAAAACGCTTTCTCACAACGCTGCCAATGGTTGACGGATGGGCGGTCCGGTTGATAGAACTCATATAACGAATCCGGAAAGCGTTTTCTCACGCCTCGTCAGCATAGAACCGGATCAACCCCGAACAACGGCCCGGCGGGCCGGATTTAAGCCTTCGAAAGGGACCCTCATGGTCAACACAGCCGAGTCGACTTCTGCTTCAGAGGCCCGGTCCGAGTCCGCGGACGGCCTTCACGCCGTTCCCGGCGCCCAAGCTGCTGCCGCCCGCCGGGGCGGAAAGGCCCGCATCGCCCTGATCGGGACCGGCGGGCGCTCCGAGATGTACATCCGCGCGATCTTCGGCAAGCACGCAGATACCGCCGAACTGGTGGCGTTCTCGGATGTAAACCCCGGCCGGGTGGAGTTCTACCAGCAGCTCATCCAGGAACTCGGCGCCCCGGGACCCGTTGCGTCCTTTGATCCGGCGGACCTCACAGCCTTCATCCAGGCCAACAACATCGACCGGGTCATCGTGACCACGCCGGACTACACCCACGCCGATTACATCGTGGAGGGCCTGCGCGCCGGGGCGGACGTCGTCGTCGAAAAACCCCTCACCATCGACGCCGAGGGCTGCCGCCGCATCACCCAGGCCGTGCACGAGACCGGCCGCAACGTTGTGGTCACCTTCAACTACCGCTATTCGCCGCGCAACACCGCACTGAAGGGGATCATCCAGAGCGGCGTGATCGGCAAGGTCACGTCCGTCGACTTCAGCTGGGTGCTGGACACCGTCCACGGCGCGGACTACTTCCGCCGCTGGCACCGCGAAAAGAAGAACTCCGGCGGCCTGCTCATCCACAAGGCGTCCCACCACTTCGACCTGGTGAACTGGTGGATCGACGACGTCCCCGAGCGCGTGTTCGCCTCCGGCGGGCTGAAGTTCTACGGTGACACGAACGCCGCCGAGCGCGGCCTGGGCCCCCGTCCGGAGCGCGGCACGCCCGACGCCGATGCTTCCGCCGCCGGAACAAGCACCAGCGCGAAGGACCCCTTCGCGCTGGACCTGCGGGAGGACGAGCGGCTCAAGGCGCTGTTCCTGGACAACGAGCACTACGACGGCTACCGCCGCGACCAGGACGTCTTCACCGGCGGCATCACCATCGAGGACAACCTCGCACTCGTGGTGGAGTACCAGGGCGGGCCCCGCCTGAGCTACTCGCTGAACGCCCACAGCCCCTGGGAGGGCTATCGCGTCGCAGTCAACGGCACCGAGGGCCGCGCCGAGCTGGAAGTCGTGGAACGCGCCGCCGTGCTGCACAGCACGGACAAGAAGACTGTGGTGGACCCCAGCGCCACCCCGGTGGAGGAAGAGGACGCCATCCGCCGCAACGGCGAACGCCTGGTGGTCCAGCGCCACTGGGAAGCCGCCTACGAGGTGCCGATCGTCAACGGCGAAGGCGGACACGGCGGCGGCGACGAGCTCCTGCTCTCGGACCTCTTCAACGGTCCGGGCGAGGACCCGCTGGGCCGCCCCTCCGGTTACCTGGACGGGCTGAGGTCGGTGTCCGTGGGCATCGCCGGCAACCGCTCCCTCGAGACCTCCCTGCCCGTACGCATCGCGGACCTGGACCTCGGCATCGACCTCCGCCGCGGCAAGTGACCGGCCCGAGAACCTGAAGGAACAACCATGAGCAGGATCTTTGTCACCGGCGGCTCCGGCCGGCTGGGACGCAGCGTGGTGGCGGGGCTGGCCGGCAAAGGCCACCAGGTCATCTCCGTGGACCGCGACGCCGTCCCGGCGGACCAGCTTCCCGCCGGGGTGGTGCAGGAAACCGCCGACCTCCTGGCGCCGGGCGAGGCGCCGCGCCTCCTCCGGGAAACCACGCCCGACGCCGTCATCCACCTCGCTGCGATCGCGGTGCCTTTCAGCGCGCCCGAGGACGTCATCTTCGCTACGAACACACGCCTCGCCTTCGCCGTGGTCAGCGCCGCGACGGAAGTGGGCGTGCCGAAGATCGTCACCGCCAGCAGCCCCACCGTGCTGGGCTACGGCGCACCTGCGGGCTGGCTGCCGCCGTCGTTCCCGCTGGATGAGCGGACCCCGCCGAAGCCGTGGAACGCGTACGCGCTCTCCAAGCTCATCGCGGAGCAGACCGTCCAGGCCTTCGCGGCAGCCCAGGGCGAAAAGATCCGCTACGCGGCGTTCCGCCCCTGCTACGTGATCTCCCCGGAGGAGTGGGAAGGCGCGCCCACCCAGCAGGGCCACACCCTTGTGGAACGGCTGGCCGACCCCGCCCTCTCCGCACCCGCCCTGTTCAACTACGTGGACGCCCGGGACGTGGCGGACTTCCTCGATTTGCTGCTGGACAGGATGCCGTTCATCCCCAACGGGGAAACCTTCTTCGTCGGAGCCGCTGACGCCCTCGCCACCGCGCCCCTGGCCGAACTGATGCCAAAATTCCTGCCCGGAAGCGAAGTCCTCAGCGCAGGGCTCACCGGCACCAGCCCGGCCTTCTCCATCGCCAAAGCACAGGAACTCCTGGGCTGGCACCCCGCGCGCAGTTGGCGCACGGAACTCAAGTCCCGTTCCACCCTCAACGACGAGAACTCCGCGCTGGTCAGCACCGGCGGCGGAGCCAAGGAGACACCATGAAATTCGACGGCGTACTGTTCTTCCCCGTCACCCCGTTCACAGCCGTTGGTCCCGTCGACGTGGAACTGCTCAAAGAACACATCAGCTCGCGGCTTCCGTTCGGGCCGGGCGGCGTTTTCCCCGCCTGCGGCACCGGCGAATTCCACGCCCTCAGCATCGACGAGATCCGCATCGTAGTCGCTGCCGCCGTCGAGGTTGTTGCCGGAAAGGTGCCGGTAGTAGCAGGAGCCGGCGGACCCCTGGGCCATGCCCTCGCCGCCGCCCGCGCTGCCGAAGAAGCAGGCGCGGACGCGCTCCTGGTGCTGCCGCCGTACCTGGTCACCGGCCCCACGGACGGTCTGGTGGCCTATGTCGAGGCCGTGGCCAACGCCAGCGGCCTGCCGGTCATCGTGTACCACCGCGGCAACGCCAGGTTCACGGCCGCATCCATGACCAGGCTGGCCGCCAACCCCAAGGTCATCGGCTTCAAGGACGGGCTCGGCGACGTTGGCCTGGCCCAGGAAATTGTGTCCGCGGTCCGCGCCACGGGACGCCCGGACTTTGCGTTCTTCAACGGGCTGCTGACCGCCGAACTGACCCAGGGCGCCTACCGCGGACTGGGGATCCCGCTGTACTCGTCCGCCGCGTTCGCCATGGCGCCGGAAATCGCCACGGCCTACTACCACGCCTACGAAGCGGGCGACGAGGACCGCCGGAACGCCCTGCTGGAAGGCTTCTACGCGCCGCTGGTTCGGCTCCGTGACCAGACTCCGGGCTTCGGCGTTTCACTGATCAAGGCAGGCCTGCGCCTGGGCGGCCTGCCGGTGGGCCCCGTGCGCCCGCCGCTGGTCGACCCCACCGAGGAGCAGTTGGTCCAGCTGAAGGCCATCCTCGCCAGGGGCTACGAGTTGGCCGGCCGCTGATGGGCGCCCCGGCCGCCGAAGCGGTGCGCACCGCACCGCGCATCACGGGCCTCACCACCCGCCTCATCACGGTTCCGCTGCGCCGCAGCTGGGGCGTGGAAGCACCCGAAAACCACGTGATCGTCACGGAGATCCACACGGACGACGGCGGCGCGGGGCACGGTTTCTCCTGGACGCCCACCATCGGCCCCCAGGCGGTTAAGGCACTGCTGGACCATGACATTGCGCCTTTCGTCGCCGGCTTGCCGGCCAACCCCGAGGTGGTGTGGGACGCGCTGTGGAAACGGCTGCATGAGGCCGGCGGCGGGGGACTGACCACCATCGCGATGGCCGGGGTGGACCTTGCCCTCTGGGACCTGCAGGCCTCCCGCGCCGGAACCTCCGTCACCGGATACCTCGGCCAGCGGCAGGAGTCTGCCGAGGTCTACGGCTCCGGGGTGAACCTGCACTACACACTTGACGAGCTGGTGGCGCAGGCCGAACGCTGGGTCGCGGCCGGGCACCAGGCAGTGAAGATCAAGGTGGGCAAACCCGACCTGCGCGAGGACCGCGAACGTGTTGCCGCGGTCCGCTCCGTGCTGGGGCCGGACCGGAAGCTCATGATCGACGCGAACCAGCGGTGGGACCTGCCCGCCACCTTCCGCGCCCTCGACGTCCTGTCCGAATTCGGGCTGGAGTGGCTCGAGGAACCCATCCGGGCGGACGATCTCTGGGCGTACCGGCGGCTCCGCAAGCATTCACCGGTGCCGATTGCCCTTGGCGAAAACCTGCACACCGTCTACCGGTTCCGCGATTTCATTGAGGCGGAAGCGGTGGACATCATCCAGCCCAACATCGTCCGGGTGGGCGGCATTACCCCGTTCCGGCGGATCGTTGAGCTGGCACGGACCAACAGCATCAGGGTCATGCCGCATCTGCTGCCCGAACTGTCCGGGCAGCTGGCCCTGACCCTGGCGGAGCCCACCATGGTGGAGGACGTCGAAGAGGCATCCTTCGAACAGTTGGGGATCCTGGCCGGCCCGTCGCCGGTCCGGTTCAGCAACAACCGGGTGAGGCTCACGGACCAGCCGGGGCTCGGCTTCCGGTTCACTGACAACCCGCAGACCTAATCACGACGAACAGGATCCCAGTGACTACTGCAACCCTTTCCCTTACCGAGCTCACGGCTGCGGCCACGAAGGCAGCGAAAGTTTCCGCGGCTGCCTCGGATGCCCGGCGCGCTGCCTGGCTCAACGCTGTGGCCGATGCTTTGGACGCCAACGCCGCCGAGCTCGTCGAGATCGCGGATTCCGAGACCAGCCTGGGCGCCGCCCGCCTCACCGGCGAAGTGGCCCGCACCACCGGCCAGCTGCGCCTGTTCGCCGGGGTGATCACCGAGGGCACTTACCTTGAGGCCATCATCGACCACGCGGATCCGGACTCCACCCCGCCCAAGCCGGACCTGCGGCGCATCCTGCGGCCCATCGGACCGGTTGCGGTCTTCTCCGCCTCCAACTTCCCGTTCGCCTTCTCGGTTGCCGGCGGCGACACTGCCTCGGCCCTGGCCGTGGGCTGCTCCGTGATCGTCAAGGCGCACTCGGGCCACCTCCGGCTGTCGGAACGGACGGCGGAGATTGTGGCAGAGGCGCTTCGCGGCGCGGGCGCTCCGGACGGCCTGTTCGCCCTGGTGAGCGGCCGCGAAGTGGGAACAGCGCTGGTCCAGGACCCCGCCATCAAGGCCGTGGGCTTCACCGGGTCCATCCCCGGCGGCCGCGCCCTCTTCGACCTGGCCACGTCCCGCCCCGATCCCATCCCGTTCTACGGCGAACTGGGCAGCCTCAACCCGGTAGTGGTCACGGAGGCAGCCCTGGCGCAACGCCCGGACCAGCTCGCTGCCGGGCTTGCAGGGTCCTTCACCCTGGGCGCCGGACAGTTCTGCACCAAGCCCGGCCTGGTATTCATCCCGGCTGGCACAGACTTTGCCGCGAAAGTGGCGGCAGCCAGCAAGGACAAGCCTGCCCTGGGCATGCTCACCAGCCGGATTGCGGAGGCCTACCCGGACGGCCTGCGCAGCTTCGCGTCCGTGGAGGGCGTGAAGGTGGTCAGCGGCACCGTGGACCAGGACGCAGTGTCCGACGGCGCCGCACCCGTGGTCTTTTCCACCTCGGCGGCAAAGGTCCTGGAGCGCCCCGGGGAGCTGCTGGAAGAGTGCTTCGGCCCCACCACCATGCTGATCGAGTACTCGGGCCAGGAGGAGCTGTCCGCGGTCCTGGCCAAGGTGCCGGGCAGCCTCACCGCCACCGTGCACGCCCAGCCGGGCGAGGACGTGTCCGGCCTAGTCGGCCAGTTGTCCGAGCTGGCCGGCCGCGTCCTCTTCGACGGCTGGCCCACCGGTGTGGCCGTCAACTGGGCCCAGCAGCACGGCGGCCCCTACCCGGCCACCACCTCGCTGTTCACCTCGGTGGGCGCGACGGCGGTCCGCCGCTTCCAGCGTCCGGTTGCCTACCAGGATGCGCCCGAAACGGTGCTGCACCCGGCCCTGCACGAAAGCAACCCGCTGGGCATCCCGCGCCGGGTCGACGGGGAACTCGTACTTCCCTGACAACGCTCTCCCACTTAATGTCGGTTTAACCGAAACGCTCTATCAGTTGGTGCCGGGACTACGGCGTCAACTGATAGAGCGTTTCGGGTTTTGCCGCAGGAACTGAGCGAGCGTTGTGGCTAGAGCTGGAGGGTGGCCGGCCGCTCCAGTCCGTTGACCGCCGTCGAGGGCCAGCGGGGGTCGACGGTGAGGACCCGCAGGCCCGTTGCGGTGAGCTGGACCGTGTCCTCGATCTTGACGCCGGGCCCGGACGGGTTCCAGGTGAAGGCCTGGTCCAGGACCACTGTGTCCGTCGCGGCGGCCGTAACCCGGGGGTCACGGCCCGCGTAGCCGGCGGGACCGCCCTGGTGGTGCTGCTCCCATTGGTCCGCGCCGAAGCCGTGCCGGGCGTAGGAGGCCTGGATCTCGGTGAAGATCCGGTCCAGCCGTGCTCCGGGGACCATGGCGTCGAAGATGTCTGCTTCCACTGCGGCGATGCGTGCCTCGGCGTCGCGCTCTTCCGCCGTGCCGGCGTCGAACCTTACCCAGCGGGTGATGTTGGCAACCAGGCCGTCCCGACGGGCGCACACGACGGCCATCGCGCGGCGGCCCAGGGGCGAGTGCGTGGCCAGCGGGTGCCGGAACCCGCTGCGGCTGCTGCCGTTGCACAGCAGGACCAGGGGCTCCGCGCCGGCGGCGACAACCCGGCCGGCCAAGGCGGACACCAGCTCGAACTCCGTGGTCTCCGGCCGGGCCGTGGAGAGGACGTCCGTCATGATCACGGCAACCTCGGCGCTGAGCCGGGCATAGCGGGTGCTCTCGGCCGGGAGCAGCTGCTGGCGTGCGGCGCGCAGCTCCGACGCCACGTCGGCTTCGGCCAGCGGCGCTGTGCCACGCCCGGCTGTGCCGCCTTGGGCGGCAGTTCCACCCGGGCCAGTTCCAGCCGAGGCAGTACGTCCGACGGCGGCAGCGGCCTCGTGCAGGTTGCCGTACCAGGGCACGGAGTGCAGGGCGACGCCGGCCGGCAGCTCCTCGGCGGCGATCCGGCCGGCCTCATTGTTGAAGGTCACGAGGTGGTCGCCCTCGCGGTCCACGAGAAGGGCGGCGATCGGATCGCCGGCCAGGCTGATGTGCACCCGGCTGCCGTCCAGGTACCACGTCAGCGCGGTGTTGGTGGTCAGGAGCAGGGATTCGCGCCCTTTGGCGTCAAGGATGTCCAGCGCGCGCCGGCGTTTGATGGCGCGGTCCGCCGCGGAGGCCGGGGCCGTCCTGCCCGAATGCAGCGTTTTGTCGGCTGTGGTCTGGCTCATGAACGGTTCCCCTGCTGGTTGATGAGTGCTTCGATGTCGGTGGTGCCCAGGATCCCGTCGGCTACGAAAACGGTGATGCTGCGCTGGACCGGACGGCCCGGTTCGGCGATGACCGGGGTGTCCCAGGCGAGGGATTGGCCGACGCCCGGGTAGCCGTCCACGCGGACGAACCAGGGGTCGGTGGAGCCCTCAGCGGCGACGAAGACGAGCGTGGCGCTGCCGGCGGGTGCCCCGGCGCCTGATGCCCCGCCGACTGGCGCGCCGCCGTCGAACTTTGCAGCCCAGGCGAGCCAGGGCGTCACCGAACCGTGCACCCCGGACTCGCCGGAACCGGCGGACGTCCATACGGTGGCGGCCTCACACGCGGGCAGCCGCCAGAAGAACCCGCCGTAGCCGCCTTCAAGGCGGCCGTTGGAGCCGGGGCTCCCGAGGCTGACGGGCTGGCCGCCCGCGGGGGAGAGGGCGAAGTCCAGGGACATTCGCCAGATGGACGGGCTGACGCCGGCCCAGGTCCAGGTGCGCTCCTCGACGAGCACCGGCGCGCCGTCGGGACCGTTCCAGCCCAGGAGTTCCTGTAGCTTCCCGTCCCGTCCGCCCGTCCGGGCAGCTGTTTCTTCGACGAGGGTGTCCCGGACCGTGATGCTGCCGTGGTCCGGGCGCCAGACGTACTGGCCGGCTTCACGGGTATAGGTACGGCCGCCCCAGAAGTTGATGCCGTCCACGTCCTGCAGCGCCACTCCGACGCCGAGATGCCACACGTGGTCAAGCGGCTGGTGGTCCGTCACCACCGTGCCCGCCAGGGTCCGGACGGGATGCAGGTAGGGGCGGGGCGAGGACACTGCCCGGATCCGGCTGCCGTCCTGGTACCCGGCAACGGGCTTGCGGTCCACAGTGAGCGTGCGGGCCGGCGGCAGGTCCCGGGCCCAGCGAACACCCAGCTCGGCGAAGGTGGCCTGGGCCTTGAGGGCCCTTTCGATGACGGCTGCGACGCCGTGAACCACGGGGTGGGCGTCGTCGCCTTCGCCCTCCCAGGTGACATGTTCCGGCGGGATGGGCTGCGGCGCCGGGGCCGTCCGGATGGCTTCCAGCACTGTAGTGAAGGCGCCGGTGTCCGCCAGCGAACACAGCAGCGGCGTGCCCGTGGAGCGCGCGGCCAACAGGTTCTCCAGCAGGTCCGTACGGCCGAACGTCTCCCGGCGCTCGCCGTCCGCGGTGCTGAAGACCACCTGGTCCTCGGTGTAGAAGAAGGTGATTTCGCCCTGGGTGCCGTGCACCGTCACGGACGGGTTCTGCTGCTCCGGCGCGCACAGCGTCAGCCCGCAGGTGACGGTGGTTCCGCCGGCGGTGCGCACGCGGAGGACGGAGGTGTCGTCGCTCTCGGTATCGTGTGCCCGGTACAGGTCCGTCTCCACCGATTCCACGTCCGCCAGGGTGTGCGCCCCGGCCAGGTGGAGCGCCGTGGCCACGGCGTGGGCCAGGGCGTTGGTTGCCACCCCGTCCACCACGTCGGTGCCGTCCAGGTTGCGCTTTCCGGCCCAGCGGGAGCGCTTGAAGTACGCCTTGCTGCGCACCCATTCGCCCCTTGCGCTCACGCCGAGGATGTCACCGATGCCGCCTGATGCGACGTGCGCCCGGATGGCGGGAAGCGCGTGGGAGCCGAGGCTTTGGAAGCCCACCTGGACCAGGCGTCCCGCGGTTTCGGCTGCTGCCAGCACTTCCCGGAACTGGGCCAGCGAGGCCACCGGCGGCTTTTCCACATAGACGTCCGTGCCCGCTGACAGGGCTGCGAGGGCCAGGGGAGCATGGGTCTGGATGGGGGTGGCGAGAATGACGACGTCGACGCCGGGGTCTGCTGCCAGCAGCTGGGCCAGGTTGTCGAAGACAGCTACGGATTCCGCGAGCCGTCCGGGGGCCGGCGGGTTGGGGTCCGCGACGGCGACGAGTTCCACGGTGCCGGCCTGTTCGAGCCTGGCGAGGTTGGCGAGGTGTTGTTCGCCGAAGCCGTGGACGCCCACCAGGGCGATGCGCTGGACGCCCCCGGGGGCGGCACCTCCCGTGGCGTGGCGGCCGCGCTGCGCTGTGGCGGATTGATCAATCATGAGGTGGGTCCTTGGTAGCTGAAGGGAGGAAGGGTTTTGGGGTCTTTGGCGCCGAGCGAGGCGGACAGGAAATCGATCGCTTCCTGTTGCATGCCTGCGGTGAAGACGTGGCCGCCGGGCCAGAAGCTCCCGGTGTAGCTGTCGGGGCTGTGCAGGGACTCCAGTATGCGGTGGGCGCCGCGCATGCCGTCTTCAGGGAAGAGCTGGTCCGCCAGTGCGTACTGCACCAGCAGGCGGCGGGCCGCGGCCCGGGCGGAGAGTTCCGGCCAGTCACCCAGCTTCCACAGCCCCGGCGTCTGCAGCAGCCATGAATGGGCGTCGAGGTAGGCGGGCAGAAGCGACTGGAAGGTGGTCATCATGCACGTCACCACGTAGCTCTTGATGCGGGGGCTCAGCGCGGCGAGGGCCAGGGACCGGCCCCCGCCGCCGGAGAAGCCGATGCAGCCGAGCCTTTGCTGGTCCACGTCCGGCAGCGAGGCGAGGATCTCCAGGGCAGCGAGGTCGTCGTGGGCCACCATCCCGGCGAGGCTGGTGCCCAGCAGGCCGGCGGTCTTGGCCACGGTTTCCTCGTGGAATCCGGCTGCGGCGTTGTACACGTCGGCCTCGGAAGGTACGACGCCGTCCTGCCGCCACTGCGCCTGCCTCGCCTCCAGTGCGTCGGCCGTCCGCCAGGCCGGAACCGATAGGTCAAAACGGCGGCTGCCCCAGCCGAACGTGTCGTGGGCCAGGACGGCGGAACCGGCACGGGCCAGGTCCGTGGCCAGGGCGCGGCCGTCGTAATGGCCGGCCCGGGCGTTTTTCGCGGAGGGATGGGACTTGGGGAGTTCAACCAGCCGGTCCGCGCCGCCGAACTTGTTGCCGCCGTGGCAGTGCAGTGCCAGGATGCCGGGCAGCGGCCCGGAAGCGCCGGCCGGGCGGATCAGCCAGCCCGTACTCCGGGGACCGAAGCCCAACTGCCAGCTGAGCTGGGAGGTGGTGACGCCGTCGTACGTCTCCTCCCAGTGGACGGTCACGTCAGGAGACGGCAGCGCCCCGGGAACGCCGAGGGCGTCCGCAAGTTCCTGGGCTGCAATGGTGGCAGCCTGGTAGCGGGGGTGCTGCTGGACATAGGCGGGCCAGTCTTCGTAGCCGGCGATGGCGCTGGGCCTGACGCGCTGGCTGCTACCTGTCATTGGCTGACCTCCTGTTCGGATGTGGTTTTGATGGCGTGGATCAAACGGGGACCAACCGGGGGTCAGGCCGGCTTGGAGCTGGCTTCTTGAAGCCCCTTTCGCGCCGCCCTGCGGCGAGATCTTCCCGAACAGCACATCCGCGCCAAGACAGATTCCGTGAGACGAAACCGCACTGTTGCGTCCCCTGGGCCCTTCGATTCTATTCGTAGTGACAGACAACGCGGAAAGCGTTTTCTCAAAAACTAGCAAAGGGCTATACACGAGTCAAGAAACCGTTTACTTTGGTACGGAGCCGCTTTTTCAAACCCCCACCTCCCGGCGGCGCGGGGCCTCCCACTGCCAATAATTTGGCGGGGATGCCGCCCCGCAGCGGGAGCACACCTCCGCCCAGGGCGGAAACACCAACGTGGAGGCCACGATGACCAAAGGAGACCACATGGCCGCTAAGCACATACCGGAGGTATCGCGCCCGGCAGGAATGCCGGCAGCAGTGGTGCCATCAAGACGAATGGGGCGCGACCAGTGAGCGCCATCAGCGAACTCAGCTCCATTACCCGGCGAAAGGGCAAACTCACCGCCGCGGAAAAGAAGGCCAACGGCAGGGACAACAAGGCCGCCTATATCTTCCTGCTGCCATGGCTGGTGGGCCTGGTGGCGATCACCATCGGCCCCATGCTGATGTCCCTGTACCTGTCCTTCACCGACTACAACCTCCTCCAGCCTCCGGAATGGGTGGGCCTGGACAACTTCACCCGCATGCTCACGGACGCCCGGCTGCACAACTCGCTTGGCGTGACCTTCACGTACGTGTTCATCGGGGTCCCGCTCCAGCTTGCGGTGGCGCTGCTGATTGCCCTCGTCCTGGACAAAGGCCTGCGAGGCCTGCCGTTCTACCGCTCGGTGTTCTACCTGCCGTCCCTGCTGGGCGGCTCGGTTGCCGTCGCTATCCTCTGGAAGCAGATTTTCGGCACCACCGGCCTGGTGAACCAGGTCCTCGCCATGTTCGGCATCCAGGGGCCCGGCTGGATTTCTGACCCGAGCACGGCGCTGGGCTCGATTATCCTGCTGCACGTCTGGACCTTTGGCGCCCCCATGATCATCTTCCTGGCCGGCCTGCGCCAGATCCCGAACATGTACTACGAGGCAGCCAGGGTTGACGGTGCCACCACCCTCCAGCAGTTCTGGCGGATTACCCTCCCCATGCTGAGCCCGATCATCTTCTTCAACCTCGTGCTGCAGATCATCGGGTCCTTCCAGTCGTTCACCCAGGCGTTCATCGTCTCGGGCGGCAACGGCGGCCCTTCGGACTCCACGATGTTCTTCACCCTGTACCTCTACCAAAAGGGCTTCGGCCAGTTCGACATGGGCTACGCCTCCGCCATGGCGTGGATCCTGCTGGTGATCATCGGTGTGTTCACCGCCATCAACTTCATCGCTTCTAAGTATTGGGTTTTCTATGACGACTAAGCTGGAGACGCTGCCCGCCACGGACAAGAAGTCCGGAGGTGCCGGCAAGCCTACGAACCATCGCAAGCCCCGCGAGTCCCGCGGAACACTGGCCTTCAGCAAGGCCCAGCGCGGCAAGGCCCTGATGAAGCACGCCGTCCTGATCCTTGCCGGCGGGTTGATGATCTACCCCCTGCTGTGGATGGTGGTTTCATCACTTCGTCCCAACGAGCTGATCTTCCGCGAACCCGGACTCTGGCTCAACAGCCTGGAAATGAGCAACTACACCTCAGGCTGGTCGGCCCTGACGCATCCCTTCGGCCACTACATGATCAACTCCGCGATTGTGGTGATCGGCTCGATCCTTGGCAACCTGGTCTCCTGCTCCATGGCCGCGTACGCCTTCGCCCGTCTTCAGTTCACCGCGAAGAAGCTGCTGTTCGGCATCATGCTGCTGACCATCATGCTGCCGTTCCATGTGGTGATCGTTCCCCAGTACATCCTTTTCTCGCAGATTGGCTGGGTGAATACGTTCTGGCCGCTGATCGTGCCCAAGCTGCTGGCCACCGAAGCGTTCTTTGTCTTCCTTATGGTCCAGTTCATCCGCGGCATTCCCCGGGAGCTGGATGAGGCCGCAAGGATCGACGGCGCAGGCCACCCCCGCATCTTCCTGCGGGTCATCCTGCCGCTGATGGTCCCGGCCCTGGCCACCACCACAATCTTCACGTTCATCTGGACGTGGAACGACTTTTTCGGCGCCCTGATCTACCTGACGGACCCCGACATGTTCACGGTTCCTGTCGCACTGCGCGCCTTCGTGGATTCGCAGTCGGCTACGAGCTGGGGATCGCTGTTCGCGATGTCCATCGTGTCGCTCCTGCCGGTCTTCCTCGTGTTCCTCTTCGGCCAGCGGTTCCTCATCAAGGGCATTGCCACCACAGGCATCAAATAGCAGTCCCGGCTTTTACACGCCTCCCTCGCCGGCCGCGGTACTAACTGCGCTGCAGGAAGCGGCCCGTCCGCCGACGGGCCGCTTCCGAGGTCCATAACATTCTGAAACATCTTGTAATACAAGTTTGCTACTTGTATTCTTAGACTAAGAAAACGGTTTCCCGTTTCGGTGCCACCTCGTTTGAGATTCATCCCCGAACTCCAGCCCCAGCACCAAGATCAAAGAAGATCGGAGCACCAATGCCGCTTTTTTCCCGCTCTGCCCCTGCTGCAGCCAAGCAGCCGGCAGCAACATCCTCCACGGGCGGACGACGCCGCCGACGTAAGACTGGTGTTGCAGCAGCTGCTGCCGCCGTCGTCATGGCTCTGAGCCTCAGTGCCTGTGGCGGGGGATCCGGTCAACAAAACGCTGACGGCCCCGTCGAACTCCGTTTCTCCTGGTGGGGCGGCGACAAGCGGGCCCAGCTGACCCAGGAAGCCATCAAAAAGTTTGAGGCCGAAAACCCCAACATCAAGATCAAGCCGGAATTCGGTGACTGGAGCGGTTATTGGGACAAGCTTGCCACCCAGGTGGCGGCGAACGATGCCCCGGACATTATCCAGATGGACGAAAAGTACATCACCGAGTACTCCAGCCGCGGAGCCCTTCTTGACCTGTCCAAGTACGACATCGACACCTCCAAGCTCGACGAAGCGGCACTGAACGCGGGCAAGGGCGAAGACGGCCTGACTGGCATAGCGGCCGGCATCAACGCCGCCACCATCCTGGCGAACCCGAAGGTTTTTGAGGCTGCCGGTGTTCCGCTGCCTGACGACTCCAAGTGGACCTGGGAGGACTTTGGGCGGATCGCCTCCGAGGTCACTGCCAAGTCCCCGAAGGGCACCTACGGCGCTGCCGCCTACGGGACCGACGAGGCGTCACTCGGAGTCTGGCTACGCCAGAACGGCAAGTCCCTCTACACCTCCGATGGCAAGCTGGGCTTCGAGCCGGGCGACATCGCCGAATGGTGGGCCTTCCTGAAGCAGCTCAGCGAGAACAAGGCCGTTCCGACGGCATCCGAGGTTGTGGAAGCTGAGGCCGCCCCGCTTGACCAGTCCGGACTCGCCACCGGAAAGAACGGCCTCGCATTCTGGTGGTCCAACCAGGCTCCTGCCTTGGAGAAGGCATCCGGCAGCGACTTGAAGATCCTGCGGTTCCCCAGCAAGACCGGGTCATCCGCCGATGCGAAGCTTTGGTACAAGGCTTCCCAGTTCTGGTCCGCGTCCTCACGCACCAAGCACCCTGAGGAGACCGCCAAGTTCATCAACTTCCTGGCCAACGACGTCAAGGCCGGCGAGACCCTGCTGGCTGACCGCGGCGTCTACCCGAACTCCGAGGTCCGTGCGGCCATCGAGTCCAAGCTGACCCCGGCGGACGTGAAGGTGGTCAAGTTCATCGACCAGATCAAGGACGAACTGGGCGAAGCCCCCGCGCCGCCGCCGAAGGGAGCCGGGGCCATCCAGGAAATCATCAAGCGCTACACTTCCGAGGTTCTCTTTGAGAGGCTGTCCACGGAGGAAGCCGGCAAGAAGGCCCACGCCGAAATGAAATCCGCAATCAGCAGCTAGTCTTCACGCCGCCAACACGGCTTGGGACAACGTGGGTGGACGCCTCCTCCGCCCACCACGTCCGACGGCGGGCGGCAGCTTCGCCCCGGCTGGAACCATCAGGTTCCAGCCGGGGCGGAGCTGTCTAATCTTGTGGAGGCCAGGGAAGGGCGCTTTCCCTGGACCGTGGCCGTCCGACACCTGCTCCTTGCGCATGGACGCGTTCTCCCCGCCTATAGACGCGCGGCGGCATCACCCTTCCCGGGAGTTGGACGGCATCGTGGGGTGGCGACTGTGCGACTGCCGGGGCCCGGGCGGGGCGGGCCGGATGTGCACGACCGGGTGGCTCCGCTCCCGGGTCCACCTGGTGTGGCCCCCTACCGTCTTCCTGAGGTACCGGGAATGTTCCGGGGAGGGGTGGTGCGGTGGAATAGTAGGTGTGGCCGGTTGGGGTGGTGGTTGCCACTGTATGCCGCGGGCCGGGCACGCGTTCTGCCGCCCAGCCGCCGGTTTCCTTGGTGTGGTTACAGGCTTCGCAGAGGCCTTGGCCGTTGCCGGCGCTGGTGGCTCCGCCGCTATGCCAGGAAGCGATGTGATCGTGATGCCTGATGGGGGCGTCGCAGTACGGGGTGCGGCAGGTTTCGTCCCGGACTTGAAGGAAGCGCTTCAGCCCCGCCGGGAAAAGCCGGGCTTTGGCATCCATGGCCAGCAGGTCCCCGCTGCCGGGGGCGGTGTAAAGCCGCCGGACCCACACATCAAGCTCGCGGCGAACAGCAGCGGCGTGATCGCCCGCTGCGCCCTCGCCTCCGGCACCGTCGCCGGCGGTGCCGTCAGCGGCAGGAGAACTAGCGCTGCCGGTGCTTGGGTCTGTGGCCGGCATTCCCGCGGCCGATGTACTGGCAAGGGCGATGGTTCTGGCCGAGTCTGCGGGAATGGTGCCGTACCCGGGAAGCCGGGCGGTCTCTGAATCGGCCTGGAGCAGGGCGCGGTCGGTCATAACGAGCTGAATCTCCACCCCGCTGATGCCGGCCGGGGTGCCGGTAACCCTGTCGACGAGGGTGTCGGCCATAACTTGCCCCCGGGACCGTTCGTCTCCTGCAGAGCGGGCGGCATCGGCGTCCCTGGCCAGGGCGGCGTAGGCGGCGACGCCTTGGGCAACGGGGAGCAGCGCGGTCAGGTAGGTCATAGTGTCAGGGGCCGGGCGAAGGCTCACGGTCCGTTCGGTAACCGCTCGTGCGGCCCGCTTTGCGATGGAGCGGGGGTCCCGGCGGTACGCCGCGGCGCGGACTGCGGCGACGATGGCGCGGTCGCCGGCGCCGTCGAGCGTGCCGGTGTCGGCAGCGAGTTCCTCATCCACGCCGGCACGGTCCTCCACCGTGAGACAGATGGTTTCCTTCACGATCAGGGTGGCGCGCCACTCGTTCAGCTGGCCGCTCCGAAAGGCGGCGAAGGTGCGGGGCATGCCCGTAAGGGCTTTGGCCAGGCCCAGCAACCGGGACCCCCTGGCCGGGGATTCCCGCCGTGCCAGTGCGATCTGCGCCGCGACACCGGCGCCCTGCTCATCCACGGGCACGCCGGCGTCAGCCTGCTCCTGCCGCTGCAATAGATCGAAGGCCACAGCAAGCCGGGCCTGCTGCGCGCCGGCCAGGCATTTCAGGTCCTCCCACTGCCGCATCTGCTCAACCATCCCCGCACTATCGCGGGCCACAGGAATACCAGCCAGAACGGCCAATGCATCAGCGAGGGTCGGCGCGGCAGGCAGGGACGCAGGCGCGCCTCCGGAAGCCGGAACAACAGGCGTTGGGTGGGGTGTATCGGCAGCGGTGGGAATGGCACGCGATGCGTGGGGTTTATCGGCAAAGGTCGGAATGGCAGGGGAGGAGTCCGGCTTATCCCCTTCGATAACCACAGGCGAGGGCTGCGGCACGCTGGCAGCAAGGGGCACCCGAGGCTCCGCCCCCAGCACTGCAACCGTCCCCAATACCGCTTCCATAGCCAAAGTCTTCCACCAGGGTGTGACAACGACAGCCACCCAAAAGCCCTATGTGGAAAACGGGAAAAGCCGCTCCGCCCTGTGCCGCTCCGCCCCAAGCGGCCCCGCCTCCAGGCCGCCCTGTGCGAAGCGGAACGGCGACGCCAAAGGAGGCGCCGCCGTCGCACGTTCTTAGCGCGGGTGCCTAGCCCTCCGCAACTACCGCCACGCCGCCCGCCGGGACCAGCCCCGGAAACGGTTCGCCGGTCAGCAAATCCTGGCCGGATGCCTCCACGGCGGCATCCGAACGCGTGTGGTTGATCGCGAAAAGGAAGCCCTGCCCGTCGGCAGAGCGCCGCCGCACCAGTTCCACACCAGGGTCGGCCGCAGCAGCGGGGGCCACACAGGACTCTTCCAACAGCCGGTCCACCACGGAATCAATGCCGTCGGGATCGGGGAACGTGGCCAGGTACCAGGCCGCTCCCGAACCCACGGCCCGTCGCGTGAGGGACGGTACGCCTTCCAGCGGATACTCGGTAAACGCCTGCATGGCTTCCCCGCCGGCCAGGTGGACGTGCTCGCTCCAGATGGAAGAAACGGTCCCGTCGCTCAGCTTCAGCTGCGACCCGGCCAGCAATGGATGGAACTCCTCAACCCGAACGCCCAGCAGCTCCCGGAAGGCCCCGGGATAGCCGCCCAGCCGGACGTGGTCCTTCCCGTCCGCGATCCCGCTGAAGTAGCTCACCAGCACAGTGGCGCCGGCGGAGGCTGCGGCGGAAATGTTGGCCGCGGCCTCGTCAGTGACGGTGTACAGGGTGCACACCAGCACGAGGTCGTATCCATCAAGGGAAGCGGAAGGGTGCACGAAATCCACGGACACGCCCCGAAGGAACAGCGAGCGGTGGAACGCCCGCTGCAGGTCCAGGTACCGCACGTCAATGCTCGGCTTGGAGTCGATCTCACTGGCCCACCAGGCCTCGTAGTC
Source organism: Paenarthrobacter sp. NEAU-H11 (assembly GCF_050573415.1). Classification (NCBI taxonomy): domain Bacteria; kingdom Bacillati; phylum Actinomycetota; class Actinomycetes; order Micrococcales; family Micrococcaceae; genus Paenarthrobacter; species Paenarthrobacter sp. NEAU-H11. Next base: position 381,808 of record NZ_JBNZGA010000002.1, on the reverse strand, counting down.
GAACACGATGGCAACCCGCGATTCCACGCGGGAACCGCGCACCGGAGCCAACCGCGTCAGGTCCGCCCCCAGTTCCACCACCTCGCGCCACACCCGTGTGTCCCGGCCGCCGTGCGGCACCATGGCCGAGTGGAACTTCTCCGAGCCGGCGAAGCTCTGCCGCCACTGGAAAAACATCACGGCGTCGGCACCGCGGGACACGTGCGCCAGCGAGTTGCGCAGCATTTCCCCGGGCATCTTGGGCCGGTTTCGCGGCTGCCAGTTGACGGCCGACGTCGAATGTTCCATCAGGATCCACGGGTCCCCTTCCGCGATGCCGCGGGTGAGGTCCGCGCTGAACGCGAGTTCGATGTGCCGCTCCGGATCGGCGGCCACGAGGTAGTGGTCGTTGGCGATGACGTCCAGGTCCTTGGCCCAGTCAAAGTAGTCCATGGACTTGGTGGCGCTGGAAGCCATGAGGTTGGTGGTGCACGGCACGCCCGGTGTGACTTCCCGCAGGACCGCCACGAGTTCGCGGTAGTAGTCCATGAGTACCCAGGAGCTGAAGCGCTGGAAGTCCAGCTGCTGCCCCGGATTCAGCGTGGAAGGCGCGGCTGCGGGCGGCAGGATCTCCTCGAATGAGCCGTAGTTCTGGGACCAGAACGCTGTGCCCCAGGCTGCATTCAAGGCCGCGATGCTGCCGTACCGCCGCTCGAGCCACAGGCGGAACGCGGCGGCGTCTTCCTCGCCGTAGAACTCCGAAACGTGGCAGCCCAGTTCGTTGTCCACGTGCCACAGCGCCAGGGCGGGGTGGTCCTTGTAGCGCTCAGCGAGCATCCGGGTGATGCCGCTGGCGTAGCGGCGGTAAACGGCCGACGACGGCGTGTAGTGCCGCCGTGACCCCGGGCCCAGCACGGTTCCGTCAGCCGTGACCGGGAGGATTTCCGGATGCTTCCGTACCAGCCATGCCGGGGGAGCTGCGGTGGCGGTGGCCAGGGCGACCTTGACGCCGATGCCGTGGAGGTTGTCCAGCACCTCATCGAGCCAGCCGAAGTCGTACTTCCCTTCGGCGGGTTCCAGCAGTGCCCAGGAGAAAATTCCCACGCTCAGGAAGTTCACGCCCGCTTCCCTCATCAGCTCCAGGTCCTCCATACGGACGCTGACGGGCCACTGCTCAGGGTTGTAGTCCCCGCCGTAGGCGATGCCTCCGATGTTGTTCCAGACGCTGGCCGGCTGAGGGATATCCTGCGAATCCATGGGACTCCTTTATCTAATGGGAGGGCTGTGGCACTGGGAGAAAACGTGTTCTTGGAAAACGCTTGCCCATATTCATGGAAAACGCTTGCCCGCAGCCGGGAATGCCGATATTGTATCGATTCAGAAGCCGTGTAAGCCAGCTCACTACTCCCGTTGCAGGTGGGCGACAGCATTGCACAGATCGAGCAAGGAGGCTCCCATGATCAACAGAAGGCATTTCCTCACCACCGTGGCCGTCGGCACCGCATCTGCTGCGGCCCTCGCGGCGTGCGGAACGGGCTCCAGCTCTTCCGGAGGGACCGGCACCGCCGAGAAGCCCGTCACCATCAATTACACCTGGTGGGGCAACGATGACCGTGCGGAGCGCACCCGCAAGGCCATTGCCCTGTTCGAGTCGAAGAACCCGGATATCAAGGTCAACGGCAACTTCACCGACTTCGCCGGGTACTGGCAGAAGCGTGCCACCGAAGCTGCCGGCGGCGGCCTGCCCGACGTTATGCAGTGGGACCTCTCCTACTTGCGGGATTACGGCCAGCGCAACCAGCTCCTGGACCTGGGTACCGTCAAGATCAACACGGATGCCTTTGACAAGTCCCTCCTGCCGTCCGGCCAGATCCGGGGCAAGACCTACGGCATCCCCACCAGCACCAACGCCTTCGCCGTCTACTACGATCCCGCCAAGCTGGCCTCCCTGGGCATTGCCGAGCCGGACGGCACGTGGACCTACAAGGAGTACAACGCCTTCCTCGCCGAAGTAGGCACCAAGGGCAACGGCGCGCTTTTCGGCTCCACCGACTACACCGGCGTCTGGTGGATGTTCAACATCTGGCTGCGCCAGAACAACATCCAAGCGTTCACTGAGGACGGCAAGCTCGGCTTCACCAAGGATGACCTGAAGAAGTGGTGGAACCAGACCGCCGCCCTTCGCGGCACCCCTGCCCTCGTCTCCGAAGAGCGCGTCACCCAGCTCGCCCCCAAGTCCCCCTTTGGCTCGAATGTCACCGCCAGCGAAGTCACCTGGGACAACTTCATGGCTGCCTACCTCGGGGACAGCGGTGCCAAGGAGCTCAAGCTTGTGCCGGTGCCCTCGGATGACCCGGACAACCTGGGCCTGTTCCTCAAGCCGTCCATGCTGATGGTGGCCAGCGCCAAGACCAAGTACAAGGATGCTGCTGCCCGCTTCATCGACTTCATGGTCAACGACCCCGAGGTGAGCAACATCTTCAAGACCTCCCGCGGCGTTCCGGCGTCGAAGACCCAGCGGGACGGCACCACCTTCGAAGGTACTGACAAGCTCGTCGTCGACTACGAAAAGTCGATCGAGCAGTACCTCAAGGACGCTCCCGAGCCGCCCATCGTCGGTTTCGGCACCCTCGAGACATCCTTCAAGCGGGTCAGCTCGGACCTGAACTACGGCAAGCTGACCATCGACGGTGCAGCCGATTCCTGGTTCAAGGAAGCCGAAGACCTCATCAAGCAGAACGCCTGACCAGGCAGACTGACTGACCAAGACGTCCACAACTGACGGAATGAACCCGTGACCCAAAGCCCAACCCTGAGCAGGCGTTCGACGTCGTCCGCCTCCCCGCTGCCGCGCAAGTCGCGGCAGCGGGGGGTGGACGCCCGCGCCGGCTATACCTTCCTGCTGCCCTGGCTGCTGGGATTCATCGCCCTCACCATCGGGCCGATGATTTCCTCGCTGTATCTGTCCTTCACCAACTACAACCTGTTTGATCCGCCCAAATGGATCGGTTTCGACAACTACACCACCCTCTTCCAGGACGAGCGGTTCCTGCAGTCGGTGGGCGTGACCGTCAGCTACGTTGTGTTCGGTACCCCGCTCAAGCTCGCCGCCGCACTGGCAGTGGCGATGCTCCTGAACAGCAAGCGCCGCGGCCAGGGGTTCTACCGGTCCGCGTTCTATGCCCCGTCCCTGATCGGCGCCTCGGTGTCCATCGCGATTGTCTGGAAGGCCATGTTCGGCGATTCCGGCCCGGTGGACCAGGGCCTGTCCCTCTTCGGGATCAACCTGGGCGGGTGGGTGGGCAACCCGGCCATGACCATGCCGATGTTCATCCTGCTGACCGTGTGGCAGTTCGGCGCCCCGATGGTGATCTTCCTGGCCGGCCTGAAGCAGATCCCCAACGACCTTTACGAGGCCGCGTCCATGGATGGGGCCGGGCCGGTGCGGAAGTTCCTCAACATCACCTGGCCCATGCTCTCGCCGGTGATCTTCTTCAACCTGCTGATGGAAACCATCCACGCGTTCCAGATCTTCAACTCGGCCTACATCATCTCCAACGGTGAAGGCGGCCCGGCCGGCTCCACCCTCTTCTACACCCTCTACCTCTACCTGCGGGGCTTCAGCGATTTCCGGATGGGCTACGCCTCGGCCATGGCCTGGCTGCTCCTGATCGTGGTGGGCATCCTGACCCTGATCATCTTCCGCACGTCCAAGTCCTGGGTCCATTACAGCGGTGATGCAAAATGACAACCATGGCAACCCCCACCCAGTCCGCCCGCGACGCACAGGTGCCGCACTACAACCCGAAATCCGAATCAGCAGGTGCCAAGCGCGCCAAGAGCACCATTTTCCACGTCGTGGCGCTGGCACTCACGGCCGTGGTCCTGTACCCGGGCCTGTGGATGATCGCCTCCTCGTTCAAGCCCAATGCCGAGATCGGCGGCGCGAACACGTCGCTGTGGTCCAACAACTTCAGCTTCGACAACTTCGTCACAGCCATGGACGGGATCGGCGGGGTCTCCACCCTGCAGTTCTTCACCAACTCCCTGATCCTGGCCGTCGGCGCCGTGGCGGGAACCGTCCTCTCCGCGTCGGTCTCCGCCTACGCGTTCGCCCGGATCAAATTTCCCGGCCGCAGCGTGTTCTTCGGCATGATGATCGCCACCCTGCTCCTGCCGTTCCACGTGGTGATCATCCCGCAGTACATCGTGTTCCAGCAGCTGGGCCTGGTGGACACGTACGTGCCGCTGCTGATCGGCAAGTTCCTCGCCGCCGACGCGTTCTTCGTGTTCCTCATGGTCCAGTTCATGCGCAACCTCCCCGGTGAGCTGGACGAGGCGGCAAGGATCGACGGCGCCGGGCACGTCCGGATCTTCACCTCCATCATGCTCCCGCTGATGAAGCCGGCCCTGATCTCCACCTCGATCTTCTCCTTCATCTGGAGCTGGAACGACTTCCTGGGCCCGCTGCTCTACCTGAACACCCCGGACAAGTACCCGCTGCCCCTGGCGCTGCGCCTCTTCGTGGACCAGACCCAGTCCTCGGACTACGGCGCCATGATCGCCATGTCCGTCCTGGCCCTCCTGCCCGTGCTGATCTTCTTCCTGGTGTTCCAGCGCTACATCGTCGAAGGCGTCTCCACCCAGGGCCTCAAAGGCTAGTGCCGGGAACCCGAGACAGAAAATGAGCGCCATGGACAGCACCACACCCGCCCCCAACCACCACGAACCCGTCCCGGTGAACCGCTTCGCATTGTTCTCCGAGACCCTCCTGGCCGGGGTGCTGGTCCTGGTGCTCTCCGTCCCGCTGGTGACGATTCCCGCCGCGTACGCGGCGGGAATCGCCCACCTGGAACGGCACCTCTCCGGCCGCGACGATTCCGTCCGCGGCCTCTGGGGCACGTTCAAAGCTGCCCTGCCCGGCAGCTGGAAGCTGGGAATCACGACGGCGGCAGCCGCCGTCGTGATTGTCCTCAACCTGCTGCTCGCATGGGTGGGGCAGCTGCCCGGCCGCGAAGTGGTCCTGCCGGCCACCCTCATCCTTGCCGCCGGGGCGGCCATCCTGCTGCTGCGCACCGCCGCCGGGTGGCCTGACGCCGCAGTCTCTTCAAAGGATGGCAAGAGTGCCTGGCGCTTGGCGCTCGAAAATGCCCAATCGCTGTCCGTCAGGGACTGGACCGGATCGCTCCTGCTGGCTGCCGCACTCTTCGGGGCAGTGGTTTTCGTCTGGATGCTCGCAGCACTCTTCGTGGTGGTTCCCGGCACCCTCATCCTCGCCGCCGCGGCGGTCAAACTGCGTTCCGCCCGCTGAACATTTTTCCTGGTCCTGCCCGCCACTATTGAGTTGAGTCCGACGTGCCTTCCGACCGCCAGCGTTCCGAACAGTCCGTCCATTCCCCGCAGGACCAGCCCCGGTGGTACCAGCCGCTGACGCAGCGGAACTACCGGCTCTTCCTGGCCCTGGTGTTTGCAGGGAGCGTGGGTGTGTGGATGCAGCGGCTCGCCCAGGACTGGCTGGTGCTGCAGCTGACCGGCAGTCCCGCCGCCGTCGGCGTGGCCGTTGCCCTCCAGTTCCTTCCCATGCTGGTGGTGGGGCCCCTGAGCGGCCTGCTGGTGGACATGTTTTCCAAGCGGCGCATCATGCTGGCCTGCCAGGCCGTCGTTGCCGTCCTGGCCCTGGGCCTGGCGGCCTGGGCGGCGACCGGCACCATCACCGTCTGGGCTGTCTACGCCAGTTGCGCTGCGCTCGGCGTGACGTCGGCCATCAACCAGCCTGCCATCCAGGTGTTCGTTAACGAAGTGGTAGGCGACGCCGCCCTCCGGCCCGCTATCGGCCTCAACAATGCAACCGGCCAGCTGGGCGCCATGGCGGGGCCGGCCCTGGCAGGAGTTGTCATTGCGCAGGCAGGAACGGCCGCGGCGTTCGCGGCGAACTCGCTGCTGTGCCTGCTGGTCCTCGGCCTGATCGCGGCCATCCGTCCTGCCGAGCTGCACACAAGCGTTCCGGTGGTTCGCGGGCAGGGCCAGCTCCTGGCCGGGTTCCGCTACGTCCGGGAACGGCCTCCGTTGCTGCTGGTCATTGCCCTGGCCGGGCTGTTGGGTGTGTTCGGCATGAACGGACCGGTGGTCTTGGCGGCGTTCGCCGAGCGGGTGTGGCACAACGGCGTTGAAGGGTTCGGCCTCTTCAATACCGTCAGCGCCCTCGGTGCCCTGGCCGGAGCGCTCCTGGCAGCCCGGCTGAGAAGCCTGGGCCGGAAGGGGATCGTGGCCGCCGCCGGCCTGTTCGGGCTCTCCCAGCTGGTGGCTGCCCTGATGCCCAACCTCGTCCTCTTCACTGCGATGCTTGCGGTGGTGGGCCTCATGACCCTCCTGTTCCTGACCAGCGCCGCCACCGCGGTCCAGCTTGAAGCCGGGCCGGAAATCCGTGGCCGCGTGATGGCCCTCTACCTTCCGCTCCTGCTCGGCGGCCATGCCCTGGGCGGTCTCCTGGCCGGCTGGTTGACTGAGCAGTTCGGCGTGCGGCCCGGCTTGGTGGCCACCGGCGCCGGAGGCATGCTGTCAGCCGCCGTCATCGGATTCCTGCTCTGGCTGAACTCCCGGAAAACCTAAGCCCGCGTACGGCGCGGGTGCGGATCACCGGGATGGCGTGAACGTCCAGGTGCCGGCAAGGACGCGGAACTCCACCTTGGCTGCACCGCTGGCCGTGCCGCCGTCGGGATGCATGCCCGGTTTCGCGGGACTCGCCGGAGCGGATTGTTCGACGGCGGCATCCGCCGCAGCGTGCTTAGGCCGGGACGTGACCCGGTACCTGCCGGCCGGTAGCCGGACAACTGCGGTGGTTCCGGCCGGAATGGTGCATTCCAGCCGCACCAGCCCGTCTTCCCGGCTCCAGTTGGCCTCCACATATCCGTTCGCCGCAGGCACGGAGCCGCGGGCATGTTCCAGCCGGCACAGCGGTGGCTCGAGCACCAGCCCGCAGCCTCCCGGTGAGCTGTACCGGACGCCCAGCAGGTGTTCAAGGATCTCCTTGGCCACGGATGCCGACCAGGCGTGGGACTGGCTGTAGTCCGTTCCCTCCACCAGGTCCCACGCCTCCCAGGTGAAGGTGGCACCGCGGTCCAAAAGACGTGCCCAGCCGGGCTGGTCCTTGTCCGTCAGAAGGTCCAGCACGGCGTCCGTCAGCCCCTGGGAAAGGAGTGCGCGAACCAGGCGGTGCACGGTCATGGGCCCCTGCATCATGCCCAGGCCGGCGATCCGCCGGGCGTCAGAGGCCGCCAGTTCCGGCTCAGTGATGCCCAAGGACAGCGGAAAGGACGTGGCGTGCTGTGAGGCGTGCGAGCTGGGTGTGCCGTCGGCGTGCAGGCCGTCCACCATCACACCGTCCACGCGCAGGCGGGCGCGGATTGCGCCGGCCAGGTGCCGGGCAGACGAGGCGTAGCGGATGGCGGCCTCGTGGTCGCCCGCCAGGCTGCAGAGCCGGGACGTGGCGACGAGTGCAGAATAGGCCTGGGCGTTGACGGTTGTCTTGGCCGCGCACTCCATGTCGTAGCCGAACCGGCCGGGTTCGGGCCAGTCCACGATGCCGTGCAGGTAGGGGCCGGAACCGCCGCCCAGCCGGGTGACCAGTCCCGCCGTCGGACCATCTGCCGGAATGTGCCGCAGCGCGTAGTCCGCGGTGTTGCGGCAGTGCGGCAGCAGTTCCCGGACCAGGGCGAGGTCCCCGGTGCGCAGATGGTACTCCTCGGCCCACTCGGGAATCATGAGGGAGAAATCCGGTATGTCGCGCTTGCCGTCCCCGTTGGGGTATACCGCGTTGTAGCGGCCCCGGTCTTCGCCGTCTGTCCAGTACCGGGCCGCCGACCAGCCGAACTCGCGCAGCGCCTGGGCGGTATAGGCATGTTCCCCGAAGAGCGCCATCGTGGCGTAGGAGATGTTCACGGCGTCCGCCAGGAACTGGCCCTTCTCCCGCGTAGGGGTGTCCACGAACTGCTCCTGGACGCCGAACAGTGCTGAGTCCCGCAGCAGCTTGAAGACATCATTCAGGGCGGGATCCGAACTGCTGAAGCTCCCCTCGCCCGGATGCCGGCCGTGCACCACCAGTGCGCCCAGCCGGTTCACCTCTGCGGTGTCCACGCCGGGAAGCTCAAGGTAGCGGAAGCCCAGGTGCACCGTGGCCCGGAACTGCTGCGGGCCCGCCGACTGCGTATACGGGAAGGACATGTCCGTGTTCTGGCTTGCCGTCCTTCCGGTGTCCACCCGTCCGTCGGCCCGGAGGGTGTAGCCGGTACGGATCATAAGGGTGCGGCCGGGAACGCCGTCCAGGAAGTCCACTTCGGGGCGCCCGGGAAGGACCTGGCCGAAGTCCGCCACCAGCGTGCCGTCGTCAGCCGCCAGAAAGGCCTTGGGCGCCGCGAATTCCTGGGCAAGGAAAGTGCGGCGCGGGTGCAGCCGGGGACATTCCGGTGCCGGGTGGCCGCCGTAACTGATCGCGGCGGGCAGGTCATCGGCGGCGGAGGGAGGGGCGGCGGCAGCATGCCCGTCCAGGTGTTCCACGGGGTCGCCCTCGTCGTTGCGGTACCCGGACTGCCGGTAGGGCGCCTCGCCTGCGGTCCAGTCCGCTCCGGAGCCGAACACTTCCCGGCGGCCGTCCGTGTACTGCACGCTGATGTGGACCAGCAGGCCGGGCAGTCCGGCGGCGCGGCCTTGGCCCGGGCCGTACCAGTGGAGCAGGGCCGTCAGCGGAACAGCTGTGGCCGGAGGCTGGGCGGCGAGCAGCCCGGTGACGTCTGCGGCGTCGTAGTAGCCTTCGCCCGGATAGCCGAAGGATGTTGTGCTCAAGCAGGCGGTACCGGCCAGGGAGAGCTGCGCGTGGTGGTTCGCGGCCAGGAACACCCGCGCGCGGCGCACTGTACCGGTCAACGTCAGGGTGGTCCGGAACAAGGTCCATTCATCCGGTTGGCGGTGCGCCGTAGTGGAACTCCAGTGGGCCAGGCAGGCGCGGGCGTGGTCCCCGGCGGCGTTGAACTTGTGGTCCAGCAGCAGGGCGCCGGCGGTGGTGATGCGAAGGGACGCGTACTCGGCCTGGGTCCGCGGACCCTGGTGCAGGGCGAGTTTGCCGGCGGACCCGGCAGCGGCCGGCTCATGCACGGCCAAGAGTTCTACACCGTCCAGGGAGACTGTGATGGCCAGCCCGTCATCAGTGACCACCAGGTCCTGCCACGAGCCGGACGCCACGTCCTGGCGCGGCAGCCGGGCCGTGGCCAGCTCGGCGGTCTCCGGGGCGCCCGGGGCGGGAATGTCCCATTCCGGTGCATGCCGCAGGACCACCTCGCCCGCCGAGTTGAGTTCCAGCAGCAGGCCTGTGCCGGGTCCGTTGCTCCGCAGGATCAGTCCCGCCCATCCCATGGCCGGCCGGACGCGGGCTTCAAGGCGGAAGCTGCGGACAGGCGGGCAGGGAACCGGAAGGAACGGCGAGCCCGCCACCCGCAGGGCGTTGTCCAGGATTTCCAGGGGTGCGCGGCCGCCGGGCACCCTCCTGATCCAGTCCGCCTGCCAGGAAGGATCGGCAAGCCCGGTGCTGAAAGGCTGCGCCGCGGACCAGGCCCCGGGCATTCCTGTTGCGTCGCGGACCCGCACGCGCCAGGCATAGTCTGTGTCGTCGTCGAGCGCTGGCCCGCAATAGGGGACGCCCCGCTGGGCGGCGGAGGGGACCGGCCCCGAACTCCAAAACTTCACCCCTTGTGAGTCTTCCACCGTGATTTCAAAGCCGGTCTGCAGTGCGCGCGCCGGGTCTGCGCCCTCCTGCTGGGCAAGTTGCCAGCTGAAGGTGGGGCGCGGCGTGGCCGTCAGGCAGGCCGCGAGGCCGTCGGTCAGGAGGTTGACGGCGTGCAGCTGGCCGGTGGCGGTGGCTGGTGCTTTGCGTGCCGCGGCCTTCCCTGCCCACTGCCGGCGCATCAGGAAACCGGCAGGCTGAAGGCGTGAGGGGCACTGGTTGCCCACGGCAGGCCCAGCTCACTGAACGTGGCGTGCCCGCGGCCGGCACGGTCCAGTGCCGACTCGATGTCAAGGACGACGGCGCGGGCTGCTTCACCTGCCCCCTCCCACCGGACGTGCGCATCACCGATGGGCGCGGGCGGCGGAGCGGTCCGGACCGCTTCCAGGACCAGCATGAATGCGCCGCTGTCCAGCAGCGGGCTGGTCAGCGGGGTTCCGCCGTTCCGGTGCGCCAGGAGGTTCTCGGTGAGGTCGTCGCGGCCATAGGTTTCCTCGGAGGTGCCGGCCTCCGTGGTGACGCTCAGGCGGTCCTCCGTGTAGTGGAACACGGCAGTTCCGGCTGATCCCTGGAGGGTGACGCAGGGCTCCACCGATTCCGCCGCGCAGATGGTGAGGGCGCAGGTGATGGGCAGGCCGGACACCGTGCGGATACGGATCACTGAGGTGTCATCGGACTCGATATCGTTGGCACGGTACAGCTCGGTTTCCACGGACACCACATCAGCCGTGGTCCGTGCCCCGGCGATCCTCAACGCCGTTGCCACGGCATGCGCCAGGGGATTGGTGGCCACACCGTCCACCACGTCCACGCCGTTGATGCTGCGCTTTCCGGCCCACCGTGAGCGTTTGTAGTACGCCCGGTCGCGGACCCAGCGGCCCGTGGCCGAAATGCCCTGGAGCGTGCCGATGGTGCCGTCCGCCAGCAGGTCTTCGATGGCCTGAAGGGCATGCGAACCGAGGCTCTGGAACCCCACCTGGACGCTTCTGCCCGATGCCGCGGCTGCGTCACAGAGCCGGTTGAAGTCCGCCAATGACGCAACGGGAGGCTTCTCCAGATAGAGGTCCGCGTCTGTCCGCAGGGCCGCCAGCGCCAGCGGGGCATGGGTCTGGATGGGGGTTGCCACGATGACCAGGTCCAGCGTCCGGGTGGCGGCGAGCAGCTCGGCCAGCCCCGGATAGACCGCGGCAGACGGCGGGAGGGAACCGGCTTCCGGCGGCTGCGGGTCCGCCACGGCAATGAGTTCGACGGCGCCTGCCGCCTGGAGCCGTTCAAGGTTGCGGAGGTGGTGGGTGCCGAAGCCGTGCACGCCGACGAGGGCCACCCTGGCTGCCCTGCTGCCGTCCATGGCAGGCGCCCAGGCCCCGGCGGACGCTTCGGCGGGCGCTTCGGCGGGCGTTTCGGTGGAACGGGTGCCTCTTGGCGTTCCCATGGTTCTCCGTTCTGCCCGGCGGGCACTGGCCGTTGCGCGAGCAGGATTCAGCAAGCGCTTTCCACCAACCAGTGTGCGGGACGGGAAGGGTTGGAGTCCAGTTATGTAACGATTCAAAAGTTGGCTTGACCCGACCGCCTCAGGGGGTCTAGATTTTCGAGAAACCGATTACTGGCGTGACGCGGACCACTACCGCCTTCGCCTCTGCAACGATGGAGAAATGGAGGGAGCTGCGCCATGCCGTCTGGATCCTTCAACGCCCGTGCCTACTCGTTCTTTGACACGCTCCTTTGGATCGCCTGCCTGAACTTGCTGTGGATCTTTTTTGCCCTGGCTGGCGCGGGCATCCTCGGTGCCGGTCCGGCCACCGCGGCCGCCCACATCGCAATACGAAAGCGGGTGCGGGGGGATGGGGCTCCGCTGGCTCGGAGCTTTGCTTCCCACTACTTCAGCAACTTCGGCAGAGCCAATGCCATCGCCCTGCCCGTCATGGGTGTGGCGGTAGTCCTGGCCATGAACTGGAACTACTTTTCGCGCTCCGGCGATGTCATTTCGCAGCTCGTTGCGGCAGGAATCTTCGTGGTGGCCATCTTCCTGGCCGGGGCAGCGTGCTACCTCTTTCCCATGTATGCGCGGTATGAGCTGCCCCTGGCCCAGTACCTGCTCACGTCGTCCCGTTTTGCCTTCCGCCATCTGGCTGGAACGGTCATCCTGCTGTTCATCTCCGCTGCCGCGTTCTATGCAAGCAGCACGGTCCCCGGCCTGATCCCGTTCTTCAGCGTCGGCGCCTGGCTGTTCGTTACAGGCTGGCTGTGTGACAGGTTCTTCAGCGCCAATGACGAATCGGTCGCCACGGCGGAAGCGGCAGCCCCCGATGATGCCGTGCCGGTGGCCTCAGTGGCCTGACCCGTCGTACCCGCCAGCAAGTCCTGCGCCGGTGCTCCGGCCCCTTGCCGCCGTCGGCCTCACCGCACTACTGAAACGTATCAAAATCCCTATGCCATGCTCGCCAACCAACCCAGAAGAAGTGGAAAAGGAACAAGATGATTACTAGAAAACTCAGCCTGGCCGCCGCCGTCGTGACCGCCACGGCCCTGACACTGACAGCCTGCGGAGCCGGGGAAACCCAGTCCGCGGACCTGGCCGCCATCAACGTGATGGCCCCCTTCCTCGAGGCGCAGCCGCCCTCCGCGGACGGCGCCGTCCAACAGAAGTTGGAGGAACTCACAGGGAAGGACGTCAACATCGCCTGGACGCCTAACGCCTCCTATGAAGACAAGATGAACATCACGCTGGCTTCGTCCGAGATTCCGCACGTCCTGGTGGTGCAGAGCAAGTCTCCGGGCTTCGTCAAGAACGCCGAAGCGGGTGCCTTCTGGGACCTCACGGATAAGCTCAAGGAGTACCCAAACCTGAAGTCCACCTCCCCGGCGGTGGAGCGGAACGCCAGCATCAACGGCAAGGTCTACGGCGTTTACCGCGCCCGCAACCCGATCCGCTCGGCTGTCATGTTCCGCCAGGACTGGCTGGACAAACTGGGCCTGCAAGCGCCCAAAACCACCGAGGACCTCTACAAGGTGGCCAAGGCCTTCACGGAACAGGACCCGGACGGCAACGGCCAGAACGATACCTGGGGCATCACCATCCCGAAGTGGGGCGCATTGGGGTCCAACAGCCCCTACGACATGATCGAAACCTGGTACGGCGCCGGCAACCGCTGGGCCGAACGTGACGGCAAGCTGGTCCCGAGCTTTGAGACCGAAGAGTTCATCGAAGCCAACCGCTTCGTCAAGAAGATGGTGGATGAGAAGCTCATCAACCCTGACTTTGCCACCTTCGACGGGACCAAGTGGAACGAGCCCTTCTTCAACGGCAAGGGCGGCATCATTATCGACGTCGACTCCCGTGTCAGCGTGCTGATCAACCTGTTCAAGCAGGCCAACCCCAACGACTTTGAAAACAAGGTCGGCTTTGTCGGCGGGCTCGAAGGCCCGGACGGTGAACTGCACACACATCCCACCGACGGTTACTCCGGCTTCCTGGCCATTCCCAAAACCAGCGTCCGGACCGAGGCCGAGCTGAAGACCGTGCTGGAGTTCCTGAACAAGATGAACTCCAAGGAAACCGCTGTCCTGCTGAACAACGGCATCGAGGGCGTGAACTTCACGGTGGAGGACGGCAAGGCCGCCACCATCAAACCCGAGACCCCTGAGGGCAAGGTGGTCAACACCGATATCAAGAGCTACGCCCAGCTGGGAATGAACGTCACGGGCAACAACTTCTACCCGGTCAAGCAGGCCTCGGGCTACGAGCAGGAGGTCTTCGACAAGCGGGTCGAGGTCATGGCCGAGGACCTCAAGAGCGCGGTCTACAACCCGGCAGCAGCCTTCGTCTCACCCACGTATGTGGCCAAGGGCGCGCAGCTGGACAACATTGTGGCCGATGCCCGGATCAAGTACCTGGCCGGCCAGATTGATGAGCAGGGCCTGAAGGACGCCATCAAGCTGTGGAAGAGCAGCGGCGGCGACAAGGTCCAGGAAGAAATCAACAAGCTCTGGCAGGACAGCAAGTAAATGGCAGCCCCTGTCATTGACGCCCAGGCCGGGGAGCGGGCGCAGCCCGTCTCCGTTCCCCGGCCGCGGGGCAGGTTCTCCGTCCACTTCGCGCACTATAAGTGGCTGTACCTCCTGCTGCTGCCCGGCGTGCTCTATTTCGCCGTCTTCCGCTACGCCCCGATGTACGGGGTGTCGATCGCCTTCAAGGACTACGTCCCGTTCCTCGGGGTGAACGGCAGCCCGTGGGTGGGGATCCAGCATTTCCAGGACTTCTTCGCCAACCCGGACTTCCCCCGGCTGCTGGGCAACACGCTGGTCCTGGCGTTCCTGAACCTGGGTATCGCGTTCCCGCTGACCATCGTGCTGGCGCTGCTGCTGAACGAGGTCCGCCTCTCCATCCTCAAGCGCACCGTCCAGACCCTGGTCTACATCCCGCACTTTCTCTCGTGGACCATCGTGGCGTCGCTGAGTTTCCTGCTGTTCGCGCTGGACTTCGGCCCGCTGTTCCTGTTCCTGAACAACGTGATGGGCACGGACATCGACTTCCTGTCCGACCCTGCCTGGTTCCGGCCGCTGATCGTGCTCCAAGAGATCTGGAAGAACACCGGCTGGGGAACCATCATCTTCCTCGCCGCCCTGGCCACCGTGGACCAGGACCAGTACGAGGCCGCCATCATTGACGGCGCCGGACGGTTCCGCCGGGTATGGCACATCACCCTGCCCGGGATCCGCTCCACCATCATCGTGATGCTCATCCTCGCGATCGGGCAGATGCTCAACACCGGCTTCGAGCAGATCTACCTGATGACCAACGCCCTGAACCGCGATGTCGCTGACGTCTTCGACACCTACGTCTACTTCGTGGGCATCACCCAGGGCGCCTACTCCTATTCCACCGCGGTGGGACTGTTCAAATCCCTGGTGGGCATCGTGCTGATCTTCGGCACCAACGCCCTGGCCAAGCGGTTCAACCAGAGCGGACTGTTCTAATGAAGATTCACAACACCACCGGCGGCCGGATTTTCGACGCCGCCAACTACGTCTTCCTGGCCCTGATCGGCATCATCACCCTGCTGCCGTTCATCTATGTTTTCGCCGGTTCCTTCGCCACCGAAGCCGAGATCACCCGGCGGGCCTTCTTCGTCTGGCCCGAACAGTTTTCCCTGGGCTCCTACGAGTACATCTTCTCCACGCCCGCCTTCATCCGCGCCCTGGTCACCACTGTCCTGGTCACCGCCGTGGGCACCGGGGTCCAGCTGATCCTGACCGTCACCATGGCCTACCCGCTGGCCAAACGGAACCTCCGCGGCCGCAAGCTCATCCTGTCCCTGGTGGTCTTCGCCATGGTCTTCTCCGGCGGCATGATTCCCACTTTCCTGCTGGTCAAGGACCTCGGCCTGCTCAACAGCTACTGGGCCCTGATCCTGCCGGCGGCCATCAACCCGTTCAGCCTGATCATCATCAAGAACTTCTTCCAGGAGCTTCCCGCCGAGCTCGAGGAATCCGCCAAGATGGACGGCGCCACCGAGGTCGGGATCCTCTGGCGCATCCTGCTGCCGCTGTCCAAGCCGGTGCTGGCCACGTTCGCGCTGTTCTACGCCGTGGGCATCTGGAACGACTTCATGTCACCCCTTCTCTACCTGTCCGACAACTCCAAATGGACCCTGCAGATGTACCTGCGCCAGGTCACAGCCTCCTCCGACCTGCTCGGCACCGGAAACGTGGACCCCAACTACATCCCGCCGGAACAGGGCATCAAATTCGCGGTCATCGTGGTGGCAACCCTGCCCATTTTGGTCTTCTACCCGTTCCTGCAAAAACACTTCGCCAAAGGCATGCTCATCGGCTCCGTCAAGGGCTGATGGGGGAGCCGGACTACCAGAAAGCACAGCATGAAAATCCTGCTCGCCGG
This sequence comes from Paenarthrobacter sp. NEAU-H11, assembly GCF_050573415.1. Lineage (NCBI taxonomy): Bacteria > Bacillati > Actinomycetota > Actinomycetes > Micrococcales > Micrococcaceae > Paenarthrobacter > Paenarthrobacter sp. NEAU-H11. The sequence goes on along the minus strand of NZ_JBNZGA010000002.1, from coordinate 366,158 downwards.
AGATTCCACGGTGGCCAACTGCCCCACGCATGAGTACCCCATGAGCGGCTGGGGAGCGCAGCTTGCGCCGCATGTCTACAATCGGGCGGCCGTGCACAACTTCGCCAAGGGCGGGGCAAGCACGGAGTCCTTCCGGGAGGAGGGGCTGTGGGGCCGGCTGCTTTCGGAAGCAGCCGAGGGGGACCTGGTGCTGATCCAGTTCGGCCACAACGACCAGAAGAGGCAACACCTCGCGGCCCGCACCGGTTACGCGGCGAACCTGCGCACCATGGCCGGGGACGTGCGGAGCCGCGGGGCGCTTCCCGTCCTGTGCACCCCGGTGGAGCGGCGGCACTTCCTGGACGCGCCGCCGTCGGACGCTGCTGCGGAGGGGATCCTGGAGCCGAGCCTGGAGGACTACCCGGAGGTGGTCCGGGAAATCGGCCTGGAGCTGGGGCTGCCGGTGGTTGACCTGAACGCGTGGACGCGCGGGCTTTACCTTCGCCTGGGACCGGAGGACTCGGCGTCCCTCTTCTGCCACTTTGCGCCGGGCACGCACGCCTACTGGCCGGAAGGGCTGGCGGACAACACCCACTTTTCCCGGCCGGGAGCCGCCCTGGTGGCGGAGCATGTTGCCGCGGAGCTCCAGGAGCTGGGGCTGGTCCCGGACAGTGTGTTAAGTACGACGGCGGGACGCAGCTAAGTGGGCACGCCTGGCTTGGGAACGCCTGGCCCGGGGACGAAGGTGCTCTACAGCAACGCACTGACCGGGCCGGAGGATGTCGCGGACTGGGTGGCGGAAGGGCCGCTGAGCGCGGGCGGGCATGGCGGTGCGCTGGAACTTTCGGGTTCGCTGGACGACGCGGAATTCGGGGACCACGCGCACTGGACGTTCTGGTGCCCGGTGGAGTTCCCGGACGGAGTCCGGATCAGCTGGGAGTTCCTTCCGCTGGAGGAGCCGGGCCTGGCCATGCTCTTCTTCGCCGCCCGGGGGCACGGCGGGCGGGACCTGTTCTCACCCGGGCTCGCACCGCGGACGGGGTACTACCCGCAATACCATTCCGGGGACATCGATGCCCTGCACATCTCCTACTTCCGGCACAAATACGCGTCCGAGCGGGCGTTCCGCACCTGCAACCTGCGCAAGAGCGCGGGTTTTGAGCTCGTGGCGCAGGGTGCCGATCCGTTGCCGCCTGCCGGGGACGCGATGGACTTCTACCGCCTGGAGGTGGTGAAGGACGGGCCACGCGTGGCTTTTTCCATCAACGGGTTGCCGCTGCTTGAGTGGCAGGATCCGTCCGGCAAGGTGCTTGGGGCCGGCCACCTGGGCTTCCGGCACATGGCCCCGCTCCGGGCGGCCTACCGCAACCTGGTGGTGGAGGAACTCTAGCTAGGGAGCGGGATCCGCCTTGTGTTTCGTCGGCCGGTAGCCGGCGAGTTCGGCGCGGACGTCACCTTCCTCGTGCTGGCCCTTCTCCTTGCCGAACGGCAGGGCCTTCAGCAGCGGGTGCAGGACGGCCATCACGGCGAGGCCCCACACGAGTCCCAGGACGGCTGAGCACAGGGTGTTCACGAGCCAGGCCAGGAGCCCGCCAATGCCCGCGATTCCGGCGACCGGGGCCTCAAGGGCATGGACCAGGTCATACGGAAGGTGCCAGCCGAGGTCGTAGGCCCCCTGCAGCATGATGTGGCCGCCAACCCACAGCATGGCGACTGTCCCGATCAGGGTGATTGCAGCCAGCACGGCGGGCATCCCCTTGACCAGCAGCTCGCCGAAGCGTTGCGAGCCCGCAGATTCCTTGGCGGCCAGGTGCAGGCCAATGTCGTCCATCTTGACGATCAGTGCCACCGCACCGTACACGAGCACCGTGATGGCGAGGGCCACGACCACCAGGATGACAGCCCGCGCCCAGATGGATTCGGCGGCCACCTCGTTCATCGAGATGACCATGATCTCGCAGGACAGGATGAAGTCTGTGGTGATGGCGCCCTTGACCACCTTCGCCTCCGCCTCCGGACCCCGCTGGACCGCCGGCGCTTTTTCGTCCGAGTGGTCCCGGCGGAGTTTGTGCCAGACCTTCTCGGCACCTTCGAAGCACAGGTACGTGCCGCCCAGCATGAGGATGAACGGGATGGCCCACGGGAGGAAGGCGCTGATGAGCAGCAGGGCCGGGAGGATGATCAGCAGCTTGTTCCGGAGCGAGCCCCAGAAGATCCGCTTGATCATCGGCAGTTCGCGGGACGGGTCAGCCCCGGACACGTACTGCGGGGTTACAGCGGCGTCGTCGATGACCACACCGGCGGCCTTGGCTCCCGCCTTGGCGGCTCCGGCTGCGACGTCGTCAACCGACGCGGCGGCGATGCGGGCCAGGGCCGCGACGTCGTCCAGCAGGGCGACGAGGCCGCCGCTCACAGACCGCTCCCGCAGTGTTCGCGTTCCGTCGGCTGGGCTTGGCTGCCTGGGTGCAGGCGCGTGATCGGCATGCTGAGATTATACGGGGGGCGGGCAGCCGTACCGGCCCGGCTCCGCTGCGCACGGCCAGCATTCCTTCGACCTTTGTCCCCAACCGCGGCCGGTCAGGCCCCGGCGACCGGCAGCACCATCAGGTAACCGGTGGGCAGTTCGCTGCTCCAGCGCCGCGGCTCGCGGACCACGAATTGCGTTGCCAGCTCCTCCGGGGTGAGCAGGCTGTTGGGCGCGGGCGACGGGCCCCACTGCCCGCTGCCGTGCGGGTAGAGCGGATCCTGGACCCGGACGCCGGTGACGGAGAAATCCTGGAACCGGGCGGGATCGCCGATCGACTCGAAACCGCTCATCACCCATGCGTGGCGGCCGCGCCACATGACCAGCCCCACCGGCCGGCCCGTGGCGGCAATGGCGCGCGCCGCCGTCCGGAGCGCGGTCCCGTAGTCGGCGATGCTGACCACCGTGTACGGCCCCATGCCAACCTCCGTCAGCACCTGCGCCCACCCGAGGGGGTTGGCGCCGTTGAACGAGTTGGACGATCGGGCCCGGGCCATCTCCCAGAGTTCCCCCTGCTGGGTGGAATCCGCCCACGTGCCGCCGCCCGTGTCGTCGACGAGGTTGTGGGCCATCTGGATGCTCGCTGCCACACACCAGTCAAAGGTGTACTGCGGCACGAAGTCGCCCTCCTGGTAAAGGTTAAGGGCGAACGGCTGGGGTTCCGGCGGTGCCGCGGGTGCCGGCGACGGGGCGGGCGGGGCCGCTGACGCCGGCGGCGGGGCGGTCAGGGCGGCCGATGCCGGCGCCGGGGAGGCCGGGCTCGCTTGCCCGGTAACGGCGTCGTTGATGCCGACGGCGGGCGTGCAGGCCCCGAGGAAGGCTGCCAGGACGAGGAGCCAGGCCAAGAGACGGGGGCGGGCGCCGGTCATGCTTCAGTCTAGCGCCGCGCGGCGGGGCAGGCCCTGGCCCGAGGCCCGGTTCGCGCCCCGACGCCGGCCAGGAACCCGGACCCTCAGAAGGCGTACCGGATGCGGCAGTATGGTGCGATCCTCCCAATCAGGGCGGTCAGTTGCCGCACGTAGCCGGCCTTGGTTCCGGAGCGGTAGCGGACGTTGGTGAAGCCGTTGGATGAGACCTTTGCCTCTTGGAGGTCCGGGCGCCACAGCACGCTCTCGGCCTGCGGATGCCAGCCGAGGTTGACCTCGTGGAGCCGTTCATTGTGCGTCAGGAAGATGACTTCCGCCGCCAGCTGGGACTTCGCAGCGGCACTCAGCGTCGCGTCGAGTTGGCAGAGCAGCTCCTCCCAGTCGCTGAGCCAGGTGTCCGTAATGATGACCGGGGAAAAGTTCACGTGCACCTCATAGCCGGCAGCGACGAAGTCGTTGATGGCCGCCATGCGTTCGCCCACCGGCGAGGTCCTGACGTCGATCGACTTCGCCAAAGCCGCGGGCATGAGGGAAAAGCGGATCCGGGTGTGGCCGCCGTGGTCCCAGCCCAGCATCGCCGGGTTGACGTACTTGGTGGCAAAGGACAGCTTGGCGGTAGGCAGGTCGCGGAAGAGCGTGACCAGATCTTCCACGTTGTCGCTGACAAGGGCGTCCACGGAGCAGTCGCTGTTCTCACCGATGTCGTAGACCCAGAACTCCGGATCGCACTGGTTGGGCTCAAGCTTGATGCCTTGGCGCGTAACGTGGCGCTCCAGTGACCCCGCGATCTGGTCGATGTTCGCGAACACCGTGACGGGATTGCTGTACCCCTTGTGCCGGGGCACGTAGCAGTAGGCGCACGCCATGGCGCAGCCGTTAGCGGTTGAGGGCGCAATGAAGTCTGCGGACCTGCCGTTCGGCTTGACGGTCAGCGCTTTCTTGACCCCGAGGACCAACGCCTCCGTTTTGATCCGGGACCAGCGCGGCACGTTCGTTTCATCACCGTGCACAGCCGGGATGTTCCAGTGGTTATCGACAAGCACGACGTCGGCGTCCGGCCACCGTTCCACGATGTCCCTGCCCCGGGGCAGCTCCAGTGCGGCAGGCTGCGCGTAGATGCGGCGGATCTGCAGCAGCCGGTTGAAGTCCATGATGGCCATTCTTGCAAGTCGCGGGGATGGCCGCGGGCAATTAAGCCCAGGGCCTCGCCAGGCTATGGTCTCCAGCGCCAGTTCCTCAACAGCCACGGCCAATCCACCCATGTCGAAACAGTCAACGGGCAATGCCTCCTGCGTTGGCACAAGCCTGTCCGCCGCTTCGGAGGCATACGGCAAGATAGGAAGATCATGGGCGTGCGCCCAGGGAGGGAGGCAGGTTATGGAGCCTGTAATTGTCGACGGCGGCAAGGGGACGGTGGAGCTCCGCTCCGACGGCATCATCCACCTGATCTGGGAACCCAGGGTCCGGATAGAGCTGCAGGACGCACGGGCAGCCATGGCTGCCGTCAACCAGATAGCGGGGGACAGCACTTACCCGATGCTGGTGGACATGGCCACCACCGAGGACGTCACCAGGGCAGCCCGTGCTGTCTTTTCCATCCCGTGCGCTGCCAACCGGATCGCGCTGCTGGGAGCAAGCCCGGTAGACCGGATCATCGCAAACTTCTTCCTGGGCGTGCACATCCCGCCCTGCCCCACCCGTTTCTTCACCTCCCGGACAGAGTCCATGAAATGGCTGCAGGAAGGTGACTGACCGGGCGTTGCCTGCCAACCGGGCAATGCCTACTTAACCGGACGGTGCCATATCAGCCGCCGGCGGAAGTCCCCGTGCTCTGCCGGACCACCAGTTCCGGCGTGAAGACCACCGAACGGTGCGTGGGGTTCCGGGACCCCACTTCTTCGGCGAGAAGTTCGATTGCCGTGCGCCCCAGCGCCTCCGTGGGCTGCCGGATGGAGGACAGCGGAACCACGGCCGAGACGGCGAAGTCAATGTCGTCATAGCCAATCAGCGCAACGTCCTCGGGGATGCGGAACGTGTGGGTCATGGTCAGGGACTGCATGACCCCCAGCGCCAGGAGGTCGTTGGCGCAGAAGATGCCGTCCGGCAGCTTTTCCCGGCCCCGCTCCACCAGTGCGTTCCCCACGCTTCGCCCGGCCAGGACCGTCATGGCGTCCGATGCCAGAACCTCCAGCGACGCGTCGGGTTCTTCCTTGACGGCACGCTGCGCGCCCTGCAGGCGGTCCGCCACCTGCCGGATGGAGGTGGGGCCGCCCACAAAGGCCAGCCGACGGCGGCCGGTGTCCAGCAGGTGCCGCGCGGCAAGGTACCCCCCGGCGTCGTCGTCCACTGCTACGGAGCTGAACTTTGCCTCGTCAGCCAGCCGGTCCACCAGTACGGTGGGCACGCCGCGCTCGCGGAGGAGGTCAAGGCGCTCCGTCACGTCACCCACCGGCGAGATCAGCAGTCCCTGGACACGCTGTTCCTGGAAAAGATCGATGTAATTGGCCTCCCGGCCGACGTCGTGGCCGCTGTCCCCAAGCAGCACCGCACTGCCGTGCAGGGCAGCGGCGTCCTCGGCCGCACGCACCACGGAGGTGAAGAACGGGTTGCCTACGTCCAGGACGATCAGGCCGATGGTGCGGCTGTGGCCGGCGCGCAATTGGCGGGCTGCGTCGTTACGGACGAACCCCAACTCATCGATCGCCTTGAGCACCCGGTCCTTGGTCCGCTGCGAGACCCTGTCAGGGTAATTCAGCACGTTGGAGACCGTGCCCACCGCCACGCTGGCATGGTTGGCGACGTCCTTGATACTGGCTGAGCGGTTCATGATTCTCCGTGCTGCTGCGCGATGTGCCAGGCGTCCGGGCCGCCCCATGGACGGCTTGTCCGGAATGCTTGACACCTACTCCAGTTCAAGAGTACTTTGAATCGTAACAATGAAACGATTCAAAGTTTCCGCGAGTTTAGGAGGGTCCAACATGAGGGTGTGTTTCCGCTCCTCGATACAGCCAGCGCTGATTGACGAATACCGGCGGCGGCATGCGGCCGTGTGGCTGGAGATGCTGCGCGCCCTCAAGGCCGCGGGCTGGAACAACTACTCCCTGTTCCTGGCCGGGGACGGGCTCCTGGTTGGCTACGTGGAATGCGACGATTTCGATGCCGCCCGCGCCCGCATGGCCCTGACCGAGGTCAACGCCCGGTGGCAGGCGGAAATGGCAGCGCTTTTTGAAAACCCTGGCCAGGCTCCCGATGAAGGGTTCCAGGTCCTGGAGGAAGTCTTCAACCTTGACAGCCAGCTGGCCGCGGCACAGGCCTCCACCTCCTAAAGCCGGCGGGCCGGCAAACAACAGGCTCCAGCAGCGGGGCGGCATCCAGCAGACCAACAGCATCACAAGACACCGGAAAGAATCATCATGAATGACGTAGCAACGGCGCTGGGCAGGCTCGGGGAGCTTGCCATCGAGGTCCCTTCGTGGGCATATGGAAATTCGGGTACGCGGTTCAGGGTGTTCGGCACGCCCGGCACCCCGCGCACTGTGCAGGAGAAGCTGGCGGACGCCGCAAAGGTCCATGAACTGACCGGCCTCGCGCCCACGGTGGCGCTGCACATCCCGTGGGACAAGGTGGATGACTACTCGGCTTTGAAGGAGTACGCGGCCGGCCTGGGTGTTGGCCTGGGCACTATCAACTCCAACACGTTCCAGGATGATGAGTACAAGTTCGGTTCGCTGACCTCGTCCAATGAGTCCGTGCGCCGCAGGGCCATCGACCATCACCTGGACTGCATTGGGATCATGCACGCCACGGGTTCCAAGGACCTGAAGATCTGGCTGGCGGACGGCACCAACTACCCGGGCCAGGACGATATGCGCGGCCGCCAGGACCGCCTGGCCGAGTCCCTGCAGGAGATCTACGCGGCCCTCGGGGACGGGCAGCGCCTGGTGCTGGAGTACAAGTTCTTCGAGCCGGCTTTCTATCACACCGATGTTCCGGACTGGGGCACCTCTTACGCCCAGACCCTCGCGCTCGGGGAGAAGGCGTTTGTGTGCCTGGACACCGGCCACCACGCCCCGGGCACCAATATCGAGTTCATCGTGATGCAACTGCTGCGCCTGGGCAAGCTTGGCTCGTTCGACTTCAACTCCCGCTTCTACGCGGATGATGACCTGATCGTGGGCGCGGCGGACCCGTTCCAGCTGTTCCGCATCATGCATGAGGTGATCCGCGGCGGCGGGTTCGGCAAGGACTCTGGAGTTGCGCTGATGCTGGACCAGTGCCACAACCTGGAGGAGAAGATCCCGGGCCAGATCCGCTCGGTCCTGAACGTCCAGGAAATGACCGCCCGCGCCCTGCTCGTGGACACCGAGGCCCTGGCCGAGGCCCAGCGTGCCGGAGATGTGCTGGCCGCCAACGGCATCTTCAATGATGCGTTCTACACCGACGTCCGGCCGGTCCTGGCCGAGTGGCGTGAATCCCGCGGCCTGCCCGCGGACCCGCTGGCCGCGTTCAAGGCCAGCGGTTACCAGAAGAAGATCAACGAGGACCGCGTGGGCGGCCAGCAAGCCGGATGGGGCGCCTGAAAGGCATGAACATGCAGAACACAGCCAAGACTGTTGAAGACCTGATTTCCCGTTCGAACCGCCTGGGTGCGGATAAGCGGAACACTAACTTTGCCGGGGGCAACACGTCGGCGAAGGGCACGGAGAAGGACCCGGTGACGGGTGAGGACGTCCAGCTGCTGTGGGTCAAGGGTTCCGGCGGGGACCTGGGTACTTTGAGGGCCGGGAACCTTGCGGTGCTGCGCCTTGACCGGCTGAACGCTTTGAAGAACGTGTACCCGGGCGTTGAGCGTGAAGACGAGATGGTGGCCGCGTTCGATTACTGCCTGCATGGCAAAGGCGGCGCGGCCCCATCGATTGACACGGCGATGCACGGGCTGGTGGATGCGGCGCACGTGGACCATCTGCACCCGGACTCCGGGATTGCCATTGCGACGGCGGCCGAGGGTGAGGCGCTGACGGCGAAGATTTTCGGGAACAAGGTGGTGTGGGTGCCATGGCGCCGTCCGGGATTCCAGCTGGGCCTGGACATCGCGGCGATCAAGGACGCAAACCCGCAGGCCATCGGCACTATCCTGGGCGGGCACGGCATCACCGCGTGGGGCGCCACCTCCGAAGAGGCGGAACAGAACTCGCTGTGGATCATCGACCAGGCCGAGAAGTACATCAGGGACAACGGCAAGGCCGAGCCGTTCGGTGCGAAGCTGCCCGGCTACGGCGCCCTGCCCGAGGCCGAGCGGCGCGCCAAAGCCGGGGCCCTGGCGCCGGTGATCCGCGGCCTGGCCTCCACGGACAAGCCGGTCCTGGGGCACTTCAGTGATGACGCCGTCGTGCTGGACTTCCTGGAAGCCGCCGGGCACCCGCGCCTGGGTGCGCTGGGCACGTCCTGCCCGGACCATTTCCTTCGGACCAAGGTCAAGCCGCTGATCCTGGACCTTCCGGCCGACGCCTCCATCGAGGATTCGATTGCCCGGCTGCAGGAGCTCCACGCCGGATACCGCGAGGACTACCAGGCCTACTACGACCGCCACGCGGATGCCGATTCGCCGGCGCTGCGCGGCGCCGACCCGGCCATCGTGCTGGTCCCCGGCGTGGGCATGTTCTCGTACGGCGCCAACAAGCAGACCGCCCGGGTGGCCGGCGAGTTCTACCTCAACGCGATCAACGTGATGCGAGGCGCCGAGGCCATCTCCAGCTACGCCCCGATCGAGGAATCCGAGAAGTTCCGGATCGAATACTGGGCGCTGGAGGAAGCCAAGCTGGCACGGATGCCCAAGCCCAAGTCCCACGCCACCCGGATCGCCCTGGTCACCGGCGCGGCGTCCGGGATCGGCAAGGCCATCGCCACCCGCCTCGCCGCCGAAGGCGCCTGCGTGGTCATCGCGGACCTCAACCTCGAGAACGCGCAGAAGGTGGCCGAAGAGCTTGGCGGGCCGGACGTTGCAGTCGGTGTCCAGGCCGACGTCACGGACGAGGCCCAGGTCGCCGCTGCCATCGACGCCGCGGTGCTGGCGTTCGGCGGGCTGGACCTGGTGGTCAACAACGCCGGCCTGTCCATCTCCAAGCCGCTGCTGGACACCACCGAAAAGGACTGGGACCTGCAGCACAACGTGATGGCCAAGGGCTCCTTCCTGGTGGCAAAGGCCGCGGCAAAGGTCATGATCGCCCAGGGCATGGGCGGGGACATCATCTACATCTCCTCCAAGAACTCCGTGTTCGCCGGCCCGAACAACATCGCCTACTCCGCCACCAAGGCCGACCAGGCCCACCAGGTCCGCCTCCTCGCCGCGGAACTGGGCGAGCACGGCATCCGCGTCAACGGCATCAACCCCGACGGCGTGGTCCGCGGCTCCGGGATCTTCGCCGGCGGCTGGGGCGCCAAACGCGCCGCCGTTTACGGCGTGGACGAGACGGAACTGGGCAAGTACTACGCCCAGCGCACCCTGCTCAAACGCGAAGTCCTCCCCGAACACGTCGCCAACGCCGCCGCCGTCCTCACCGGCAGCGAACTGTCCCACACCACCGGCCTGCACATCCCCGTGGACGCCGGAGTGGCCGCAGCCTTCCTCCGATGAACACGCCTGTGTTTGCCGCCGTCGATATTGGCGCTTCCTCCGGCCGGGTCATCCTGGGCCGGATCGCAGGAAGCGGCGTGGAGCTGGAGGTGGTCCACCGTTTCTCCAACGGCGTGGTGGAGATCGACGGCGGCCTCCGCTGGGACTTCGACGCCCTCTTCGCGGAGGTGCTGAAGGGCCTGACGGCCGCGGCCACGGTTGCCGCCGTGCAGGGCGAGCGGATCCTCAGCATCGGCATCGACACCTGGGCTGTGGACTACGGCCTGGTCAACGCCGCGGGCGAGCTGACGGCTCCGCCGTTCAGCTACCGCGACGACCGCAGCCGCGCCGCCGTCGAACCCGTGCACCGGAAACTGGACCCCGCCCGCCTCTACGCCACCACCGGGCTGCAGTTCCTGCAGTTCAACACGATCTACCAGCTGGCCAGCGAACCGGACCTGGACGGGCTGCAGGCCCTGCTGATCCCGGACCTCATCGCGTTCCTGCTCACCGGGCAGCGGCGGACCGAGGCCACCAACGCCTCCACCACCGGCCTGTTCGATGCCGTGGCGGGGGAGTGGGCCACCGAGTTCTTCACCGCCCTGGGCCTGCGGAAGGACCTGTTCCCGCCGCTGATCCAGCCCGGTGAAGCGATAGGCACCCTGCTGCCGGAGATCGCCGCCCGGTCGGGACTGCCGCGGGATACAAAGGTGGTGGCGGTCGGCTCGCACGACACCGCATCCGCCGTCGCCGCAGTCCCCGCCAAAGCGGAAGACGGCGAGGAAAACTTCGCGTACATCTCCTCGGGAACCTGGTCCCTGGTGGGGCTGGAACTGAAACACCCCGTCCTCACCGAAGCCAGCCGCGCGGCGAACTTCACCAACGAACGGGGCGTGGACGGCACCATCCGGTACCTCCGGAACATGGGCGGGCTCTGGCTGCTCAGCGAATGCCAGCGGACCTGGGCACAGGAAGGGGTCCGTCCCGAACTGACGGCGCTGCTCACCGCGGCGGCCGCGCTGCCGGCCGGCGGGCCGCAGATCAACCCGGACGACCCCTACTTCATCGCCCCGGACCACATGCCCGAACGCATCCGGGGTGCCGTTCGCCGCACCGGAGAGGTGCTGCCCAACGATCCAGCAGCCATCACACGGTGCATCATGGACAGCCTCGCGGCCGGCTACGCCCGCACCATCCGCGACGCCGAACGCGTCGCCGACCGGACCGTCGACGTGGTGCACATCGTGGGCGGCGGTTCCCAGAACAGGCTGCTGTGCCAGCTCACGGCAGACGCCACGGGCAGGAAAGTGGTGGCAGGACCCGTGGAAGCCACCGCACTGGGCAATGTGCTGGTGCAGGCACGGGCGGCCGGTGCCGTCTGCGGCGGGCTGGCTGAGCTCCGCGCCCTGGTGGTGCAGGGCCATGACCTGCAGGCGTTCGCGCCGGAACTCTCGCGGCTGTAGCCTGACCGCACTGCGACACGTCAACACAGGACAGGATTCGATAACCATGCCGCTCTTCGATCTCCCGCTCGCCCAGCTCCGTACCTACACCTCGGACGTGACGCCGCCGGAGGACCTGCGCGAATTCTGGGACGCAACCATCGCGGAAGCACGGGAGTTCCCCCTGGACCCCGGCTTTGAACCCGTGGAGAACTACCTTTCCGTCATCGACACCTTCGACGTGACCTTTGCCGGCTACGGCGGCGCTCCGGTCAAGGGGTGGCTGCACCTCCCTGCGCACCGGGAACCCGATGCGGCGCTGCCCGTGGTGGTCCAGTACGTCGGATATTCCGGCGGCCGCGGGCTGGTCAACCAGGACACCCGGTGGGCGCAGGCCGGATACGCGCACTTCATCATGGACACCCGGGGCCAGGGCTACGGCGGCACCCTGGGGGAGACGCCGGACCCGCACCCTTCCGCCGGGGACGTGGCCCACGCCGGCCTTATGACCCGCGGCATCGCCAACCGGGACGGTTATTACTACCGCCGGGTCTACGTGGACGCCTTCCGGGCCGTGGAAGCTGCCCGGTCCCACCCCGCCGTCGACCCGTCCCGCGTGGTGCTGGCCGGCGTCAGCCAGGGCGGCGGCATCGTTGTGGCCGTCGCCGGGCTGGTGGCCGGAAGGCTCGACGGCGTCATCGCCGCCCTGCCCGACGTCCCCTTCCTGCAGGACTTCCCCCGCGCCATCGACATCACCCCGCGCGGGCCGTACCCGGAGATAGCGCAGTTCCTGGCCCGGCACCGGGACCGGTACGACGCCGCCCTCGCGGTGCTGCGCTATTTCGACGGCGTCAACCTGGCACGCTGGGCAACCGCGCCGGCGCTGTATTCGGCGGCGCAGATGGATGACATCTGCCCGCCCTCGACTGTTTTTGCCAGTTTCAACGCGTACGGATGCGGGACGCCCGGCGTTCCGGCCACCGGTGCTGCGAAAGAGATCGAGGTGTACAGGTTCAACAACCACGAGGGCGGCCAGGAGCACCACTGGATCAGGCAGCTGCTTTTCCTGCGGAAGCTGCTGGGGTAGGCCGCCCGTCCCGCGATGCGGCGTAACACTTTGCGGGGGGCAACAGGTTGCGGTTATGGTTCAAGGCATGACAAACCGTTGGTATGCGTATTTTTCGTTGGCTCTGGAGGGGCCCGCGTCTAACTGACACGCATCCAACTTTCCTTCAGAGCCAACAGGGCAGAGATTATTCTCTGCCCTTCGCCGTTTCTCCGGCGGGTTCTGATCCGGGCCCGCTTCCCATCTGGAACAGGACCCGAACATGAGCACCGCAACAGCAGAAGCATCCGCCACAGCCCAGACCGCCGCCGGCGCCGAAGCCGCAAAATCGACGTCCAACCTTCGTGTCAGCGAATTCACCGCGCTGCCCACGCCCCAGGAAGTCATCGCGGAACTGCCGCTGGACGCACGGGCGGCGGACGTCGTCGAACGCGGACGCGACGAAGTCCGCGCCATCATGGACGGTGTGGACGACCGCCTGCTGGTGATCGTGGGACCCTGCTCCATCCATGATCCGAAGGCGGGACTGGAGTACGCGCGGCGGCTGGTCAGCCAGGCCGAGAAGCACCGGGAAGACCTGCTCATCGTCATGCGGACCTACTTCGAGAAGCCCCGCACCACGGTGGGCTGGAAGGGCCTGATCAACGACCCGCGGCTGGACGGCAGCCACGACATGGTCACCGGCCTGCGGACCGCGCGGCGCTTCCTGCAGCAGGTCACCGCGCTGGGGCTGCCCACGGCCACGGAATTCCTCGAGCCGATCAGCCCGCAGTACATGGCGGATTTGATTTCCTGGGGCGCCATCGGGGCCCGCACCACCGAAAGCCAGATCCACCGGCAGCTTGCCTCGGGCCTGTCCATGCCCATCGGCTTCAAGAACGGGACCGACGGCGATCTCCAGGTAGCCATCGACGCCTGCGGCGCGGCGGCGGCCGCCCAGGCCTTCCTCGGCATTGATGGCGACGGCCGGGCCGCGCTGGTGTCCACCGCCGGAAACCCGGACGCCCATGTCATCCTCCGCGGCGGGCGCAAGGGACCGAACTACTCTGCCGCCGACGTGGAGGCTGCCTCGGCAAAGCTGGCGGGCAAGCAGCTGAACCCCCGCCTCATCGTCGACGCCAGCCACGCCAACAGCGGCAAGAGCCACCACCGCCAGGCCGAAGTGGCCATGGAGATCGGCGCCCAGCTGGAAGACGGCGGCACTTCGGCCCAGGCGATTGCCGGTGTCATGCTGGAAAGCTTCCTGGTGGGCGGCGCACAGAACCTCGATGTTGCCGGGCACGCCGCGGGACGACCGGAGCTGGTGTACGGGCAGAGCGTCACGGACGCCTGCATGGAGTGGGATGTTTCGGTCTCTGTCCTGGACCAGCTGGCCGCCTCCGCCCGCAAGCGGAGGGAGTCGGCTCTCACTAAATAGGGGATGAAATAGGGGACCGTACTACTTTCACTTCTGCCACAGGAACATCTAGAGTATCTAGATAGGTGGTTGGTGGATGGCTCAGCATCGGAACACCGCATTGGCATGAACATGGGGTCACTGTTGTCCATCCGTCAGCAAAGGAATATGGGAAATGTCGCCAGAACAGAACTTCTCAAACGCGAAGTTCCTCACCGTGGCTGAAGTCGCCCAGGTTATGCGGGTCTCCAAGATGACCGTGTACCGGCTGGTCCACTCCGGCGAAATGCCGGCAGTGCGCTTCGGACGCTCCTACCGCGTCCCGGAGCAGGCGGTGGAGCAGTACCTCAAAGGTGCTGTGGTGGACGGCCACACCGAGACCGCCTGACAAGCTTGTCCATAGCCGCCTCCCGGAAGCGGTACCCTGTTAAGGAACGTTTTACGTCATTGTAAGAATCTGTCAGTTGTTCAGTTCGTAGCTCTGTCCACGAACCTTTTCCATCAGACAGGTACTGCATCTAGTTTGTGAGGAACTTTCGTGGGTTCAGTTATTAAGAAGCGTCGCAAGCGTATGGCCAAGAAGAAGCACCGCAAGTTGCTTCGCAAGACCCGTCACCAGCGCCGCAACAAGAAGTAGCAATACTTCGAACTGCGTGGAAATGCCCGCCGCCTTCCGAGGTGGCGGGCATTTCTGTTGGCGCTGCCTAGACGCGGGGGCCCCGGATGCGGGCGAACCCCTTCCAGAGACCGTAGACGGCGCCGCAGGCCGTTGCCGCTTTGAGCCCGAGCGTGGCTGCGCGGCGGCCTGCGCGGAAGTCGTAGACGGGCCAGTTGTTGTCCCGGGCGTGCCGGCGCAGGCGGGCGTCCGGGTTAATGGCCACGGGGTGGCCCACCAGGGTCAGCAGGGGGATGTCGTTGTAGGAGTCGCTGTAGGCCCAGCAGCGCATCAGGTCCAGCTCTTCGGCGTCGGCAATGGCCCGGACGGCAACGGCCTTGGCGGAGCCGTGCAGGATGTCCCCCACCAGCCGGCCCGTGTACATGCCGTCATGTATTTCGCCCACCGTTCCCAGGGCTCCGGTCAGTCCCAGCCGGGTGGAAATCACGGTGGCCACTTCGATGGGTGTGGCGGTCACCAGCCACACCCGGCGGCCAACCCGCAGGTGCTGCTCCGCCAAGGCCTTGGCGCCGGGCCAGATCCTCGAGGCGATCATCTCGTCGTAGACCTCTTCGCCCAAGGCCTTTACGTCGTCGACCGTGATCCCCGCGGCGAGGGTCAGGGCGGAGTCGCGCACCGCATGGACGTCGTCGATGTTCTCGCCGCGGGCCACGAACTTGAACTGCTTCCAGGCAAAGCCGGCAGCCTGGGTCATGGTGAAGGCGCCGCGCTGGTGCATCTTCCGTGCAACGTGGAAGAGGCTGGCGCCGCGCATCAGGGTGTTGTCCACATCGAAGAACGCCGCCTCGCCGGGCTGCGGCGCAGCAACCGGCTTGGTGACTACGGCGACGTATTTCTCGACGGGCATGCAGTTGAGTCTAGTCAATCCACTCTTCATTCCACTGCGGTGTCACGCCGGACGTCGCCGCGCCCGGGCAACGGGGATACCGTTAAGGCATGGCCTCACCGCGCGTCCTCCTCATCACCAAAGCAGACTGCCACCTTTGCGAAGACGCGCGCGACGCCGTCGGGCGGGTTACCGCGTCGCTGGGACTTGAGTGGGACGAGGAGTTGGTGGACCACCAGCCGGAACTCCGTGAACGCTATGCGGAAGAAATCCCCGTGGTGCTGGTGGACGGGGTGCAGCGCGATTTCTGGAAGATCGACGAAGCCCGCCTTGAACGCGTGCTCCGGCAGGCAATGGCGCAGTAGGGAGCAGCACCTTGTGATGATGCGGACATCGGCGTCACCTGCTTTGTTGGCAATGCTGATGGGGCTCTAGAGTGGTGTCACAACGCAATGCGAGGGAGGAGCTGGTGGCTTCGCTGGATTCAACTCCCCAGGCTGTCCCGGACCTGCCGGGAGCCACGGGCACGGCGGGTAAACAGATTCCGCCCGCTGCGGTGGCACGGCTGACCCTCTACCTGCGCGCCCTCAACACCCTGCTCTCCGAGGGGGTGGAGCGGGTCTCCTCAGAATCCCTCGCCGAGGCCTCGGGCGTCAGCTCCGCAACCCTGCGCAAAGACCTCTCCCACGTTGGTTCGTATGGAACCCGCGGTGTGGGCTACGAGGTGCAGTACTTGAGCCGGCACATCGCGGCCGCCCTGGGACTTACGCACGACTGGAAAGTGGCGATCGTGGGGGCCGGCAACCTGGGCAAGGCCCTGGCCCGGTACGGCGGCTTTGAATCCCGCGGCTTCGACGTAGTTGCCATTTTTGACGCGGACCAGATGGTGGTGGGCAACGAAGTGGGCTGGCTGCGGGTCAGCGACGTGGCCGACCTGGAAGCGGTGTTGCACCGGACCGGGGCCAACATGGTGGTGCTGGCACTGCCGGCCGCCGTGGCCCAGGATGTTTGCGACCGCGTGGTGGCGGCCGGCGTCCGCAGCGTCCTGAGTTTCGCCCCCGTGATGCTCCAGGTGCCGGAGGGGGTCAACCTCCGCAAGGTGGACATGGCAACGGAGCTGCAGATCCTGGCCTACCACGCACAGCGGGCGCAGGCCCCGGGCCAGACCGCCTAGGTTCCTTCGCGGTTCCGGCTGCTTTTTCGGGACCCACGCCCGCAGGGTGGTTGGTGCCTGGACTACCGGCCGTACGGGTTGCCCATGTTGCCGCCGTACGGATTGGCGAACGGCTGCTGCCGCCGGAAATACGGAGCGGCACCAGGCAGGTAGAGCAGCACAATGGCCGCGATCCCCAACAACGTGCCGATGGTCGCGAAACTGGGAGGGCCGAAGAGGCCCAGGACGGAAAGTGCCGCGAAGACGGTGCCCAGGATGCGTGCCCAGTTCTTGCCCTTGCGGACAAAGAATGCCACCAACAGGTACAGCGCCAGGCCGATGATGGTGAAAACCACCAGGGTGCCGGCGATGACACCCTTCATATCCTCGTACGTGACTCCGGCGCCGGTGCCCTGGACCTGGCTGTCGAAGACATCGCGGAACCGGGGATCATCCAGCGTGGTGAGGCCGGCAAGCGCGGAGGCAACGAAGATGGCGGCAGAGGCGATCAGCAACCAGAACGAAATGTTGACCAGCTGGGGAACGCCCGTGCTTCCGGACGGCTGCGGCTGCTCCGACGGGTATTGCGCGTAGGGTGACTGCCCGTACGGCTGCTGCCCGTAGCCCGGAGCCGCCGGCGGGTTCTGGCCGTACTGCGGCGCGTTTTGCCCGTACTGGGGTGCGCCGGACTGCTGGCCGTACTGCGGGGCGTTCTGCCCGTACTGGGGCGCGCCGGACTGCTGGCCGTACTGCGGGGCGCTCTGCCCGTACTGGGGTGCGTTCTGGCCGTACTGCGGGGCGCCGGACTGGGGTGCGTTCTGGCCGTAGCGGGGACCCTGCGTGCCAGGCTCGGAGCCGGACTCGGGATCGTTTGGAACGGGAGGCGGGACAGGGGGAGTACTCATGGGCGTTCCTTTTGCATGTCGGGTTCCAGGTAGGCTGCCGGGAATGGTCCTGTGCCCTACCCCCAGCATGGCTTAAGTCCACCGTACTCCGGGGCGGGCGGCTTGTGGGTCATTCGGAAGAGGTATTCCCGCGCCGTCCTGCTGCGGCAAAGAAGGCCTGCGAACGGGGCAGCCAGAGAAGGACAGTGGCGGCCAGGCTGATGAGGAAGGCAGCCCAGTTGCCAGCCTGGCCCACGCCCATGGCCCCGTTGGCGACGGCCAGGACCAGGGTGATGCCGGTGAGTGCCGTCAGGCCCAGCCGTGCCCGGTGCTTCCCCTCTTTCATGGCGAGGGCGAACACGATCTGGGCCGCCCCCACGCTGGCCGCCAGCAGCATGAGCAGCAGCACCTGGGTTGCGGCTCCCGGCGCAGCAGCGAAGAGCACCAGGGAGGCCAGCATGCCGAGGAGTCCCCCCAGCAGGCCCAGGATGCCGCCCAAGAACCAGATCCAGAACGAAACCTTGAGTTCGGTGGGAAGGGCCGCCACCGCGAAGATCCGGGCGAAACCGGTCCGGGGCGCGCTGGGAGAGTTGCTCATGGCCCTCACTGTAAACCCCTCCGGCGAGGGGGAGTGGAGTCGGGAGTTAAAAGGAGGCACCCCGGCACCGGACTGAGGACGTCCAGTGCCGGGGTGCCGGCGGGAAAGGCGATTACGCTGCGGGAGCGATGAAAGCCAGTTCCAGGTTGATGGCCACCTTGTCGCTCACCAGGACGCCGCCGGTCTCCAGGACAGCGTTCCAGGTCAGGCCGAAGTCCTTGCGGCTGATGGTGGTCTCAGCGGAAACGCCGGCGCGGGTGTTGCCGAACGGGTCCACGGCCACGCCGTTGAACTCGGTGTCCAGCGTGACGGGGCGGGTGACGCCCTTGATGGTCAGGTCCCCGGTCAGCTCGTAGCTGTTGCCCTTGGCCACCAGGCCGTTGGAGACGAAGGAGATCTCGGGGAACTTCTCCACGTCGAAGAAGTCCTCGCCCTTGACGTGGCCGTCGCGGTTGGCATCGCCGGAATCGAAGCTGGCCGTGTTGATGGTGGCGTTGATCTTCGCGCCGGCCACATCCTCAGGGAGGTCCAGGGTTGCTGCGGCTTCCTTGAACTGGCCGCGGACCTTGCTGATGCCCGCGTGGCGGACGGTGAAGCCGATCTCGCTGTGGGAGTTGTCCAGGGTCCAGGTGCCGGTGGTGACGTCTGCGGGAAGTGCCATGATTTTGCTCCTTGTGTGTGCCGTGAGGGTTCTGCTATTGAAGCTTCATCTGTTGAAGTATCAACTAACTGCTGCATCCAGTATAAACATGCATTTGCATGTTTCATTCCCATCTTCGGAACATTTCTTCAAAAACTTCAGTTCTACTCTGTGTAGAAGATTTCGGATCGCACGCCATCTTTGAGAAACTGGTAAACATGCCCCAAGCCACTGTCCATTTGCTCCGCCACGGCGAGGTCCACAACCCTGACGGCGTTCTGTACGGAAGGCTGCCCGAATTCCACCTCTCCGAGCTGGGGCAGGAGATGGCGCGCATGCTCGCCGAGCACTTCCGCCGCCGCGCCGCAGCAGGTGCCCGCATCACCTACCTGGCAGCGTCGCCGCTGGACCGTGCGCAGGAAACTGCACGGCCGACGTCGGACGCCCTGCACCTGGAAATCCACACGGACGAGCGGATCATCGAGGCGGAGAACTACTTCGAGGGCATGAAGGTCACCAAGGCGGAGCTTCGCCGGCCCAAGCACTGGCCCAGGCTGGTCAACCCGCTGCGGCCTTCGTGGGGCGAGCCCTACAGGAACCAGGCCTCCCGGGTGATGGAAGCGGTGCAGGATGCACGGCTGCGCGCCATCGAACTGGCAGCCGGGGACTTCGGAACGGACGGGCCTGAAGCGATCATGGTCAGCCACCAGCTCCCCATCTGGGCCACCCGGCTGAGCGCCGAGGGCAGGCCCCTGTGGCACGACCCCCGGAAGCGTGAATGCACGCTGACATCCATCACGTCGCTGGTGTTCGACGACGGCGGCGCGCTCCTGCGCGTGCAGTACAGCGAACCGGCGGCATCCCTACTTCCGGGTGCGGCAAGCACCCCTGGAGCCTAGTAGTGACCGACAGTAATGAAAGGAACGGGCTGCCCCCTGCGCCCGTCACCTCCCGCCGCAGCCTGCTTGCTGCCGGCGGCCTCGCCCTGGCCGCCCTGGCCCTGGGGCTGTCCGGCTGTGCGCAGGAGGACGCCCTGGCGCAGCAGGCCAAAGCGGGGGACAACAAGAACTATGTGGCCGGGGACGGGTCCGTCACGGAGTTCGCCGCCGGAGACCGCAAGTCCGCCATCCAGGTCAACGGCACCCTGTTCAACGGCACCGCGGTTGCGCCCGCCGACTTCCAGGGCAAAGTGACAGTCCTGAACTTCTGGTTCGCGGCCTGCGCCCCCTGCCGGGTGGAAGCGCCCATCCTGGAAGAGCTCCACCAGGAATTCAAGGACCAGGGCGTGCAGTTCTTCGGCGTCAACCTCCGGGACGAGAAAGCCACGGCAGAGGCGTTCGAGAAGAACTTCAACCTGACCTACCCGAGCTTCGACGACAAGGACGGCGGCGTCCTCCTGGCCGTCTCCGGGCTGGTTCCGCCCGGCGCGGTTCCCACCACCCTGGTGCTGGACAAGCAGGGCCGCGTGGCCTCCCGTGTCCTGGGCGAAGTCCAAAAGGGCACCCTGAAGGCCCTCATCGCTGCCGCCGTGGCAGAGTAGCGGCGGCCCGGACCGTGAACAGCCCCTTCGCCGAAGCCATCCTGAACGGCTCGCTCCTCCTTGCCATTCCCGTGGCACTGCTGGCCGGACTGGTTTCCTTCCTCTCGCCCTGCGTCCTGCCCCTGGTTCCCGGGTACCTGGGTTACGTCACCGGGCTGAGCGGCGTGGACCTGGAAAAGCAGAAGCGCGGCCGGATGCTGCTGGGCATTGGACTGTTCGTGCTCGGCTTCTCCGTGATCTTCGTCCTGCTGGGCGGTGCCTTCGGCCAGCTGGGAACCCTCATCACTGGCACGCAGAACGCCTGGATCACCCAACTCCTGGGCATCCTGGTGATCGTCATGGGCGTGGTGTTCATGGGCGGCTTCAGCTGGCTGCAGCGCGACGCCAAGATCCACGCCAAGCCGCCGGCCGGGCTCTGGGGCGCGCCGCTGCTGGGCCTGACCTTCGGGCTGGGCTGGGCGCCGTGCATCGGCCCCACCTACTCCGCCGTCCAGCTGCTGAGCCTCTCCGGCGGCTCCTCCGCCGCCAAGGGCGCCTTCCTGGCCTTTGT
Source organism: Paenarthrobacter sp. NEAU-H11 (assembly GCF_050573415.1). NCBI lineage: Bacteria > Bacillati > Actinomycetota > Actinomycetes > Micrococcales > Micrococcaceae > Paenarthrobacter > Paenarthrobacter sp. NEAU-H11. The sequence continues at coordinate 345,405 of NZ_JBNZGA010000002.1, read as the reverse complement.
CTACAGCCTGGGCCTGGGCATTCCCTTCCTGCTGATCGCTTTGGCACTCCGCCGCGGCATGGGTGTGATGGCGTTCTTCCGCAAGCACCGCCTGGCCATCCAGCGCACCGGCGGGGGCATCCTGGTGGTGCTGGGCCTGCTGATGGCCAGCGGCGTCTGGGGCGCCTGGGTGACCGAACTCCAGTACTGGTTCCAAACCGATGTGAAGTTGCCGATCTGATGAGCGAGCGCGTGAACGTAGACAAGAAATCTTCCGCCCCGGTCACTGGCGCCGGTGCGCCAGGTTCCAAGGCGGACGCCGCGCTGCCGGCCCTGGGCCCCAAAGAGATGCTGCGCTGGGCGTGGACCCAGCTGACCAGCATGCGCACGGCGCTTTTCCTGCTGCTGCTCCTGGCCGTCGCGGCCGTGCCGGGCTCGCTGTTCCCGCAGCGCCCGGCCAATCCCGCCGTCGTCACCCAGTACATCAAGGACAACCCGGACTACGGAAAGCTGCTGGACACCCTGCAGCTGTACGACGTCTACTCTTCGGCCTGGTTCTCGGCCATCTACCTGCTGCTGTTCATCTCGCTGATCGGCTGCGTGGTGCCCCGCGCCATTGCCCACTACAGGGCCATGCGGTCCCAGCCGCCGCGGACCCCCAAACGCCTGTCCCGCCTTCCCGAGTACGGCACCCTGGTCATACCGGCCGACGCCGGGATTCCGGCGCCCGCGGCCATCCACAGTGCCGCCGGGCTGCTGAGGAAGCGCGGCTACCGCGTTGAAGTGAGGGACGACGACGGCGCGCGGCCGTCTTTGGGCGCCGAGCGCGGCTTCCTGAAGGAAGTGGGAAACCTTGTCTTCCACACTTCCCTCATTGGCGTGCTGGTGTCCGTGGCCGCCGGCGGCCTGTTCGGCTACAGCGGCCAGCGCATCCTGGTGGAGGGCGACACCTTCGTGAACACCCTGGTGGGCTATGACCAGTTCAACCCCGGCACCAACTTCCAGTCCAGCCAGCTGCAGCCCTACTCCATCCAGCTGGACAAGTTCGACATCACCTTCGACCGCGAATCCCGGGGCAAGTTCGGCCAGCCCATCGATTTCTCCGCCGCCGTCACCACCAAGGAAAACCCGGACGCACCCGCGCGCCAGGAAACCCTGAAGGTCAACGATCCCATCACCCTCGGCGGCACCAGCATCTACCTGACCGGCAACGGCTACGCTCCCGTGGTGACCATCCGGGACGGCGCCGGCAACGTGGCCATGCAGGGACCCGTGGTGGCCAAGCTGCAGGGGGACAACTACTACTCCTCCGTGGTGATCAAGGTTCCCGACGCCAAGCCAGACCAGCTGGGGTTCGCGGGCTTCTTCCTGCCCACCGCCTTCGTCTCCAACGAGGGGGTCTCCTTCAGCGGGGACCCGGAACTGTTCAACCCGCAGCTGACGCTCAACTCCTACTACGGGGATCTCGGCCTGGATGACGGGGCTCCGCAGAACGTCTTCGAACTGGACGTCAAGGACCTCACACCGCTGAACGCACGGAACCTGGACGCCGGCGGCATTACCCTGGCCCCCGGGACCAGCTACACGCTGCCGGACGGTAAAGGCACCATCAGCTTCGACGGCGTCAAGCGCTACATCGGCGTGGACATCCACCACAACCCCGGGCAGGCCTACGCCCTGGTGTTTGCGCTCCTGGCCGTGGCCGGACTGATCCTCTCGCTTTACGTCAACCGCCGCCGGGTGTGGATCCGCACGGGCACCCACGAGGACGGCCGCACCATGGTTGAGTACGGACTCCTGGCCCGCGGCGAGGACCACCGGCTTGCTGCCGAAGCCGCTGCCCTCCGTCAGCTGCTCGGCGGTGAGTGGCAGCTGGACCCCGGGCCGGACACTGCACAGCCGGGCGATTCCCAGCAAACACCCAGCAGCGTGCGCGAGAATAGCGCCGGCGCTGCCGCAACCGCAGGCCCAGCCACCACCCCAGCCGGCCCCCCAGGGCCCGAAAAGGACCAGTAATGCCGTTTGGAATCAACGAAACCATGGGCCAGTACAGCGAGCTGTTCATGCTCCTGGCGGCCGGCACATACACGGTGGCCTTCATCGCCTTCGCCTGGGACCTGGCCAAGAGCAGCAAGGCCCTGCGCGCCATCGACCTGAAGGCTGCGCAGGCCGGCCTCGACGGCCACACCCGGGAGGCAGCCAAGGTTCCGGTGGCGGCCGGGGCGGGGGAGCGCGCTGAAACGCACCTGGCCGGACCTGCCGGCAGGGCCGAGCGGCCGTCGTCGTCCACTGCCAGGACCGCAGGGGCAGGGGCCGGAGGCGTGGCCACCGCCGACGCTGACATGCGGTACGCCGCTGAACGCCGCGCCCCCGCCCGGGTAGCCGTGGCCCTGACCGTCCTCGGCGCACTGATCCATGGTGCCGGTGTCGTGACCCGGGCGCTGGGTGCGGGACGCGTGCCCTGGGGCAACATGTACGAATTCCTCACCACCGGCGCCTTCGTGGCGGTGGCGGTGTTCCTGCTGGTCCTGGTCCGCCGCGACCTCCGCTTCCTGGGTACCTTCGTGGTGGGCCTGGCTATCATCATGCTGGTAGCCGCGTCCGTGGCCTACTGGACCCCGGTGGGCCACCTGGTTCCCGCCCTGCAGAGCTACTGGCTGATCATCCACGTGTCCATCGCCGTGCTGTCCTCCGCGCTGTTCACCCTGACATTCGCCATGTCCGCGCTCCAGCTGGTCCAATCGCACCGGCAGAAATCGGTGGCTGCCGGTGGCGCTGACAAGCTCGGCTTCATGCGCCTGGTGCCGTCCGCGCTGAGCCTGGAGAACCTGTCCTACCGCATCAATGCCATCGCTTTCATCGGCTGGACCTTCACCCTCATGTTCGGCGCCATCTGGGCCGAGAAGGCGTGGGGACGGTTCTGGGGCTGGGACACCAAGGAGGTGTGGACCTTCGTCATCTGGGTGGTCTACGCAGGCTACCTCCATGCGCGCGCAACGCGCGGGTGGACGGGCACGCGGGCTGCCTGGCTGTCGATTGTGGGCTACCTTTGCGTCATTTTCAATTTCACCATCGTGAACCAATTCTTCAACGGCCTCCACTCCTATTCAGGGCTCTGAGCAGGGGTTTCTTCCGGAGGCCAAGGCGCCGGGCAGGGAAATAACAATTCGTTTTAGCAATGGGGGTGTTCCCGGTCCGGCCGTAATGCTACCTTGGTGACGTTCGCCAGTGATGAAGCTTGCAGGCGAAACGACAGTATTCCCTGAGGTACCCCATGAGCTACGTTCTCGCCATTGATGTCGGGACCAGCTTCACCGCTGCTGCCGTTGCACGCTTCGATCACGGTACCTCCTCTTCTCCTGAGTGCCTCCCGCTGGGAATCCGCGGAACCTCAGTACCCTCTGTGCTGTTTTACCCGGAGGAAGGCCCCGTCCTGGTGGGGGAAGCCGCGGAACGCCGCGGGCTTGATTCCCCGGGCCGGGTGGTACGGGAATTCAAGCGCCGGATGGGCGACGCCGTGCCGATCTCCGTGGGCACGCTCTCCCTGCCCGCCGAGGACGTCTTCGCCACCATGGCCCGCTGGGTGGCCGACCGCGCGGAGGAACGCGAGGGGGCGCCGCCGTCGGAGATCATCCTGACCCACCCGGCCGCCTGGGGGAGCCACCGCACCTCGCTCCTCAGGGAAGCCCTGGCCGCCAGGAGCCTGCAGAACGTTGCCCTGGTGACGGAACCGGAGGCCGCAGCCCTGCATTACGCCTCCCAGGTGCGCGTGGAAGAGGGAAGCACCATTGCCGTCTACGACCTTGGCGGCGGAACCTTCGACACGGCCGTCCTCCGGAAGGCCGGCAACAACCGGTTTGAGCTGCTGGGCCGCCCGGAAGGCATCGAAAACCTTGGGGGAGCCGACTTTGATGCGGCGGTCCTGCGCTACGTGGCCAGTAACACCGGCGGCTTCCTCTCCAGCCTCGACACCTCCGATCCCGGGGCCCGCGCTGCGCTGGCGAGGCTGCAGCGCGAATGCGTGGAAGCCAAGGAGGCGCTCTCCGCGGACAGCGAAGCCAGCATCTCCGTCCTGCTGCCGGGATTCCACCAGCAGGTGCGCCTGGTCCGTTCCGAATTCGAAGCACTGATCAACGAGCCCATCCGGGACACGGTGGACGCGCTGGAACAGTCCCTGGCGAGCCTGCGGCTGGAACCGGCGGACCTTTCCGCCGTGCTGCTCATTGGCGGATCATCGAGGATCCCCCTGGTTGCGCAGGTGATCTCCGAACAGCTGGACCGGCCCATCGCCGTCGACGCTGATCCCAAGTCCTCCATTTGCCTCGGTGCTGCCGCCGCGGCTGTCCTGGCGCGCGAGGCAGCCGCCGCCGAGGTTGCGGCGCAGGCTGCCGCTGCGGCGGAAGCCGGCCGTGCCGCCGCGGCCCGTGATGCGGCCGCACCGGGTTACGCGCCCGGACGGCTGGCGAGCTGGTCGCGGAAGAGCACGACGGCGGCAGGCGCGATGGCTGGAATCGCAGCCCAGGGTGCCGGGCATGGCCAGCACGGACACCGGGGCGGCGCCCATGCGCCGAAACCTACGGTTCGGCTGACCGCCATCGCGGCAGCTGCGGCCGCGTTCACGGTCCTTTCGGCTACCGCTGCCCAGAGCCCCGAGGGCCTCAGCAGCCTGACATCCATCTTCACCCCCAAGGCGGACGCCGCCCCCGAGAAGGGTTCTTCCTTAGGCGGCTCGGGCGGCGGCGGAGGAGTCGGCGGGGCGGCAGCGGCCGGTGCCGGTGCGGAAGCGCAGGAACCTGCGAGGGGCATCGAAGCCAGTGCCAGCACGAAGGACTCCGCCCCGGGCGGCGCGGGCCTGGACGTGGCCGCCTCACCCACCAGCAGGCCGACGTCCAGCGCCGCCGCGGAGCAGGCTGCCGCGGACTCCGGCGGAACGGGCGCTCTTGACACCGGTACCGGTACAGCTGACTCCGCCGGAACCGGTGCCGGCGGAGTTACGGAGCCCGTCGGCACACCCACTGTCCCTGCCGGAACGGTTGATCCTGCGCCGGGTACAAGCGAACCAGTGCCGGTTGAGACGGGAACGGGGAGCCCTGTCCCCGTGGACCCGCCGCCGACGACGGAGGAGCCGCCCGCGACCGAGGAGCCTCCGCCAGTGACCGAGGAGCCCCCGCCAGCTACCGAGGAGCCTCCGCCCCCGGTGACGGAGGAGCCCACGCCGCCGGCAACCGAGGAGCCGCCGCCTTCCGCGCCCGAACCCACCGCGTCCACGGCCACGGAGTCCGCTCCGGCCACCGATCCGGCCACGGCCACGGAGGCCGCTCCGGCCACCGATCCGGCCACGGCCGCTGAACCGGCGGCTTGAGCATGACCGGGAATGAGATCCGGCCGGTGACCCTGTTGCCCGAGCTGAACCACCACGTGCAGGAGCCCGGTGCCGCAGAACAGATGGCCCGGCAGCTCAAAGGCGAGAACGCTGCCATGCGTGAACTGCTGCTGGCCCTTTCCGTCGGCTTCGTCCTGCCTGGACCACTGCCAGCGGACCTGCAGCGCAGACTTGACACTGGCGACGTGCAAAGCCTTGGCGCCCTTGTGGAACGGGCAGAAGCTGCAGGACTCCTGACGGCGGACGGGACCGTGGCGGGGCCGGCGCAGCAAGCCCTGCTTGCCGTCGTCCCCGCCGCCAAGGTCCATGCGCTTCAGCGGGAGCTCGTTACGGTGTACGCCAGGGACGGCGTGCCCCTCGGCGACGTCGCCCGCGAACTGGCGCGCGGAGGCCTGGCAGATTCCCGCGTGGCGGCTGAACTGGAGCATGCGGCCGACAAGGCTCTTGACCATGATCCTGCGCTGGCGTCCCAACTCTATGGGGAAGCCCTGCTGGCAGGGGCCGACGAAGCAGCGACCGCCGCCCGCCGCGCGCAGGCCGCAGCAGCGAACGGCGACCTGGACGCAGCTACGCGGATCATCGACTCGCTGCTCGTGTGCGACGATCCGCCGGACGTGCGCCGGGGCGTGGACGTGGCCGCAGCAGTCTGGGCCCAGCGAGGCATGCTGGCGCGGGCAGCGGACGTGTACAGCTGGCTGGGTGCCAGCCGGATTGGACCATCAGCCCCCCTCGCGGCAGTGGCCATGATCGGGTGCGGCAACCGGGCCGGCGCGGAAGCACTTTTCCAGCCGGCCGCGCCGCCCGCTTCTCCCACCCTCCTGGCTGCCACGCTGGTCGAGACAGGGAAGGGCATCTACGGATCAGTAAGCGCGGACCCGCAGCAGGCACTCCCCGTGCTGATCCATGCCTCGGACATGTTCAATGCGGCAAACGCGGCGCTTCCCCTTCCGGAGACGCCGGCCGCAATGGCTGCCCTCCTGGCACTGCACAGCGGGGAGCCGCGGCTGGCGGAAACCGTGTGCCGGTCTGCCACCGCTGCCGGCCAGGGCGGCAATGCCGCGAAGCCCAGGCTTTTCCTGCTTCAGGCGTGGTCTGCCATGCAGCAGGACAAACTCGAGGATGCCCGGCTCGCGATCAACGAGGCCTCCAAAGCGAACCACTGGCCGCTCGTGCCCAGGGACGAGTTCCTGCGCGCAGCCCTGGAAGTTGGCCTGGCCAGGCGGAACGGCGACGTGCCGGAACTCATCATGGCGTGGGAGCGGGCCCGGGAAGCCATGCTGCACACGTCCGTGGACCTCTACAGCCTCCTGCCATGGGGCGAGCTCATGATCACGGCCGCCCGCCTCAGGGAGACCCGGCGGGTGGCGCACTACCTCACCGAAGCGTGGCAGCTTCTTGACCGGCTGGGCGATCCGCCGCTGTGGGCCGTTCCCTTCCACTGGGCGGCGGTCCAGGCAGCGTTGCTGAGCGAAGACCCCGCGGGCCTCGCGCCCCATGCGGCGGCGCTGGCACGGGCGGCGCGTGACAGCCACCTCGCCGCGGTGCTTGCCGCAGCGGGCAAAGCCTGGGTGTCGGTCCTGGCCGGGAGGATGACGCCCGCTGATGTGGAGGCCGCTGCCCGGGGCCTGGGCAGGGTGGGCATGCCCTGGGAGGGCGCCAGGCTGGCCGGGCATGCAGCGGCGCGGGCAGAGGAGCGTAAGGACATGGTGCGGCTGCTGTCCTGTGCCAGGGACCTGCATCCCCAAGTTAGCCCGGCAGCCAACGGCTCATCCGGCCCCGCGGCCCGCAGCACCCCTGCCGCCGCTGAGGCGGCCGGCAGCCTGCAGCCGGACGGTCCGGGGCTGAGCGAAAGGGAAAAGGAAGTGGCCCGCCTGGTGCTCGAGGGCAAGACGTACCGCGAGATCGGCGAGGCCATCTACATCTCCCCGCGGACCGCTGAACACCACATCGCCAGGATGCGCCGCCGCCTTGGCGCTGAAAACCGCTCCGACCTGCTGGCCCGGCTCCGCCTGGCCTTGGGCCCCGAGGACCCTATGCAGGAATAACCCCTAACGCCCTAACGCCACGGGGCCCGATTCCCCGGCGGAAAGCCATCCGGTAGGGGGAATCGGCCCGATGCCCGGTCCTTGGCCCGAACCATACGTTTGATGCAAGCCCGGTTACGACGCCGAGCGATCCGCAACTCAGAGAAGATTGAGGACAAATCAAATGACGCTCGCAAACGACCTCGTCCAGTTCCTGATGCACCTCTTCGGCAACCGCCAGGCCGCACAGGACTTCCTGGACAATCCCGAGAAGGTTCTGGAAGACCACGGCTTCGGTGAAGTCTGCTCCGCAGATGTGGATGCCGCAATGCCGGTAGTCCTGGACTACGCACCAGTCACCACCTCCCGGTTCGACCGCGAGTACAACACCGGCGGCAACACGTCCTGGACCGGCCACATCGGCGGCGGCGGGGGCGCGGGCGGCACCGGACAAACTCCTCCTGCAGGTGGCGGAAGCGGCGGCGGACACCACGACCACGATGACCACGCCCACGCAGTCCAGCAGCTCCACCACGTGGTGAACAATTACTCCTACACCTCAACGGTGGATGACCGGGACAACATCGTTGACCAGTCCGTCAACCAGAACATCTGGGCCGAGGGCGACGTTGAGCAGTGGTTCGACAATGACTCCGTCATCGCCTCGGGGGACCGCTCCGTCGCAGCCGGCGACGACGCATACGTCCGGGACTCCAACAACATCAGCGATTCCAACAACACGGACAATTCCGCGGACAACTCCACGGACAACTCGGTCCACGCCGGCGGCGACGTCAACATCGGCAACGAGAAGACGGACATCGACGACTCCTTCAACACAGACCTGGATGTTGACGTGGCTGATTCGTTCAACGACAACTCGGACAACTCCGTGAACCACGATATGGATGTCGCCGTCGAGGATTCCTTCAACGACAACTCCGACAACTCCGACAACTCGGACAACAGCGTGGACAACACGGACAACTCCACCGACGTTGCCATTGAAGATTCCTTCAACGAAGACAGCTCCACCAACACCGACGTGGACGTCGCACTGGAGGATTCGTTCAACGACAACTCCACCACGGAGACCAACACCACCGAGGTTGCGATCGAGGACTCGTTCCAGGACAACTCCACCGCGGAGACCAACACCACCGAGGTTGCGATCGAGGACTCGTTCCAGGACAACTCCGAGACCGAGATGACCCACACCGAGGACAACTCCACCAACACCGACGTGTACGTGGAAGACATCGAGGTCAACACGGCCATAGACGATTCAGTCGCCGGCTAGGCGGCCCCGGGGGCAGCGGAAGTGCCCGGCAGGAGGTTTCTCCCTCCTGCCGGGCTTTTCGGGGCTCACCCCCCGTTCCATTTCCGAGAATTGAGGCAAAGGACAGACCGTGGCAGAAGCAGGAACGGCAGGACAGCCAACGCCGGCAAGCGCGGGGCAGCTCATCAAGCTGGTGGAGCAAGGCCTTCAGCTGGTGGGCACGGGGGACAGGGCGGATCTCCGCAAACGCCTGCACCAAACCCTGGCAAGGCTGAAGGACCCGAGCATCCGGGTGATCGTCGTCGGCGAATTCAAGCAAGGCAAGAGCAAGCTCATCAATGCCCTGGTTAATGCCCCTGTGTGCCCGGTGGATGACGACATCGCCACCTCCGTCCCCACGGTGGTCCGCTACGGCGATCCCGCCTCGGCGAGCATCCTGGTGCCAAAAGACGGCACGGACGCCCCGGACGAATCCAACGTGGAGCGGCAGCCAGTCAACATTGCCGAACTTGCCGCCTTCGTTTCAGAACGCGGCAACCCTGGCAACAGCAAGAAACTGGTGGCCGCCGAGGTCTGCCTTCCCCGCAGGATACTGACCGGCGGACTCACCGTTATCGACTCCCCGGGCGTTGGCGGCATGGGATCCTCACACACCCTGACCACCCTCACCGCACTGCCCACAGCGGATGCCATGCTGCTGGTCAGCGACGCCTCGCAGGAATACACCGAACCGGAACTGCGCTTCCTCCGGCAGGCCATGCGGATCACCCCCAGTGTGGTGGGGGTCCTGTCCAAGACCGACCTCTACCCGGAATGGCGTCGCGTCGAGGAGCTGGACCGGGCCCACCTGGCCCAGGTTGCACCGGACATCCCGCTCTACCCCGTCTCCTCCGACCTGCGCCTGGAGGCCTCCCGGCTGCAGGATGCCGAGCTCAACGCCGAATCCGGCTTCCCGGGGCTGATCACGCACCTCCGGAACGAGATCCTGGGCAAGGCGCAGCGCCTCCAGCGACGTTCGGTGAGCCAGGACCTGCTGTCAGTTACGGAAAACCTGCGGCTCTCGCTGCAGTCCGAGCTTGAAGCCCTCGAGAACCCGCAGGGTACGCCCCAGATGATCGCGGGGCTGGAGCTGGCCAAGGCCGAGGCGGACGACCTGCGGAAACGCTCCGCGCGGTGGCAGATCACCCTCAACGACGGCATCAGCGACCTGATCGCGGACATGGAATACGACCTCCGGGACCGGCTGCGGCGGATCCAGCGGGAAGCCGAGACAGCCATAGACCAGGGCGACCCGGGACCCACGTGGCCGCAGTTCTCCAAGTGGCTCGAGGAATGCGCGGCGGCCGCCATTTCGGACACGTTCGTATGGACCAGTGAACGGGCCCAGTGGCTGGCGGCGCAGGTGGCAGAACACTTCGCTGCCGATGAAGTCACCCTGCCGGTGTTCCGCGTCTCCGACACCGGGGATGCCCTGGACCCCGTGGACGAAATGCCAACGCTCGACGACGGACGCATCAAGCCGGTGCAGAAGGTCCTGATCGGCATGCGCGGATCCTACGGCGGTGTGCTGATGTTTGGCCTCCTGACGGGGATCTTTGGGATGGCTTTGATCAATCCCCTCTCCGTGGGGGCCGGACTGTTGCTGGGACGCAAGGCATTCCGGGAAGACCAGGAAGCGCGGCTCAAGCGCCGGCAGGCCGAAGCCAAGGCGTTGGTACGGCGCCAGCTGGACGATGTCACGTTCCAGGTAGGCAAACAGCTGAAGGACCGGCTGCGGCTGGTTCAGCGCTCCATCCGTGACCACTTCACGGAGATCGCGGACGAGCACCACCGTTCGCTGACGGACTCTGTAGCGGCAGCGCAACAGGCAGCCACCACATACGCCCTCGAAAAGGACGCCCGCATCCGGGAGATCAAGGCGGAGCTTAAGAAGGTTGACGCGGTGTCCCGCGCCGCCGCAGCTGTTGCCGCAGAGGTATCTGCGGCAACGCCCCGCCAGGCGGGCGGAGGCCAGGACACTGCCCGGCCTTCAGCCGGCCGGCCGGCGGGGGCTTCAACCGTGGCGGCCGTGGGATGAAGAACCCTACGATAGCCGGTGCCAAGGAGCTGGTTGCCGCCGCCCTGGAAGTGTACGGGGATGATCCTGCTGCCTCCGACGCGCTCAAGGGCTATGGGCGCAGGCTGTCCGAGCCCCTGCGGATCGCCATCGCCGGAATGGTGAAAGCCGGAAAGTCCACGCTGCTGAACGCGATTATCGGGGAAGAGATAGCTCCCACGGATACCGGCGAATGCACCCGGATCATCACGTGGTACCGGCACGGGCACACGCCCCGCATCACGCTATACCCGGTGCAGGGCGAACCCAGGAGCCTGCCCCTCAAACGCGTGGACGGGCGGCTGGTGTTCGTCCTGGGGGACGTGCGGGCGGAGGACGTGGAGCGCCTGGACGTCCAGTGGCCCGCGCCGGGCCTGAAAGACATGACGCTGATCGATACCCCCGGCATAGCCTCGCTCTCGGGGGACATATCTGCACGGTCCACCAGCTTCCTGACCCCCTTGGATACCCCGTCGGAGGCTGATGCCATCATCTACCTGATGCGGCACATGCACGCCTCGGACCTAAGGTTCCTGGAATCCTTTGCCGACACCGCCGTGGGCCGCTCAGGCACCGTGAATGCCATTGCCGTCCTGTCCCGGGCCGACGAGGTGGGCGCAGGACGGATCGATTCCCTCCTGTCCGCCGGAGACATCGCCGAAAGGTACCGCCGCGACCACAACCTGAGGAAGCTGGCGCTGGGTGTGGTACCCGTTGCCGGCCTCCTGGCGCAAAGTGCCCGGACCATGCGCCAGCCGGACTTCCGCGCGCTTGAACTGCTGGCCGGCATGGACCGCGCGGCCAGGGAAAAGATGATGCTCTCGGCGGACCGGTTCCTCCGCGCAACGGATCCGGAAGGCATGACGGCGGAGGCCCGGGCCTCGCTGCTGGAGAGATACGGCCTTTTTGGCATCCGCCTGGCGGTGGTCCTGCTCCGGAATGGATTCGACCAGCCAACGCCACTGGCCCACGAGCTTGCCCGGCGCAGCGGCCTGGACCCGCTGCTGGAGACGGTGGGCCGGCAGTTCCAGGCACGGGCAGATGCGTTGAAGGCCCGGACAGCCTTGGTGGGGGTGGAAGCCCTGCTCCGCGCTTCTCCCCGCAAGGGGACCGAGCACCTCGCCGAGGCCCTGGAGAAGCTGCAGGCCAACGCCCATGAGTTCCGGGAACTGCGGCTGTTGTCGACGCTGCGGACCACCGGCGTCGGACTGAACCCCGAGTTTGCCGCCGAAGCAGAGGCACTCATCGGGGGCCTGGGTGCTGCCTCCCATGTACGGCTCGGGCTGGGCCCGGATGCCACCCCCGAACAGTTGGCTGACGAGGCACGGCGTTTGCTGACCCGCTGGCGTGCACTGGCGGAGAACCCGCTGACGGACCGGGCGGCCCAGGACGCCTGCCGGGTGGTGATCCGGAGCTGCGAAGGCATCGTGGCGGAATGTTCAGTGCGCGAATTCCAGCGTCAGCTCGCCCAACACTCGTCGCGCCAGGCCAAACCGTTACCGGCCTGACCTGAGCCAGGCGGCAGCGGACGGGAAGAAGAACAGGACGAGCCCGATGAATGCCAGCAGGATCTCGATGCCCCAGAGGATGGCCACATAGCTGCCGGCGTCGCCCGGGGGCACCAGGAACGTGGCCGTCACCACCATGACCAGCACGTGCCCCGCCAGCAGCGGGACCAGTGCCAACCGGGCCCAGCCCTGCCGGCCTGCCACCACGCCGAGCATTGCCGCCTCGAGGAGCATTACCAGCAGCAGCGCACCGATGCTTCCCCAAAAGACGATGGCGGTGGCCGTGGTTATGGCGGTCTCGTCGCCGCCGGGAGCCGTTTCCTGCACCACGCTTCGCAGCCGTTCCAAGTGGGAGTCCCGGGTAAGGAAGGAGCCCACCAGGACCGCCAACCCGGCCACGAAGCTGAACAGCCAGAGGTTCCTGGCCACCCGGACGCTCCCCGGTGCCGGCGGGACCACCACGATCGGTGCCGGGGACGAATAGGACAGCCCGGGCCGCGGAGGCGGCGCGGGCTGTGTGCGGGGTGCCCCGTCTGGCGGCGACGCTGCACCGGCAGGGTTCCGCAGCCGGTCTTCTCCGTCAGCGTCGCGGGCCATCAGACTGGTCCCCTACTTCAGTCCGTCGGTGTCGTGTTCGTCGGTCTCGTGCTTGTCTTTCCCGCCGTCGTCGGTCTTTGCCTTGGCGTCCAGCTCATCCTTGAGCTTCTTCAGGCGTGCGGCCTCGGCTTCCTGCCGGCGGCGCACCTCCAGGTTGCGGAGGAAGTCCGGATCGTCGTCCGGGGCGGTGGGGTGGCTGTAGTTCTGGCGCTGCGGGGGAGCGCCGCGCGGCCGGCCGATCAGGAGCCAGAGGACCGCCCCGATCACCGGCAGGACGATCATGACCACGATCCAGGCAGGTTTGGAGATCCCGCGGGTGAGGCGCGCGTCGGTGCGGATCACGTCGACGAGCCCGTACACGAAGATGGCGAGGACTGCGACGGCCAAAACCACACGGAGGAGCATGCCATTAAGTCTATCGTCAGGAGGCGCAGGGGCCGTGGGCGGGAGGCGGCTAAACTTGAATAGTGGCCTTTTTGAAATATTCCCTGATCCGCCTGGCGCTGTTCGCACCCCTGTTCGTGCTTTTCACTTTCCTGGGCCTGGGCGCCCTGATGTCCGTCATCTGCGCGGCCCTGATTGCCTTCGCCGTGAGCTACCTGTTCTTCCAGAAGCAGCGGGACGAAGCAGCGGCAGCACTGCAGCACCGTTTCTCCGGCAAGGCCAAACCGCTGCGTTCGGCCGGCGAGGTCCAGGACGCCCGCGCCGAGGACGCCCTCCTGGACGCCAACCCGGACGTGGCCATCAGCAACGACGCCAAGGACCGCAAGCGGGCTTAGGACTAGAACCCGTGGCTGAGGACCAGGCCCAGTGAGAACAGCAGGCTGTAGCCGAGGTTGATCAGGCCGGTCTGCTTCAGGACCGGGATCAGGCTCTTGCGCTTGCGGCCGTTGATCATCAGCCATGCCGGCATCAGGCAGGCCGGAATCAGCAGCAGCACAATCAGCATCCACGGCCGGCCGGGAGCCAGGATCACCACCAACAGGATGGCCACCGCGAGCATCAGCACGTAGCTTTCCCGGGCGTGCTTGTCGCCCAGCCGGACCGCCAGGGTCTTCTTGCCGGCCTGCATGTCCGTGGGAATGTCCCGGACGTTGTTGGCCATGAGCAGCGCGGTGGCGATGAGGCCGGTGCCGATCGCGCCGATGATGGAGGGCAGGTTGATCTGCCCGGCCTGGGTGTAGGTGGTGCCCAGGGTTGCTACCAGTCCGAAGAACACAAACACGAAAACATCGCCCAGGCCCATGTAGCCGTAGGGGTTCTTGCCTCCGGTGTAGCCCCAGGCGGCCATGACGCAGCCCAGTCCCACCAGGATGAGCCACCAGCTCTGGGTGATCACCACCAGGACCAGCCCGAAGACCATGGCTGCGGCGAACGCGCCGAAGGCGGCCCGCTTGACGTGTTCCGGGCTTGCGGCCCCTGATCCCACAAGCCGCAGCGGGCCCACCCGGTCATCGTCGGTGCCGCGGATGCCGTCCGAGTAGTCGTTGGCGAAGTTCACGCCCACCTGCAGCAGGAGTGCCACGAGCGCCGCGAGGATGGCGTTGAACAGGAGGAACGAATCCATCTCGTAGGCTGCGGCGGAGCCGATCAGCACCGGCGCAATCGCGGCGGGCAGCGTCCGGAGTCGGGCGCCTTGGATCCATTGTGCGGCTGTAGCCACGGTCAGTACCTCGTGTGTGGTTGGGGAGGGCGGCAGGCGGGGGGCCTGCCGGATGGTGCAGGTCTACTTTACTTTCCCTCGTGGAGGGCATTCAGTTCGGCGGTCATGGCCAGCCGGTCCGGCTTGCCGTTGGGCAGCAGCGGCAGCGAGGATGCGGCCAGGACCGTTTTGGGTGCCAGGATCCCCAATGTCCGGCGCCATTCCTGCTGAAGCACGACGGCGTGGTCCCGGCTGCGCAGGGCGTCGTCGGATTCGGCGCCCCGTGCGGACTCTGCCAGCGCCACGTAGGCGGCCACGGCCTGGCCCCATTCCGCGGAGGGCACGCCCGCCACGAAAGCCGCCGCGACGCCGTCGGACTTCACCAGCTCGTCCTGGACGTGCGCCGCGGAAACCTTCATCCCCCCGGTGATGATCACGTCGTCGGCGCGGCCCAGGACGGTCAGGCGGCCGTCCTCGCCGATGCTGCCCAGGTCGCTGGTGCGGTACCAGCGCACGCCGTCTTCCTCGAAGAATGTCTCGGTGCTTTCAGGGGCCTCAAGGTACCCCGCGGCGATGGTGTCACCGCCGAGCAGGATCCGGCCGTCCCCCTCAACCCGGAGGGACACTCCCTCCAGGGGGAAGCCGTCGTAGACGCACCCGCCGGACGTCTCGGCGGAGCCGTAGGTGGTGATGACCCGGACGCCGGCGTCGCGGGCGGCGGCCAGCAGTGAGGCGGGGGCCGGGGCGCCGCCCAGCAGGACGGCGTTGAAGCGGCGGAGCACGGCCAGGGTTTCCGGAGACGGTTCGTCGAGGAGGCGCTGGAGCTGGGTGGGAACCAGGGAGGTGAACCTGATCCTGTCCGTCAGTTCCAGGGCAGCCTCGGTGAATGCTTCGGGCGTGAAACCCCGGGACATGTCCATGACCCACGGGCGGGTGCCGGCGAACAGGGAACGGACCAGGACCTGGATGCCCGCCACGTACTCCACCGGAAGGGCCAGGAGCCACTGGCCTTCGCCCTTGAGCGCCAGAGCCGTAGCCATGGAGGAGGCAGCCAGGGATTCCACCGTCAACACCGTCGCCTTGGGGGCGCCGGTGGAGCCGGACGTGCGCACCACGGCCACCGCGTCATCGCAGCCGGGAGTTTCCACATGTCCCACCAGCAGGGCGCCGTCGCTCCCGACGGAGAGTTCGACGGCGGGGCCCTCGCCGTGGAGGGCGGCCGCGAGGGCCTTGAGGGCGGGCTCTACATTGAGTGGGCCGCTGTTCATATGCCGCTCCTGGCTAGAAGTAGTACGGGAAGGAGGACCAGTCGGGTTCGCGTTTTTGCAGGAAGGCTTCCTTGCCCTCCACCGCCTCGTCCGTCATGTACGCCAGCCGCGTGGCCTCGCCGGCAAACACCTGCTGGCCGGCCAGGCCGTCGTCGGCAAGGTTGAAGGCGAACTTGAGCATGCGGATGGCCTGCGGCGACTGCCGGGCAATATCAGCTGCGTACTCCAAGGCAACCTCTTCCAGGCGTTCGTGGTCCACGGCCTCGTTCACCGCACCCATCCGCACCATGTCCCCGGCGGAATATTCGCGGGCCAGGAAGAAGATCTCGCGCGCTGCCTTCTGCCCGATCTGCCGTGCGAGCAGGGCGGAGCCGTAGCCGGCGTCGAAGCTGCCCACGGTGGCATCCGTCTGCTTGAACTTGCCGTGCTGGCGGGAGGCGATGGTCAGGTCCGCCACGACGTGCAGCGAGTGCCCGCCGCCGGCCGCCCAGCCGTTGACGACGGCGATGACCACCTTCGGCATGGTCCGCATCAGCCGCTGGACTTCCAGGATGTGCAGCCTGCCGGCGCGGGCGGGGTCGATGGTTTCCTGCGACTCGCCGTCTGCTGTGTCTTGTACTACGTACCGATAGCCGTCCCGGCCCCGGATCCGCTGGTCCCCGCCGGAGCAGAAGGAGTGGCCGCCGTCCTTGGGGGAGGGGCCGTTGCCGGTGAGCAGCACGGTGGCAACGTCCGGGGTCATGCGGGCGTGGTCCATGGCACGGTAGAGCTCGTCGACAGTGCCGGGCCGGAACGCGTTCCGCACTTCCGGCCGGTTGAAGGCGATCCGCACCGCGGGCAGGTCACGCACCCACCCGCCGTCGGAATCCCTTTCCACCTGCCGGTGGTACGTCATGTCCTGGAAGTCCTCGAAACCGGCCACGGTCCGCCAGCGGATGGGGTCGAAGACGTCTGACACTTGGGCGGGAATCTGTTTGCTCACTGTCCAAGTCTAGTAATCGGCCTTAGCTGATGCAGAACTCGTTGCCTTCCGGATCTGCCATGGTGTGCCAGGAGTGCGGACCCTGGCTGGCGGTCCAGAGGAAAGTGGCGCCCCTGGCCTCAAGCTCCCGGCGGACCTCATCCTTGTCCCGGCCGGCCAGGTTCACGTCCCAGTGCACGCGGTTCTTCACGGTTTTCCCCTCGGGTGCCGTCTGGAAGAGGACACGCCTTGCGGGTTGTTTGGACTCCAGTTCCTCCGGCGGCCGGATGGCGCAGCCCTCACGCCAGACCAGGTTGCCCCGGTGCGTCATGGTCTGGTCCTCCGTGGCGAAGCCCTGCTCGATCATGGAGCGGATGAACGCGGCGTCCTGGGGCTCCACGGACCACTGCAGGGTTTCAGCCCACCAGTCCGCGAGCTCGTGCGGCTTGCTGCAATCGACGACGATCTGGATGTTCAGTCCCATCCCACCAAGGTACGGGGGTCGATGGGGCCGCGGTAGGGCCTACGGCTGCACCTGCTGGAGCTGGTCGAAGACCTCCGGCGGGATGGCATAGATGAACACCACGGCCAGCAGGTTCTTCGCAGCATGGACGAAGTAGGAAAACATCAGGTTCTTCCCTGTCCAGACGTACATGAAGACCAGGGTGGCGCCCATGGCCAGGTAGGGGAGCAGGGCAGCCAGGGTGATGGCTTCCCGGCCCACGATGTGCATGGCGGCGAACAGGACCACCGAGACGGCGCAGCAGATCCAGATGTTCACCCGCCGGCTCAGCTTGCCTATGAGCAGGTGGCGGAAGATGTACTCCTCCACGAACGGTCCCACCACTACCACCAGCGGAACCATGAGCCAGGCCGGCACCTGCTGCATCAGTTCCTGCAGGCCCGCCTGGTTCTCTGACGTCTGTGCCTCGCCGCCGGCGGCCACCACGATGGCGGTCAGGATCAGCATGGCAATCACCGCGGCGGGCACCATCATGAGCGTGAACCACGGGCGCGTGGCGAGGACCTTCAGGTCGCGGCCCACCACCTTCCGGGCCGCCAGGAGCGCCAGGATGCCCACTGTGGCGTAAAAAAGCAGGTTCGCCGCGTAGGAAGCCGCCGCCGGGGAAGGAGCAACCTGCCGCAGGAACGGGGCCAGGAGTTCCCCCGCCACGGCGAAGAACCCGGCGATGGCCACGTACACAATCAGGGTTGCCCCGTCCAACGGCGAGAAGCGGTACAGCTGCGGCTGCGGAGCAGGGGGTATTCGGTGGGCGGTCGCCATGGCTTCAGCCTATCCCCCAACTAGGTAGCGCTAAGTGTCGTTCTGGGGCTCCAAAACGACACTTAGCGCTACCTAGTTGGGCGGGAACGGGGGGAGGTGGGCCGGCCGCGTTGCTGGGGGAAACGCGCGTCCCCTAGAATATTCGGTATGCCTAAATTTACGTTTCGGTGCGCCAAAGAAGCTGCCCCGACCGGCGCCCGCAGGACCGTGCGCTTCAGGGCGGCGGCCGCTGCCGCCGTCGTGCTTTCCCTTGTGCTGACCGCCTGCGGCGGCGGGGCTTCGGGGGACGGGGACAGCAAGCCCGTGGTGCTGACCACGTTCACGGTGCTGGCGGACATCGCCCGGAACGTCGCGGGGGACAAGCTCACCGTGGAATCCATCACAAAGGCCGGCGCGGAAATCCACGGCTACGAACCCACTCCCGGCGACATCCGGAAAGCCTCCAAGGCCGATCTCATCCTGGACAACGGCCTGAACCTGGAAGCCTGGTTCGCGCAGTTCGTGGACGGGCTGGACGTGCCCCACGCCGTGGTGAGCGAGGGCGTTGAGCCGATGCCCATCAGCGAGGACTCCTACCAAGGCAAGCCCAACCCGCACGCCTGGATGTCACCGGTGAACGTCCAGGCCTACGTGGACAACATGGTGCGGGCCTTCAGCGACCTTGACCCCGGCAACGCCGCTGCCTTCAAAGCCAACGGGGACGCCTACAAAGCCGAACTCCAGGCCGTGCAGGACCAGATGACCACCAGCCTTGCCGCGGTTCCGGAAGCCCAGCGGGCCCTGGTGACCTGCGAAGGCGCGTTCTCCTACCTGGCCCGCGACACCGGGCTCAAGGAGGTGTACATCTGGGCCGTGAACGCCGAACAGCAGGCCACGCCCCAGCAGATCACCCGTGCCATCGAGTACGTGAAGGCCAACAAAGTCCCGGCCGTCTTCTGCGAATCCACGGTTTCCAACGCCCCCATGCAGCAGGTGGTGGAAGCCACGGGCGCACGGTTCGGCGGCACCCTGTACGTGGACTCCCTTTCCGAAGCGGACGGGCCCGTCCCCACCTACCTGGACCTGATCAGGCACGACGCCGACACCATCACCAAAGCACTCACAGCAGGGGTGGGGCAATGACCTCCCCGGCCATCCAGGTGGACAACGTCACCGTCCACTACGGCGAAGTCCTGGCACTCGACTCGGCGTCGCTGTCCCTTGACCCGGCGCGGATCTGCGGCCTGGTGGGCATGAACGGCTCCGGGAAGTCCACGCTGTTCAAGGTGATCATGGGCATGATCAAGCCCGACGCCGGCACGGTGCGGATCGGAGGAGAGCCACCTTCCAAGGCGCGCAGGGAAGGGGGCATCGGCTACGTGCCGCAAAGCGAGGAAGTGGACTGGCAGTTCCCGCTGTCCGTGCGCGACGTGGTGATGATGGGCCGCTACGGCCACCAGGGCTTCACCCGCCGGGCATCGAAGGCCGACCGGGCTGCCGTGGACGAGGCACTGGACCGGGTGGAACTGGGGGAGTACGCCGGGCGGCAGATCGGCCAACTCTCCGGCGGGCAGAAGAAGCGTGCCTTTGTTGCCCGCGGGATAGCGCAGGGTGCCACCACCATGCTGCTGGACGAACCATTCGCCGGCGTGGACAAGAGGTCGGAAGCCACCATCACCAGGCTCCTGCGCGAGCTCGCCGCGGACGGCTGCACCATCCTGGTCTCCACCCACGACCTGCACGCGCTCCCGCAGCTCTGCGACGAAGCCGTGCTGCTGATGCACCGGGTCCTCATGCACGGCCCGCCGCAGGTGGTGCTGCAGCCCGAAAACCTGGCCATGGCGTTCGGCCTGGACGTGCTCAACCGGGAAGGGCGGAGCTGACCCGTGGAACTCCTCCTCGAACCCCTCAGCTACGACTTCATGGTCCGGGCCATCGTCACCACGGCGCTCGCCGCCGTCGTCTGCGCCGTCCTCAGCTGCTGGCTGGTGCTGATCGGCTGGTCCCTCATGGGCGACGCCGTCTCCCACGCGGTGCTGCCCGGCGTCGTCCTGGCCTACATTGTGGGCGCCCCCTTCGCGCTCGGCGCTCTGGTGTTCGCCCTGATCGCCGTGACCCTGATCGGGGTGGTCCGCAATACCAGCCGGGTGAAGGAGGACGCGGCGATCGGCATCGTGTTCTCCTCGCTGTTCGCCCTTGGCCTGGTGCTGATTTCCGTGACGCCCAGCCAGACGGACCTGAACCACATCATCTTCGGCAACCTGCTGGGCGTCAGCATTCCGGACCTCATCCAGGTGCTGGTGCTGGGCGTGGTGGCCTTCGCCATCCTGATCCTCAAGCGCCGCGACCTCACGCTCTACGCCTTCGATCCCACGCATGCGCACGCCATCGGACTGTCCCCGCGGAGGCTCGGGGCGCTGCTGCTGGGCCTCCTGGCCCTGACATCGGTGGTGGCGCTGCAGACCGTGGGCGTTGTCCTGGTGGTGGCCATGCTCATCATCCCCGGCGCCACGGCCTACCTGCTCACGGACCGGTTCTCCCGGATGCTGGTGATCGCCCCGGTGGTCTCGGCGCTCTGTTCGATCACCGGCATCTACGTCAGCTACTACCTGGACACGGCCTCGGGCGCCATGGTGGTGCTGACGCAGGGAGTGGTGTTCGCCGTCGTCTACCTTTTCAGCCCGCGCCAGGGCCTGATCGGCACCCGCCTGGCGAAGGCCCGGCGCAGGAAGGCGGCGGCCCTCGCTGCAGCTTGACTCGTGGCTTCACCCGGGGCAGTCTGGAGCGATGAAGTCCTGACCAGCAGCCCCGGCCCTGCGCCAGGCTGTTCTCCCAAACCAAGGCCGCCCTCGAGCGCTGGATGAAACGTCCCGTTCAGCTCCGGCGGCCACACTGCGGAAATTTGCGAGGACTTCCCTTGACTGAACACCTTAACCTTTCGGACGTTTCCCATGGCTATGGCGACCGCCGGCTGCTGGACCGCATCAGCCTGGTGATTACGGCCGGCGAGCACGTTGCCGTGGTGGGCGAAAACGGTGCCGGCAAATCCACCCTGCTCCGGATCCTGGCCGGCCTCGAAGCGCCTGACGAAGGCGCCGTGGTGATCCAAGGCAGGGTGGGCTACCTGGCCCAGACCCATGGCCTGCCCGAGTCCTTCACCGTGGGCGCCGCCGTCGACGCTTCCCTTGCCTCGCTGCGTGCCCTCGAAGCGGAGCTTGACCGGCTGGAGGCCAACCTCGCCGACGCCGGGGACGACGAACTGGATACCTACGGCCGGCTGCAGACGGAGTACCAGCTGCGCGAAGGCTACGCCGCGGAACACCGGGTGGAGGCTGCCCTGGACCGGCTGGGCCTGGGCGGCCTGGACCGGAACCGGGTGCTGGGATCCCTGTCCGGCGGGGAACAGGAACGCGTGGCCTTGGCCTGTGTCCTGGCCGATCCGGCGGACATCCTGCTCCTGGACGAACCCACCAACCATCTGGACGCCCGCGGAACCGCCTGGCTGGAGGACCGGCTGGCGGCCCACCGCGGCACGGTGGTGGTGGTGTCCCACGACCGCGTGCTCCTCCGCAAGGTGGCGGCCACCATCATTGAGGTGGATGCCGAGCGCCGCGCCGTGACCCGTTACGGCAACGGCTACGACGGCTACCTCCGGGAGAAGGCAGCCGAACGCGCGCGCTGGGTCCAGCAGTACCACACCTGGATTGATGCAATGGAGTCCGAAAAGCGGCAGGCAGAAACTGTTGCCGGGACCATGGGCTACGGCCGCAAGCGCGACGGCGACAAGATGGGCTTCGACTTCAAGGCCGGCACCTGGCAGAAGGCCGCCAGCAGCCAGGTCCGGAACGCCCAGGAGCGGCTGCGCCGGCTCGAAGCCAGCCCCGTGGACCGGCCGCCGGTACCCCTGCGGCTGAACGTCGATCTGGCCGCGGACTCAGGTGCCGCGCCTTCCGGGGCAGCGCAGGAGGGTGTGCCGGTGCTGGCACTGCGCGGGGTGAGCGTGCCCGGCAGGCTGGAAACCACAGACTTCCAGGCGGGCGCCGGCGAGAAGATCCTGATCACCGGGCCCAACGGCGCGGGCAAATCCACGCTGCTCTCCATCCTTGCCGGACCCCTGGAACCAGCTGCCGGCTCCGTCACGCGGCCCGAACGCGTTGGCTACCTGCAGCAGGAACTGGAGCTGCCGCAACGGCCCGCCTTGCGCCTGCTGCCGGCCTTCGCCGCGGGCCTCGGCGGCAACATCGACGAGCACGCCGAGGCCCTCCTCCGCCTCGGCCTCTTCCGCACCAGCGAGTTCCACGTACCCGTCGGCAGCCTGTCCGCCGGCCAGCAACGCAGGCTTGCCCTGGCCCGGCTGCTGTTGGGCGGCTACGGCACCCTGGTGGTGGACGAGCCGACCAACCACTTGGCGCCCGTGCTGGTGGAACAGCTGGAGGCGGCGCTGGCGGACTTTGCCGGGACCCTGGTGATGGTCAGCCATGACAGGGCGCTTCGGGAGTGGTTCGCGGCGTGCGCGCGGCGGAGCAGCGGTGGGGCCGGCGCCCTGGAAGGCACCCGGGCCGGGAACACCGCCGGCGGACGTTGGACCCGGTATTCCATGGACAAGGGCGTGCTCGCACCGGCTTAGGGGATTGCCTGGGGCAACCAAGGGGCAATCCCGACCGGAATGCGTCACTTTTGGCCCCGCAGTGGCGCAGTTGGTCCGGATTGGCGGGGTTTCCTCCCGCCTGGCAGGGCATAAGTCACGCATTTGGGGCAGCAGCCTGGCCTGGGAACCGGTGAGATTCGCGTAAAGCAGTCTTTACCGGGGGACCGGCGGCCGGAAACATCGGCGGCGGAAAATGGGGCCCATGCCCGTCTTTCCGCCGGCCGAAAGGATCTGTCCGTGATCGCCAAGAACCTTTTCCTGCAAGGCATCTACCACTTCCAGGGCGTGGGCCTGGAGAAGCCCGTCCCGCTGCACAGCGAGCTCTCGCACTATGTCCCGGACGGCGTGATCAACCAGGCGCTGTACTTCCGCGGCGGTAACTCGAGCAGTGAGCTGATCGCCGTGGTGCTCATGCGCAACGGGGTTCCCATGCGCTACTTCCCCATCGGCGCCAAGAGCGAGGTCCATGTTCCGCTGCGCGTGGTGGAGGATATCGACGGCGGCTCGGTGATCGAGCTGTACCTGGCGGCTCCGGAGGGCCTCAACGGGTCTGTGGTGATCGACCTGGGGATGGTGGAACACTGATGGGCAGCGTGGCGGAGCAGATGCAAGCCGGGGCCCAGGCCAGGCCGCGCTCCCGGTCCGGCGGCCGGGACAGCCGGCGGCGCCTCGTGGTCATCGGCAACGGCATGGCCGGCGCCCGGGCCGTGGAGGAGATCCTGGCCCGGGGCGGTGCGGAGCAGTTCAGCATCACCATGTTCGGGGACGAGCCGTACGGAAACTACAACCGGATCATGCTCAGCCACGTCCTTTCGGGCGAGGAGAGCGACGCAGACATCTTCCTCAACCCCCTGTCCTGGTACCAGGACAACGGGATCACGCTGCACGCGGGCGTCCGGGCGGACCGGATCGACCGGTTCGCCAAACACGTGTTTTCCAGCGACGGCCGGGTGACGCCCTACGACACGCTGATCATCGCCACGGGAAGCCGCTCCCACCTTCCTCCCATGGACGGCCTCTACACACCCGGCGGGTCGGTCAAGCCGGGCGTCTTCGGCTTCCGCACCATCGACGACACCCGCAAAATGGCTGCCCACGCGCAGCAGGAACACCACCGGCACGCCGTGGTGATCGGCGGGGGCCTGCTGGGGCTGGAGGCCGCTGCCGGGCTGCGCAGCTTCGGGCTGGGCGTGGACGTGGTCCACTCCGGCGGCCACCTGATGAGCGCACAGATGGGGCCCGACGGCGGTGCGGTGCTCCGCCGGAGCGTAGAGGCACTGGGCATCGGGGTACTGACCGGCTGCCGGACCGCGGCCGTCCTTGGCAGGGACAGGGTGACCGGCGTCAGCCTCCGCGGCCGGCCGGACATCGGGTGCGACATGGTGGTGGTGGCGGCCGGGATCCGTCCCAACGTGGACCTGGCCGTCCTCAGCGGGCTCCCGGTGGAGCGGGCCATTGTGGTGGATGACAGCCTGCGGGTCCAGGACGAGGACGACATCTACGCGGTGGGGGAGTGCGTCCAGCACCGCGGCGAGGTGTACGGGCTGGTGGCCCCGCTGTGGGAGCAGGCGGTGGTGCTGGCCAACCATGTGACGGGCACGGACACCGGCTCCGCGTACCTGGGCTCGCGCACGGCCACCAAACTCAAGGTGGCCGGCGTCGAAGTGGCCTCCATGGGCCTGCACGGGCCGGAACTTGAGACGGACGAACACATCGTCTTCTCGGAGCCCAGCCGCGGGATCTTCAAGTCCTTCGTGGTCCGGGACAACAAGATGGTGGGCGCCACGCTCCTGGGGGACAGCCGCAAGGTGGCCTACCTGACCCAGGCGTTCGACCGCGGGCTGCCGCTGCCCGAGGAACGGCTCGGGCTGATGTTCGACCTCGGCACGCCCGGGGAGGAGACCGGGGTTGCCGAGCTCGACGACGAGGCACAGGTCTGCAACTGCAACGGCGTCAGCAAGAAGGACCTGGTGGGCGCGGTGAAGGGCGGCTGCAGCTCGGTATCCGGGGCCATGGACGCCACCCGCGCCGGCAAAGGGTGCGGCTCCTGCAAGCTCCTGGTGAAACAGGTGGTGGAGTGGGCGGCGGACGGGGCCGTGGAGGAGGATCCGGCTGCCGCTTACTACGTCCGCGGCATTCCACTGGACAAGCAGGCTCTGATGGCAGAGGTCCGGGCCCGCGGCCTGCGGTCGGTTTCGGCGGTGTTCCAGGCGCTGGCTCCGGGCGGCGCCGAGGACGCAAAGTCCAAGATGGGGCTCGCCTCGCTGCTCAAGATGATGCTGGGCGACCGGTACATCGACGAACGCGACGCCCGCTTCATCAACGACCGCGTCCACGCCAACATCCAGCGGGACGGCACCTTCTCCGTGGTGCCCCAGATGAAGGGCGGCGTGACGTCGGTCCAGCAGCTGCGCCGGATCGCTGACGTGGCGGAGAAGCACAACGTCCCGCTGATCAAGCTCACCGGGGGGCAGCGCATCGACCTGCTGGGGATCCGCAAGGAGGACCTGCCGCAGGTCTGGGCGGACCTGGACATGCCCTCCGGCTATGCCTACGGCAAGAGCTTCCGGACGGTGAAGACGTGCGTGGGAAAGGACTTTTGCCGCTACGGCACCGGTGACTCCACCAAGCTGGGGATCGAGATCGAATCCCGCTTCCAGGGCCTTGAGGCGCCCGCCAAACTGAAGCTCGCGGTCTCGGGCTGTCCCCGGAACTGCGCCGAATCGCTGGTGAAGGATGTGGGCGTGGTGGCAGTGGAGGGCGGCCGCTGGGAGATCTACGTGGGCGGAGCCGCCGGTGCCCACATCCGCAAGGGAGACCTGCTGGCCACCGTGGACGATCCGGACGAGGTGAAAGTCCTCACCGGCCGGTTCATGCAGTACTACCGGGAACAGGCCAACTGGCTGGAACGGACCTACGCCTTCGTCCCGCGAGTGGGCATCGAGCACCTGCGGGCCGTGATCGTGGAGGATTCGGAGGGGATCGCGGGCCGGCTGGACGAGGCGATGCAGGCCTCCGTGGACAGCTACGTTGACCCGTGGCGGGAACGCGATGACCCGCAAACGCCCGGGCAGTTCAGGACGTCGCTGCCCCTGACCGTCCTCCCGCAGGTGCCGGTCCGATGAGCAGTACCGGAACACATGCCAACGCCCACGTCCTGGGCCCGGTGGACCAGATTCCGCTGGGCGAGGGGCGGGCCTTCGGGGTCGGCGGCGAGCAGGTGGCCGTCTTCCGGCTGCGGGACGGTTCACTGCGGGCGGTCTCCGGCGTCTGTCCCCACCGCGGCGGGCCGGTTGCGGACGGCACCGTGGACCGGCAGGTGGTCATTTGTCCGCTGCACCAGCACGCTTTTGACCTCACCTCCGGATGCTCCACTACCGGTGCGGAACCCCTGCGGACCTACCGGATTTCCCTGGACGGGGAGCAGAATATGGTGCTTGAGACGGCCGCTGTGTAGCGCGCGTCACGTAGCACCCCTCAGCGTCTTGTAGGATGGACGAGCCGCGCGAAGCTTCGGCTTTACGGAGGATTGCGCTCACAAACGGTCGCCCCAACGGCGTAAGCCCGAATTTTGTGAGCTGGATCATGCTGTAGTCCGGATGCGGCCAACCCCCAACCCACAAGGAATCGTTGTGCCTCAAATTACCCCCACAGATCTCGAGAACCGTACGGCCCCATCCGTCGCCGTCGACCCCACCCTCAGCGCCGAGGGCTACAGCAAGACCCTGGGCCGGCGCCATGTCACCATGATCGCCATGGGCGGCGCCATCGGCGTCGGCCTCTTCATGGGTGCCGGCGGCCGGCTGGCCTCCACCGGCCCGGCCCTGATCTTCTCCTACGCCATCGCGGGCGTCATCGCCTACCTGCTCATGCGGGCCCTGGGCGAACTCATCATGTACCGCCAGACCTCCGGCTCCTTCGTGAGCTACGCCGGCGAAATGTTCGGCAAGAAGGGCGCGTTCCTGTCCGGCTGGATGTACTTCATCAACTGGGGCATGACCGGCATCGCCGAACTGATTGCCATCGGCCTGTACTTCCAGTTCTTCTTCCCCAATGTCCCCGTGGAAGCCTCGGCCATCGCCGCCCTGGCCATCCTGGTGGCAGTGAACCTGCTCAGCGTCAAGGCGTTCGGCGAGTTCGAATTCTGGGCCTCCTGCCTCAAGGTGGGCGCCATCCTGATCTTCCTGGCGGTGGGCACCTTCATGGTGGTCACCAACGCCCGGGTGGGCGACGGCAACGCCTCGGTTGCCAACCTCTTCGCGGCCGAAGGCGGCATGTTCCCCAAGGGCGCCCTGGTGATGGTCCTGGTGCTCAACGCCGTCATCTTCGCCTACAACGGCATCGAACTGGTGGGCATCACCGCCGGTGAAATGCAGGACCCGGAACGCGAAGTGCCCAAGGCGATCCGCGCCGTCGTCCTCCGCATTGTGGTGTTCTACGTCGGTTCCGTGACCCTGCTCGCCATGCTGCTGCCGTCCGACCAGTACGTTGCCGGAACGTCCCCGTTCGTCACCGTCTTCGGCCAGATGGGCCTCGCCTGGGTGGGCGACGTGATGAACATGATCGTCATCACCGCCGCGCTGTCCTCCTGCAACTCCGGCCTGTACTCGATCGGCCGCGTGTTCCGCACCATGGCCAACAACGGCCACGCCCCGCAGTGGCTCACCAAGATGTCCAAGCGGCACGTCCCGTACGCGGCCATCCTGGCCATCGCTGCCTTCTACGCGGTAGGCATCCTGCTGAACATCTGGCTGGGCGGATCGCACGCGTTCGACCTCGCCCTCAACACCGCCTCCATCGGCGTGATCTTCTGCTGGGGCTCCATCTTCGCCAGCCAGATCGTGCTGCGCCGCCGCAAGGGCGTCACCTCCGGCCTGCCGATGCCCGGTTCGCCGTGGACCAGCTGGGCCGGACTGGTGGGCCTGCTGGCCATCACCGTCCTGATCGGCTTCGACACCATGACCAGCAAGAGCGGTGAGGTGTTCTACCTGGGCCTCTGGACCCTGGCCACCATCCCGTTCTTCGCCGTGGTCCTGTGGCTGGGCTGGCAGAAGGTCAAGAACAACGAGCCGAAGAGCGCGCTCTACAGCTAACGGCTCACCCAAGCAGTACATACGACGGCGGGACGCCCCTTGGGAGGGGAGTCCCGCCGGCGGCGTTTCCCTGCATCGATTGCTCCGCAACTGCCGTTTTGGGGCCTCAAAAGGACCGCTACGGAGCAATCGATGGTGCCGGAGCGGTGGTGCGGAGCGCGCCGCCGGGGCAGACTGGGGCTTGTGGGCGAACCCTGGGTGCTGCATGTGGACCTTGACCAGTTCATCGCGGCCGTCGAAGTGCTTCGCCAGCCCGAGCTTGCGGGCAAGGCGGTGATTGTCGGCGGCCGCGGCGATCCCACCGAACGGGCGGTGGTGTCCACGGCATCCTACGAAGCCAGGGCGTACGGCGTCGGCTCGGGGATGCCGCTGCGCATCGCCGCGCGGAAAGTGCCCGATGCCGTCATCCTGCCGGTCGACCATGAAGCCTACCTGGAGGCGTCCGAACAGGTCATGGCGGTGCTGCGCTCGCAGCCGGGCGCTACCGTCCAGGTGCTCGGCTGGGACGAGGCGTTTGTTGGCGTGCAGACGGATGATCCGGACGCCTACGCCCGGCAACTGCAGCAGGCCGTGCTCGGGGCGACCCGGCTGCACTGCAGCGTGGGTATCGGCGACACCCTTCTCCGCGCCAAGGTGGCGACGACGTTCGGCAAGCCGGCCGGCGTCTTCCGGCTCACGGCAGGCAATTGGCTGGACGTCATGGGGAGCCGGCCCACCATCGAGCTGTGGGGCGTGGGAACGAAAGTGTCCCAGCGGCTCGCCAAGCTTGGCATCCGGACGGTGGCCGAGCTGGCAGCGTCCAACCCTGACGACCTTGTCCCCGAGTTCGGCCCGAAGATGGGTCCCTGGTATGCGCAGCTGGGCCGCGGCGACGGCGGACGGACAGTTGATGACACACCCTGGGTGGCGCGCGGGCACAGCCGTGAAACCACCTTCCAGCGCGACCTGACCGGGCCGGGGCAGATTGACGATGCCGTCAGGGAGCTGGCGGCGCACGTGCTGGAGGATGTCGCGGCAGAGGGCCGGCCGGTGGTCGGGCTGACGCTCAAGGTCCGCTATGCACCGTTCATCACCAAGACGTATGCCCGGAAGATCCCCGAGACCTCGGACCCGGCGGAAGTGCTCGCCCGGGTCCTGGACCTGGTGGCGAAGATCGAGCCGGGCCGCCCCATCAGGCTCCTGGGGCTGCGGGCCGAAATGACGATGCCGGACGACTCCCGGCAGGGGCACACCCCCACCCGCAGCGGCTGGTGACGGGCCCCCGATCCCTCAAGTACCGCGCAAACAGAACGGCGGCGGATCCCGTAGGATCCACCGCCGTGTCGCTCTGTTGCAGCCGCCCGGTCCGGCCGGGCCTGCCCCAGGCAGGGGCTAGTCGCGCTTGAACTCGTCCTTGACGCTTTCGCCGACCTTCTTGGCGTCAGCCTTGACCTGGTCCGCCTGGCCTTCAGCCTTCAGGCGGTCATTGTCGGTGGCGTTGCCGGCCGCTTCCTTGGCCTTGCCGCCCATGTCTTCCGCTGCGTTACTGATCTTGTCTCCGAGGCCCATGGTGTGTGGCCTCCTTTCGTTTCCGTTGACCAAAACAATGCATTTTCACACTAACACGAAGCATGCTTACTAATTCAAGCCTTTGGGCGCCTGCTGCGGGCAGCGCCTGTTGATTCTCCGTACCCGCCGCTAGGCTCGAAACCATGGACCACAGCCTCAGCCTCACCCAGCACATCCAGGCGCCACCCGAGAAAGTCTGGTCCGTCATCACGGACATCCCGGGCTCCGCGGCCACCCTCTCCGGAGTGGACTCGATCCAGCTCCTGACAGATGGCCCCTACGGTGAGGGGACCCGCTGGAAGGAGACCCGGAAGATGCTGGGCAAAGCGGAAACGGTGGAGATGTGGGTGGCCGAGGCTGAACGGAACCGCAGCACCACCGTCAAGGCAGTCCAGGGCGGGGCGGACTACACCACGCGGTTCAGCCTGGCCCCGCGCGACGGCGGAACGGACCTCACCCTCACCTTCGGGGCCGAGGTCATCAAGCCCACCCTGGCCAGCAGGATCATGATGCTGCTGTTCGGCAGGATGGGCATGGCTGCCACCCGCAAAGCCCTGGCCAAGGACCTCACGGAAATAGCGGCGAAGGCGGAAACGCTGTAGTGGCCGCGCGCATCCCGCGGAAGGGCGGCCCCGACGCGGCTGCGCCGCGGCTCACTCCCGTGCGGCTCGAGAACCTCACGGACGTCGCCGTGCCGGACTTCCGGCGCGGCGGGAGGTACGACGGCGAGCGGTACAGCCGCGTGGCTGCCGACGGGCTGGAGCTGGGCGGCACCGACTTTGCCGGATGCGAGTTCAGCGGCGCGTCATTCAATGAGGCACAGCTCCGCGGCTCCACCTTCCGTGACTGCATCCTCGCGGAGCTGTACGCCCCGGTTTTCCGGGCGGCGCGGTCAACCTGGCGGGAGGTGGAGATCCGCAATCCCCGGCTGGGGTCCGCCGAACTGCATGAGAGCGGCTGGCAGTCGGTCCACATCGACGGCGGCAAGCTGGATTTCCTCAACCTGCGGGGCGCAAAGCTCACGGACGTCCTGATCACCGGCTGCATCATCAACGAGCTGGACCTGGGCTCGGCCGCCGCAACCCGGGTGGCGCTGAAGGACTGCACCATCGGATCCCTGGATGTCAGCGGGGCCAGGCTGAAGGACTTTGACGTTCGCGGCACGGAATTCCGGAGCATCAGCGGACTCGGCAGCGTGGCCGGCATGGTCATAGATGAGTACCAGCTGGGCCTCCTCGCGCCGCTGCTGGCAGCCCATCTGGGCCTCACTGTCCGCTAGGCCTTATCCGGTATCCACGGATCAGCCCTCCCGTGTACTATTTACAGAACGAACGGTCGGTAAGTGGGGGAGCTGCCGGCTGCAGATGACAGTGCCGTTTATCGCGTGAAGGGTGTTTCCATGGCTGCAACCGCAGGTCCGCAGGCTTTCCTTGTTGGCGGGGTCCGAACGCCGGTGGGTAGATACGGCGGGGCGCTCTCGTCGGTCCGCCCCGATGACCTGGCAGCCCTGGTTCTCCGGGAGGCGGTGGCCCGGGCGGGACTGGATCCGGACAGCATTGACGAGGTCATCCTGGGCAATGCCAACGGGGCCGGCGAAGAGAACCGCAACGTGGCCCGCATGGCAACCCTGCTGGCCGGACTTCCCCTCCACATCCCCGGGATCACAGTGAACCGGCTCTGCGCCTCCGGCCTGAGCGCCATCATCCAGGCCAGCCACATGATCAAGGCCGGAGCCGCGGACATCGTGATCGCCGGCGGCGTGGAATCGATGAGCCGGGCGCCGTGGGTCCAGGAAAAGCCCACCGCCGCCTTCGCGAAGCCCGGGCAGATTTTCGACACCTCCATCGGCTGGCGCTTCACCAACCCGCTGTTCCACAAGGGCGGGCTGTCCCGGGACGGCAAGATGACCTACTCCATGCCGGAGACTGCCGAAGAGGTGGCCCGTGTGGACAACATTTCCCGTGAGGACGCCGACGCCTTCGCCGTCCGCTCCCACCAGCGGGCCCTGGACGCCATCGCAGCCGGGCGGTTCAAGGACGAAATCGTTCCCGTCACCGTCAGGACCCGCAAGTCCGAGAACGTCGTGGACACCGATGAAGGGCCCCGTGAGGGCACCACCCTGGACGTCCTCGCAGGACTGAAACCGGTAACCCACGGCGGATCCGTGGTCACTGCAGGCAACTCCTCCTCCCTCAACGACGGCGCCTCAGCGATCATCGTCGCCTCGGAAGCAGCCATCGAGCGGCTGGGCCTGACGCCCCGCGCGCGGATCATCGACGGCGCCTCCGCAGGCTGTGAACCCGAGATCATGGGCATCGGCCCGGTGCCGGCCACGCAGAAGGTCCTCAAGCGCAGCGGACTCAGCGTAGGCGACCTTGCCGCCGTCGAACTTAACGAGGCCTTTGCCACGCAGTCCCTTGCCTGCATCCGGCGCCTGGGCCTGGAACAGGACATTGTGAACAACGACGGCGGCGCGATCGCCCTGGGGCACCCGCTCGGTTCCAGCGGGGCACGGATCGCCATCACCCTTCTGGGGCGCATGGAGCGCGAGGACGCCAGGATCGGCCTGGCCACCATGTGCATCGGCGTGGGCCAGGGTACCGCGATGCTGCTGGAGAAGGTCTGATGCCCGGGGCTGTGGACCTGGCCGCGGAGAAGTTCCACGCCCTCCTGGTGGAGGAACGCGGCGACCGGGTGGTGGTGCTGCTCAACCGGCCCGAGGTGCGCAACGCCATCGACCAGCAGATGGTGGACGAGCTGCATGTGGTCTGCACGGCGCTGGAACAGAACCCCAAGGTGCTGATCATTGCCGGCGTGGACGGGGTGTTTGCCTCCGGCGCGGACATCGGCCAGCTGCGCGAGCGGCGCCGGGACGATGCCCTGCAGGGCATCAACTCCACCATCTTCGTCCGGATCGCCAAGCTGCCCATGCCGGTCATCGCGGCACTTGACGGCTACTGCCTGGGCGGCGGGGCGGAACTCGCGTACGCCGCCGACTTCCGGATCGGAACCCCCGGTGTCCGCATCGGCAACCCCGAAACCGGGCTGGGAATCCTCGCCGCTGCCGGCGCCAGCTGGCGGCTGAAGGAACTGGTGGGCGAACCGGTGGCCAAGCAGATCCTCCTGGCCGGCCGGATCCTGGGCGCCGACGAAGCCCTGGCCGTGAACCTCATTACCGAGGTCCACGAGCCCGCGGGGCTCCTGGACGCCGCGCACAACCTGGCGGACAGGATCGGACGGCAGGATCCGCTGGCCGTGCGCATCACCAAGTCCGTGTTCCACGCCCCTGCGGAAGCACACCCCCTGATCGACCAGCTGGCCCAGGGCATCCTCTTCGAATCCGAGGCCAAGTTCGACCGGATGCAGAAGTTCCTGGACAAGAACGCAGCCAAGAAGGCCCGGAAGGCCGACAAGAACGCAGCCGGGAGCGCCGCTGCCGAGACCGGAGAAAAGAACTGATGAACACATCGAAACCTGCCCCCGGCCTGCCATCTGGTCTTCCCGTCTTCGTCGGTGTCCTGGGCGGCGGCCGCATGGGCGCCGGCATTGCCCATGCCTTCCTGGTCAAGGGTGCCGACGTGCTGGTGGTGGAGCGCGACGACCAGTCCGCGGAGGCTGCCCGGGAGCGGGTGGAATCTGCCGCTGCCAAGAGCATCGAGCGGGGCATGACGGACGCGAACCTCGATGAGATGGCGTCCCGGCTCACCGTGGGCGTGGACTACGACGCGTTCGCGGACCGGCAGCTGGTGGTGGAAGCCGTTCCCGAGGACTGGGACCTGAAAGTCACCTCACTGCGCGGAATCGAAGAGCGGCTGGCCGATGACGCCTATCTCGCCTCCAACACGTCATCGCTTTCCGTCAACGGACTGGCCGGTGAACTGAAGCGGCCAGGGAACTTCCTGGGCCTTCACTTCTTCAACCCGGTCCCGGCGTCCACCCTCATCGAAGTGGTGCTGGGGGAGCGCACGTCCCCCGAACTTGCCGCCGCCGCGAAAAGGTGGGTCGAGGCACTCGGCAAGACCGCCGTCGTGGTCAATGACGCCCCGGGATTCGCGTCCTCACGGCTGGGCGTGGCCATCGCCCTCGAGGCGATGCGCATGGTGGAGGAGGGCGTTGCCAGCGCCGAGGACATCGACAACGCCATGGTCCTGGGCTACAAGCACCCCACCGGACCGCTGCGGACCACGGACATCGTGGGGCTGGATGTCCGGCTGGGCATCGCCGAGTACCTGCACTCCACGCTGGGGGAGCGCTTCGCCCCGCCCCGGATCCTCAAGGAGAAGGTGGCCCGGGGGGAGCTGGGACGGAAGTCCGGCAAGGGTTTCTTTGACTGGCCCAGCCAGGGGACCGCGGGTTAGTCGAAAAGCCCGACGATGTAGCCGATGAAGTACAGGAGGAACAGCAGCACGCCGGCTCCGATGGCTCCAAGCCAGAAGACCTGCTGTCCCTTCCCGGACCCCTTCTGCCGGGGCTCCTGGGTGCCTGCCACCGACCCTTCACCGGGAGGCGTTTCGCCCGGCGGCACGCCACCGCCGGGCTCCAGGCCTGTGATCTTGTCGTCCTCCGGGTCCGGATTGGTTCCTGACACGTAAACTCCCTTGCTCGCCGTCCTGGGTGTTTCCCCAGCGTAACCGTGGCGTGGTGGTTGCACCTAGGCTGGTGCCGTGACTTTCCTGGAACCCCTTACGCTGACTGGCAGGTATGTAACCCTGGAACCCTTGTCCGGGGATCACCACGACGGCCTGGTGGACGCGGCCCGGGACGGTGAGCTGTGGCGGCTCTGGTACACCTCGGTGCCGTCGCCGGAGCAGATGGCCGGGGAGATCGAGCGGCGGCTGGCCCTGCAGGAGCAGGGCTCCATGCTGCCGTTCACCACCCGGCTGACCGATCCGGCCACCGGAGGCCCCGGGCGGATCATCGGCATGACCACCTACATGAATATCGACGCCGGTACTCCCCGCGTGGAGATCGGCTCCACCTGGAACGCCGCGTCCGTCCACGGCACCGGCACGAACCCCGAGTCCAAGCTGTTGCTCCTGCGGCACGCGTTCGAGGCTGTTGGCTGCCCTGCCGTGGAGTTCCGGACGCACTGGCTCAACCACCAGTCGCGGGAGGCCATCGCCCGGCTCGGGGCCAAGCAGGACGGCGTGCTCCGCAGCCATTCCCGGACCGGCGACGGGCTCCTCCGTGACACGGTGGTGTACTCCATCCTGGAGCACGAATGGCCCATGGTCCGGGCCGGCCTCGAGTACAGGCTGGCCCGGCGTGGGCAGGGGCTCGGCTGAACTACGTTATGACGTGCGTCTCATGTGGCCAGTGTGATTAACTTTGCCAATGAGGAAACCGGGCGGATCCATGGACTGGCATGGTGCTGTCAACGCGTGGCATGTGGCCGGCGGGGTGTACCGGATGGGGCGGCGGGAATGGCTCACGGAAGCGGGCTGGCAGCAGGCGTACGACGACGGCATCCGCACCGTGATCGATCTCCGCAACGCTGCGGAGGCGCGGCGCCGCAGCACGGACCCGGTGGTGGGCGGGGCGGCCTGGTCCGGCATGACTGTCGTTTCGGCGCCCACGGAGGAGCCGAACCATCCGCAGTTCACCGCGGTGGCCGGGCCCTACCTCAACGATCCTGCCCACTACGCGGAGAACGCCCGGCTCTTTCCGGGCAAGCTGGTGGGCGTCTTCAAGGAGCTGGCCGCCGCCTCCGCCCGGGGCGGCGCGGTGCTGCACTGCGCGGCCGGGCGTGACCGCAGCGGCATGGTGGCCGCCATGGTCCAGGACCTCGCGGGGGACTCCTGCCAGGACATTGCCGACGGCTACCGGCGCGCAGCCCGCGGCATCAACGAGCGCTACCGCACCCATGGGCCGCCCCATGCACGGGAACGCTACTTGCCCGAGGATGAACTTGGCCCCCTCCTCCAGTCGCGCGGAGAAGCCGTGGCCCACTTCGTGCGGACCCTGGACACGCGCGCTTTCCTGCTGGCCAACGGACTGAGTGTCCCCGAGCTGGATGCGGTGCTGTCCCTCTGCGGAGCCGCCCGCGTCAAGGAACCACAATGAGAACCGGTGCAGCGTTCCGCCGGGGAAAACGCGGTGTTGTCCTGGGCGCCGCCGCCGGCGTCCTCGCCGCATCCGTTCTGGGTTACGCTCCCGGCTGGGCCATGACGGAGGCGGAGGACGCGGCGCCGCCGGCTCCGGCTGCAGCGTCCGGCCCTGCTGCCACTGCACCCGCCGCGGAAACGGGGAGCGCCGGGCTTTCGGAGGAGGGCCTCGCCGACGCGGTCCGGCGGGACCTGGGCCTCACCCCTGAGCAGTTCAATGCGGCAGGGGAGCTGGGCAGCCGGGCAGCTGCTGCCGCCAGCCGGCTGCGCGGCGTTCCCGGCTATACAGGCATCAGGCTGCAGGACAACAGAATCATCGTGAGTGGTACGGGGGCCGAGCTGCAGTCGGCCGTCGACCGGCTGTCCGGCAGCCTGGCTGGCCTCAACCTTGAAGCGCCCGGCAGTTCAGCGCCGCAGCCCGCACCTGCTCCGGTTCCTGCGGCGACGGCCGCTCCCGGATCCCAAATCGCCGTGAGCACCGAACAGCTGTTCCACGCCTATCTGCGCGAGGTCGGAACCGCCGGCCTGCAGGCAGTGGTCTATTCCGGCGGCAAATTCGTCATCCGGACGGGCAGCATCGCCGCAGCCCAGGCAACGCAGGGCACGGGCGGGGCGCCCTCCACCCCGCCTGGCACGCTGGACACCACTGCCGCCCCCGGCAAGATATCGCCGTCGGAATTCGTCGCGAGGTACGCCAACGTAGTGCTCGACGGCGGCGCGCCCCTTAAGCCTGAGGCGGACGTCCCGGGCGGGGTGGGTTACCAAACGGACAAAGGCGAAATCTGCTCCACGGGATTTTCCGCGTTTGATCCCTCGGGCCTGCCCGCGGTCCTCACGGCCGGGCACTGCACAGGTGACGGCGCGGCCACAACCGCGGACCTGTTGCTTCAGGGTGTGCCTGCCGGGCCCTTGGGTGCCTTCGAATTCAGCCAGCTGGGCGGGCCCGGCAATTCGAGGGTGCTGGACCCGAATATTCCCACGAACCAGGACGGCGCGGCACTTGAGGACCCCGGCAACGTGGGAACCGACATTGCGGTCGTCGGAGCGCTCAGCCCTGAACAGGACCCGGTGCCGGCCGCCAGCACGCACGGTGACACGCTGCAGCCGGGACCGGACGTCAAAATCATCGGCACCGCCAGTCCGGTGGTTGGCATGGAGGTCTGCCGTTCGGGCTGGCGGACGGGATGGTCCTGCGGAACCGTGAGCGCCGTGGGGATCTTTTTGGTGGGAGGACCCGCCTATCCCGCGGACCCTGCCGATGTCCGCGCCTTCAACGGTTTCCTGTCCTACGACGTGCAATCCAGCGGCGGTGACTCCGGCGGTCCGTGGATCAGCGGAAACTACGCGGTAGGGACGCACAGCGCCGGCGACGACCCCCAGCCCAACGAACCCCCGCCGCCCAACTTCGCCGTCGCGGCTACGTTGGAGGAATCCCTGAAGGTCCTGCCCGGCTACCAACTGGAGCTCTTCCTCAACAAGCCGCTGGTTTCCTCGCCCGCGCCCGGCGGCGCCTATGAACCCGGGCAGGTCGTCAGCGGAACCGTTCCCGCCGCCCCGGCCTCGGCCGTTGCTGCCGGGTCCACCGTGCGGATTACCGTCCAGGGGCAGGACCGGTTCGAGGTCCCGGTGAATGCTGACGGAAGCTGGAGTTTCACGGCACCGGACGGCAGGCAGACGCTCCGGTTCACCGCGGAGACGGTCAACGGCTTCAGCGTCTCGGGCGCCGCGGATTTCGGGTTTGCCCCTGTTGCGCCGGCCCAACCCGCGCCGGCAGAACCCGTTCCGGCAGCGCCTGCCGACCCGGCTCCCGACCCGGCTCCCGTCCCGGAGCCTCCGGCAGCCGCTGGGCCGGTACCGGCCGAACCTGCCCCGGCGAACCCGGCCCCGGCGGACCCGGCCCCGTCCCCAACAGCTCCAGCCCCGGTGGACGACCGCGCCGCCGTCGTCCCCGGTCCGGCGTCCACCCCTCCTGCTGGCCTGGCGGACACGGGCGGCAGCGCCAGGGACGCGGCGGACGGGGGCAACCTCGCCTATACCGGCGCCAATGCCCTCCCGCCGGCGGGCGCGGCCGCGGCGGCCATCGCGGCCGGCGCGGTGCTCATGCTGCTGGTCCGGCGCCGGAGGCAGCGCACCCGGGACTAGGCTTCGGCGGCGGGCTTCTTGTGCCGCCTCATCAGCAGGTTGGTGATGCGCAGGGTGCAGAGCCGCTGGCCGGCCTCGTTGGTGATTAGTACCTCGTGGGTGGTGAGCGTGCCGCCCAGGTGGATGGGCGTGGCGGTGATGGTGATCTGCCCCTCGCGTGCGGAGCGGTGGTGGGTGGCCGAGACGTCCACGCCTACTGCCGTCTTGCCCAGGGTGCTCGCGTGGATCACGGCCGCCCAGGACCCGACGGCCTCGCCTACGGCAAGGGAGGCGCCGCCGTGGAGCAGTCCGAACGACTGCCGGTTGCCCTCCACAGGCATGGTGGCCACCACGCGCTGGACGGACTCCTCGACGATCTTCACGCCCATCTTCTCGTCCAGCTCCCCGAGCGTGATCTTCCACAGCTCGTGCGCGGAGGGCTGGTTCTCGGCAGCATCCATGGGTGACGGGGCGCTCATACATTCTCCTTTGGGTGGCCGGATTCAGTCCCGGCCTTCTAGTGTGCAGCACGGCACTTCATGTATGGTGAATATATTACCGAACGGACGGTCAGTAATCATTGGCCGATTCTGCCTGCCCCCTTGTTGGAAGGACCCGTCAACGATGACCACCACCGCCACAGCTCCCCAGGCCACGGTCGACACCGTGGAGACAGTGCCCAGCTTCATCATGGATTCCTGGTGGACCCCCGACGCCGGATCGGCCGGG
This sequence comes from Paenarthrobacter sp. NEAU-H11, assembly GCF_050573415.1. Lineage (NCBI taxonomy): Bacteria > Bacillati > Actinomycetota > Actinomycetes > Micrococcales > Micrococcaceae > Paenarthrobacter > Paenarthrobacter sp. NEAU-H11. Next base: position 307,162 of record NZ_JBNZGA010000002.1, on the reverse strand, counting down.
TCCGCGACGCCCGTCAGGGACGCAAGCACGGGGGAGATCCTGGCCAAGGTGAGCACTGAAGGGCTGGACCTGGCTGCGGTCGTGGACTACGGCCGCAGCACGGGCCAACAGGAGCTCGGCCGGTTCACCTTCCACCAGCGTGCCCTCAAGCTGAAGGAGCTCGCCCAGTACCTCAATGCCCGGCGCGAGCACTTCTACACGTTCTCGGCCCAGACGGGCGCCACCAAGGTGGACTCCATGATCGATATCGACGGCGGCATCGGCGTACTCTTCACGTTCGGTTCCAAGGGCCGGCGCGAACTGCCCAACTCGCAGGTGGTGGTGGACGGCCCCATGGAGGTCCTGTCCAAGGACGGCTCCTTCGCCGGCGAACACATCTACACCCGCATCCCCGGCGTCGCCGTGCAGATCAACGCCTTCAACTTCCCGGTCTGGGGCATGCTGGAAAAGTTCGCCCCGGCCTTCCTCGCCGGCGTCCCCACCATCGTCAAGCCCGCAACGCCCACCGGCTACGTGGCGGCCGCAGTGGTCAAGGCCATCGTCGAATCGAACATCCTGCCCAAGGGCTCGCTGCAGCTGATCTCCGGCTCCGTCCGCGGGCTGCTGGACGTCCTGGACTACCGCGACCTGGTGGCCTTCACCGGCTCCGCATCCACCGCGCTTTCCCTGAAGGCCCACCCCAATGTGGTCCAGGGCGGGGTCCGCTTCACTTCCGAAACGGACTCCCTGAACGCCGCCATCCTCGGCCCGGACGCGGTGGAAGGGACGCCTGAATTCGATGCCTTCGTAAAATCGGTGGTCACGGAAATGACGGCGAAGGCAGGGCAGAAGTGCACCGCCATCCGCCGCGCCATCGTGCCGCAGGAGCTGGTTGCCGCAGTCTCAGCGGCCATCGGCACGCGGATCTCCGAGCGCGTTGTCCTGGGCGATCCCCGGGCCGACGGCGTCACCATGGGTGCCCTCGCCTCGGTGGAGCAGCTGAACGATGTGCGCGCGGCCGTGCAGTCCATGCTCGACGCCGGCGGTGAGCTTGCGTACGGAACCCTCGATTCGCCGTCGGTCACTTCCGCCGACGGAACCACCGGCGTGGTGGACGGCGGGGCATTCATGGCGCCCGTCGTCTTGAACTGGCAGGACCCCGAGGCCGAGGAAGTGCACTCGCTCGAGGCGTTCGGTCCCGTTTCGTCCGTGATCGGGTACAAGGACATTCCCGACGCCGTCCGCCTCGCCGCCCGCGGCGGCGGCTCCCTGGTGGCCTCGGTGTGCACCAACGATCCGTCCGTGGCCCGCGAACTTGTCACCGGGATCGCGGCTCACCACGGACGTGTCCTGATGCTCAACCGCGAGGACGCACGTTCGTCAACGGGCCACGGTTCGCCCGTGCCGCACCTGGTCCACGGTGGTCCCGGCCGTGCGGGCGGCGGCGAGGAACTGGGCGGCATCCGGTCGGTGATGCACCACATGCAGCGCACGGCCATCCAGGGCTCGCCGAACATGCTCACCGCCGTCACCGGACTGTGGCACGCCGGCGCGGACCGCAACTTCACCCTGGAAACCGAGGGGACCCACCCGTTCCGGAAGTCGCTGGAGACGCTGCGGATCGGTGACGCCGTCCGCTCGGACCTGCGCCAGGTCACGCTGGAGGACATCACCGCGTTTGCCAACTCCACCGGCGACACGTTCTACGCCCACACCAACCAGGAGGCCGCGGAAGCCAACCCGTTCTTCCCGGGCATCGTGGCCCACGGCTACCTCCTGCTTGCCTGGGGCGCCGGACTGTTCGTGGAGCCTGCCCCGGGCCCGGTCCTGGCCAACTACGGGCTGGAGAACCTGCGCTTCATCACCCCTGTGGCCGCAGGTGATTCGATCCGGGTGACCCTCACGGCCAAGAAGATCACCCCCCGCGAAACCGACGAATACGGCGAGGTGGCCTGGGACGCCGTGCTCACCAACCAGGACGACGAGATCGTGGCCACCTACGACGTCCTCACCCTCGTCGCCAAGTAGCCCACGCCCCCCGGACGCTCTATCACTTAACGCGGGTTTCCCCCGGACGCTCTCTCACTTAACGCGGGTTACCCCCGGACGCTCTATCACCTGCCGGCGACAGGTGATAGAGCGTTGGCGCTTAAGCCGCATTAAGTGAGAGAGGGTGTGGGTCTTCCTGCGGGAAGTGAGGGAGCGCGGGGATCTTTTTGGCTGGCGGAAGCGTAAAATTCTGCCCGTAGGAGGTGGCCCTTATGAGCCTAAGAATGAACACAGCCACAACGGTCCTGCCAGTCGACGATCCAGCACGCGCCCGTAGGTTCTACACCGAAAAGCTCGGACTCCCGCTCCGCGGCAAGGCAGACGATGGAAGCGAATTGCTCGGCAGTGACGGCGGCCCGATGCTGCAGTTGTTGCCGGTTTCGGACGGTAAGCACTCCGAGCACACCGCCCTGAGCTTTGAGGTGACGGACATCGAGAGGACGGTCCGGGACATGGAGGCCAGGGGCGTCAGGTTCCAGGATTATGACCTGCCGAACCTGAGGACCGAGAACCATATCTGCACAACCGACTCGGAAAAATGTGCCTGGTTCATGGACACCGAGCACAACATCCTCTGCGTCCACGAGAAGCTGGGCGTCCAGGCCGAGTACGAGCTCTAGCGGCGCAGCGAACGCCCCCAAAACACAGCAGGGGCGCCCCGGGTTTCCGGGGCGCCCCTGCTGCCGTTCCGGCAGGAAGCGGGGTCAGGATTCGGCGCCGCCATGCAGGCCGTCGTCGCTGCTGTCGTCCTCGCGGCCGGTGCCGTGCCCGCTTTCGCTTTGGTCGGAAAGGTCCATGTTGCCGCGGGCCTCCGCCATGGTGGGGCCGCCGGAGGGGACGCTGTAGGTGTCCGGGCGGATGCCGTGGGACTGTTCCTCGATCAGTGCCTGCTCTTCGCTGAAGCGGATGGCGTTGGCTTCGTCTCCGGCGTCGCCGGTTAGGTCTTCGCGGATCTTTGAGGGGTCCGGAATGATGTATCCGGCCTCTGCATCGTCCTTGGGGTGGCTCATGTTCTTACCTTCCTATCGGGTGTTACTTGTGGGCCGGGCGATGAGGTCCGCCTTGACGTCAAGGCTCTGACCTCCCCGCTTGACCTTGAAGCCTACGGTATCGCCGGGATTGCGGCCGCGGAGTTCCGCCAGGAGCTTCTCCGGTGCGTTCAGTTCCACGCCTTCCATCGACTCCAGCACGTCGCCCGGCCGGATGCCCGCACGTGCCGCCGGACCGCCGTCGTCCACTGCCAGGACCACGACGCCGGTACTGGCGTCAATGCCCAGCTGCTCGGCAATCTGGGCCGTAAGTTCGCCGGGCGTGAGGCCCAGGTAGGCGTGCTCGGCAGTGCCGTCCGCCAGCAGGTCCTCGGCCACCTCCACGGCCGTCGCGGCGGGAATGGCGAATCCCAAAGCCACGGCGCCTGCAGACGGCGGGATGTAGGCCTCGCTGATGCCAATGATTTCGCCGCGCATGTTGATGACGGCGCCGCCGGAGTTGCCGGGGCTGATGGGGGCATCGGTCTGGATCAGGTCCACGAGGGACAGGCTGTTGGAGGCGGAGCCCGGGATGGAGCGGTGCAGTCCCGAGATGATGCCGGCCGTGGCGGTGTTCTCGAAGCCCAGGGGAGAGCCCAGCACCACAGCCCCCTCACCAACGCGCGGCAGGTTGGCCTGGTAGACGGGTTTGGGCAGGCCGGTGCGCTTTGCCTGCACCAGGGCGAGGTCGGTGACAGGATCCGTGGCCTTGACTGTTCCCTCTACCCGCTGGCCGTCGGCAAAGGCAACTTCCACCGTGGTGTTGCCCCGGATCACGTGTTCGTTCGTGAGGATGAGGCCGTCCTCGGAATAGACAACGCCGCTGCCCAGGCCGCCCTCGGTGAAGATGGTCACCACGGACGGCGCGAGGTTCTCCACGAGCTGGGGGATGTCGCCCGCCGCGGCCGGTGCCGGGGCCGGCGAAGAGCTGCCCGGCGTGGCGGTGGAGGTGGAAGTGGGAGCGGCGGTTGTGGTGTCGCTGGGCGCCGGGGGACTTGGCGTCCCGGTGCAGCCGCTGAGGGCCAGTGCGGCCGCGAGGGCGGTGGTTCCAAGTACTGTCCGCAGGCGGCCTGTACGCTGCGGACCGCTGGCTTGGCTCATTGGTACCTCCCTGCGGATGCTGGTTTTCTACCACGGTAGCCGGGGAGCGGGCAAAATACCAAGCACGCTTATTATCCGCGTTCCGTCGCGCGCGGCGGCGCCCGGATAACGTCACCGGCGAGACGGGGCCGGGCCGGAGCCGGTGGACGCGGGGCTGCCCGGAAGGCACTGCCGAAGGGCCCTATCTGCGCTCCTGGGGCGGTGCTAGCCTTCGGGCATCCAGCCCGGCCGGGAGGGACAATTAATCGGAAGAAGAGGCGCTTCATGCGTACTGCAAACTCGAATCCAAGAACCCGCATCGCAGCGATAGCGGGCCTGGCAGCTGCTTTGGGAAGCAGCTTGGTCGCAGCACCACCAGCACAGGCCGCTGACGTCTTCAGGATGCAGTACACCTCCGAGTACGCGCAGGCCTATACAAGCACGATGTCTGAGGACGGATGCGCCTTCAGCTCCATATCGGCTGCCGCGGGAACCGCATTCGGCGGCGGCACCACCATGTTCTACTCTTCGTCCAGCTTCAACGTCTGCACCGGGGAGGGCTACTCGGTCTACGGCGAAGCCCCGACAGAGGTGTTCACTTTCGAACGCACTTCGGTACATGCCACCGCCACAGTGCCGCTTTCCGACGGGACCGACATCGGCTTGGACCTCACGTGGCAGGGTACGGGAACGATCGAACGCGGCGGCAGCACGTCGAGGGACATCCTGCCCGGACAGTTCGTGCAGCGAACCACCAATCGCGGCACCATTCAGGAGGCAGTGGTCAGCGGGACGCTCTCGTTCGAGAACGCCTACATCTCAGCCTCGAAGGGCTCTTCGATGACGGTGGTCATCGCCAGCCAGTGAGGGGGGCGGCGTAGGCCAGTGCCGCGAGACCCGTACTGCAGGCTGCTAGGGTTCCGCGTGCAGGCCGTCGAACGCCATGGTGATCACGTCGTCCGCCAGCCGTTCGGGCGAGAGGGAGCCGCCCGGCTTGTACCACTCAACGATGGAGTTGATCATGCCGAACAGCAGGCGGGTGACGGTTCGCGGATCGATGTCCTGGCGCAGCGAGCCCTCGTCCCGGGCGGCGGAGATCAGCCCGGCAACCTTGTGGTCGAACGCGCGACGGCGTTCCAGGGCGTCCCGCTCTATCTCGGTGTTGCCGCGCAGGCGCAGGAGCAGCGTGACGAACGGCAGCCGGTCCACCAGCACCGCCACGGTTTGCCGCAGCACAAACTCCAGGCGCGCATCCGCCGCGCCGGACACCGCCGCGGGTTCTTCCAGCATGGCCTCGAGCCCGCCGAGCGCGTGGTCCAGTGCGAGTTTGAGGAGGTCGCCCTTGGAGGGGACGTGGTGGTAGATGGCAGACTTTGAAATGCCGAGGTTGTCCGCCAGGATCCCCATTGAGGTGGCGTCGTAGCCGTGCCGGTTGAAGACGTCGACGGCGATGCGGAGCACCGATTGCTGGTCGTACCCCGGGCGGCCGCGCTTGGTGGGTGCATCAGTTGTGGACATACCGGCCATTTTCTCATGAACGTTCGGTTATTTAGGCCGTTATCGGCGAGGGACCTTGGACCCTGTGGCGGTTTGTGCGGGAGGACCACGCTGGTAGGGCAGGCAAACCAGCCGCATTACTCCAGGAAGGCGCACAGGCATGAGGCCCAGCACACCCCAGCCCACAGCCGTCGCGGACGGCGTGTACCAGCTGCCCACCGGGAGCGGCCGGTTCGCCTCCCACGTCTATTTTGTCCGCTCCGGGCAGGGCTGGGTGCTGGTGGATGCCGGCTGGCCGAAGGCGGACGAGGCGATTGCGGCCGCTGCGGAGTCCCTCTTTGGAAAAAGCAGCACGCCCGCAGCGATTATCCTGACGCATATCCACCCGGACCACACCGGCGCCGTCCCCGGCCTGGCCCGCCGGTGGGACGTGCCGGTTTTCGTTCATCCGGATGAACTGCCGCAGGCGTCCGGGAAGCTGCTGGATGAATACGCCAACCCCCTCGACCGCCGGGTGTTGCGTCCACTGCAGAAGGTCCTGCCGCAGGGGACCATGCCCGCGACGGACCTGACCTCCGTCGTGCGTCCTTTCGATCCGGCAGCCGGCGTCCCGGGGCTTCCGGACTGGAGGTGCGTGCCCACCCCGGGGCACACACCCGGGCACATCGCCTTCTTTCGGGAGGCCGACGGCGTGCTGCTCACCGGCGACGCGGTGCTGACCACTGACGTGAACTCGCTGCGCGGCCTCCTGGGCCGGACGCACAGGGTCAGCGACCCGCCCCGGATTGCCACCTGCGACTGGCCGACGGCGGAGGCTTCCATCGGTACGCTGGCCCGGCTTCGGCCGCGGGTCCTGGCCAGCGGGCACGGGCGTGCGGTGTCCGGGCCGGCGGCCTCCCGCCAGTTGGAAGAACTGGCCGCCAGGGCCGGTGCTGCGGACAATGCCGCCGCTTCAACCGCGGCGCCGGAGGCGCCTTTGGAGTACCGCTGCGTGGCCGCTGTCCGGATGGGCGGGCCGGAAGTGCTGGAGGTTGTACGACGGCGGCTGCGGACGCCGCGACGGGACGAGGCCAGGGTGCGGGTTGAGGCGTGCAGCGTGAGCGCTGTTGACGTGCAGGCCCGCAGCGGGCTCTCCACCTACCCGCCGACGTTCCCCTTTGTGCCCGGCTACGCCGTGGTGGGCGTGGTGGATGCGACAGGGGCGGGCGTCACCGCGGTTGCGCCGGGGGACAGGGTGGTGGTGATGACCGAGAAGGGCGGGTACGCCGAGTACATCTTCGCCAGCTCGCACCCCATGATGCGGATTCCCGATGAACTGGACGCCGGCGAGGTGGTGGTTGTTGCGCTGAACTACCTGGTGGCCCACCAGGCCCTCTCCCGCGTGGCCCGGATCCGGCGGGGGCAGGCCGTCCTTGTCACCGGCGCCGCCGGCGGGATCGGTACGGCGATCGTCCAGCTCGGCCGGTTGCTGCGGCTCAGGATGTACGGCGTGGACATCCCGGCCAAACACCGCTGGCTCGTTGAGCACGGGGTGGTGCCCCTGGACACGCAGCGGGACGACGTGGTCAAGGCCCTCCGCAGGCTGGAGCCCGCCGGCGTCGATGCAGTCCTGGACGGGGCAGGCGGGGAGTGGGCCGATGCCGGCCTTGCCGTGCTGCGGCCCGGCGGGGTGCTGGTGGAGTACGCCAACCCCGGCAGCCCGGCCTCCACCCTGCGCCTCCTGGCCCGGGCCGCAGGGCAGGACCTGATCCCGAAGGGCAAGAGGATCCGGCTGTACGGGACGACGTCCTGGCGGCTGGACCGCCGGCCGCTGATGGAGGCGTGGGCCACGCTTTATGGACTGCTCGGGGCGCGGAAAATAGCCCCGGTGATCGCGGACCGGTTCCCGCTGGCTGAGGCGCGGCAGGCGCACGCCCGGCTGGAGCGCGGGGACATTGCGGGAAACCTCGTCCTCATGGTGCCGGGAGAAGACCGGCCCTGAGCACCGCTGCTACCCCTTGGGCTGCTACCCCTTGGGGCGCAGGTCGTAGATCCTCCGCAGCTTGCCGTTGGACCGCTCAAGCGAGCCCGGCTCCACCACGTCAACCGCGCAGGAGGAACCCACGTGGATCTTGATCTGTTCCTTCAAGGTGCGTGCCGCCGTCGTGCTCTGCTCGAAGGTGACGCTCTCCCGGCGTTCGATCTTGACCGTCATCTGGTCCATCCGCTGCCCCTCGGGGCGGGTGAGCTCCAGCTGGAAGTGCGGGCTGAGTTCGGGGATCCGGAGGGCGATTTCCTCGATCTGGGACGGGAACACGTTCACGCCGCGGAGGATGATCATGTCGTCGCTGCGGCCGGTGATGCGCCCCATCCGGCGGTGCGCGGGGCGGGCCGTGCCGGGGAGCAGGCGGGTGAGGTCCTTGGTGCGGTACCGGATGATGGGCAGCGCTTCCTTGGTCAGCGAGGTGAACACCAGTTCGCCGTGCTCGCCGTCGCCCAGGACGTTTTCCTTGCCCACTACCGGGTTGAAGGCGTCGATGATTTCGGGGCGGAAGTGGTCCTCCCAGATGTGGCTGCCGTCCTGTGTTTCCACCGCTTCGCCGGCCACGCCCGGGCCCATCACTTCGGACAGCCCGTAGATGTCGCAGGCCTTGAGGTTCATGGTGACCTCAAGCTCGTGCCGCATCTCTTCGGTCCACGGCTCGGCGCCCAGCACCGCATACTTCAGCGACGTGGAGGCGGGGTCGATGCCCATGTGGGCCATGGCGTCGGCGATGGTCAGCAGGTACGTGGGCGTGGCCAGGATGGCGTCGGGCTTGAAGTCCTGGATCAGCTGGATCTGGCGTTCGGTCTGGCCGCCGGAGATGGGGATGACGGTGCAGCCCAGGGCTTCGGCGCCGGCGTGGGCGCCCAGGCCGCCGGTGAACAGGCCGTACCCGTAGGCGTTGTGGACTTTCATGCCCGGGCGGATGCCGGAGGCGCGGAAGCTGCGGGCCACGAGTTTTGCCCAGTCCGCCAGGTCCTGCTTGGTGTAGCCGACGACGGTGGGCCGGCCCGTGGTGCCCGAGCTGGCATGGATGCGGGCTACTTCGTGCTGCGGCACCGCGAACATGCCGAACGGGTATTCCTCGCGCAGGTCGTCCTTGGTGGTGAACGGGAAGTTGCCCAGGTCGCTCAGTTCACGCAGGTCGTTGGGGTGGATGCCGGCGTCGTCGAACTTGCGCTTGTAGAGGGGCACGCGCTCGTAGGCGTAGGCAACGGTGTGCTGTAGCCGGCTGAGCTGGAGGGCCTCGAGCTCGTCGCGGGAGATGGTCTCCTCGCGGTCCAGTCCGGCTGCGGTGGTGGCTGCGGGGGATTCGGGGGCATGCAGGGTCATGGTTTCCTACTTCTTGGGGATGGTGCGGCTGCGTCCGCGGAACTCGGCAATGAGCTCGCCTGGCTGGTTCGGGGTGGGCTCGCCCGGCTGGCCGGCGTCGGCGGGCGGGGCGTCGGCGGCGAAAATCTGGATGTCGTACAGGCCGCTGCGTCCGGCGCTGGAGCGGCGGTCCGCCACTGCGGTGAGCACCTGGCCGCGGAAGGCTGGCTTGAGGAAGTTGATGTCGACGCCGGAGGCCACGGTGATGCTGTTTTCCTCGCCGGGTGCCGGCACGGCGGGGTTGCACGCGAGGGCGAACGCCGTATCCCCGAAGGCGAAGATCATTCCGCCGTGGGCCATGCCGAAGCCGTTGAGCATTTCCTGCCGGAGGGTCATCCGGATGGTGGCGTGCCCGTCGCTGATGGCGAGGACCTGGATGCCCATCCACTCGGAGGCATAGTCGTTCTCCAGGATCTGGTGCGTGGGCCCGGAAAGGGTGGTTTCAGCCATGCGTCATTGCCTCCAGCTTTATTTACCGAATGTTCATTAGGTAATCCCATCGAGGGGTCCTGTGTCAAGGGGAGGGCGGCCGGACCAGCCCAGTTTAGGAGGGTCCAGGCCAGCAGTCTGTGGGGGCAGTCCAGGGAGGCGTTCGAAAACTGGGCTGGAAGGGACGACGGCGGCCGGCAACTGGGCGGGAACGTACAGCGGCGGCGCGGGAGGGTTGGAAGTGCAAGGATGGAGGGACCGGCACCAGCACAGCAAAGGGCGGACCATGGCCAAAGGCATTTACGTCAGCGCAACCACCCCCGGCTCGGGCAAGTCACTTGTTGCCCTGGGCCTGGCGGACACCCTGCACCGGCACGCGGACAGGATCGGCTTCTTCAAACCCGTGGTCCACGGCCCGGATGCCACGGCCGATCCCATGGTGGCGCTGATGAAATCCCGTTTCGCGCTGGAGGATGAGCGGTGCCGCGGCGGCCTGACCTACACCGAAGTCCGTGATCTGCTGGCGGAAGGCAACCGCGCCGAGATCGATGCCCGCTGCGTGGAAATTTTCGCGGACATTTCGCGGCACTGCGACGTGGTGATCGTGGAGGGAACCGACCTGGTGGGCCAGGACTCCGCCGTCGAATTCGACCTCAACGCCCGCCTGGCGAACAACCTGGCCACGCCCGTGGTGGCCGTGGTGGGCGCCAAGGGGCGGACCGTTGCAGAAGCCGTGGCCGCCGTCGAGGTTGCCCGGAAGGAACTTGCCGCAGAACGGTGCGCGCTCCTGGCCATCCTGGTGAACCGTGCGGACCCGGAGGACGTGGAAGCGATCGGGGCGGCGGTCAAGCCCGGCGCGTCCAAACGGCCCGTGTACGTCCTGCCGGAACTGGAGGAGATAGCCCGGCCCACCACCGGTGAAGTGGCCACGGCGCTCGGGGTCCGGCAGATCGCCGGCCGGCGGGACATGGAGCGCGACGTCAAGGACATCAAGGTGGCGGCCATGAACGTGGGCAACTTCCTGAACGTGCTGGACGAGGGCGCGCTGGTGATCGTTCCCGGGGACCGCGCCGACGTGATGGTGGCCTGCCTGGCCTCATCCTTCTCGCCGGAATTTCCGGTGGCATCCGCGCTCATCCTCACCGGCGGGCTCGCGCCGGACGCCAACATCTACCCGCTCCTGGCGCAGGCGCCGTTCCCCGTGTTCGCCACGAAGGAGGACACCTACACCACCGCGCGCCGGGTCTCCGAAGTCCGCAGCGAGATCTGGTCCGGGCACCGCCGCAAGGTTGCCTCCGCCCTGGGGCTGTGGTCCCGCCGGGTGGACGAAACCGAACTTGTGGAGCGCCTGCACCTGCCAAGGGCCGAGCGGATGACGCCGCTGCGCTTCCTGCACGACCTCATCGAACGCGCCCGCTCGCAGCGCCGGCACGTGGTGCTGCCGGAAGGAACGGACGTGAGGATCCTGCGCGCGGCGGAGATCCTGCACCGGCGCGACGTCTGCGACCTCACCGTGCTTGGGCCGGAGCCTGACGTCCGCGAACTGGCCGCAGCGAACGGCATCGACCTCACCGGCATCAGCATCGTGGACCCCGCCACCTCGGACCTCCGGCAGAAGTTTGCCGAGAAGTACGCCGAGCTGAGGGCGCACAAGGGGGTGGACCTGGCCAAGGCGCTGGAGATCATGCAGGACGTCAGCTACTTCGGCACCATGATGGTCCAGCTGGGCGTGGTGGACGGCATGGTGTCCGGGGCCGCGCACACCACGGCCCACACCATCCGGCCGGCCCTGGAGTTCGTGAAGACGCGCCCGGGCGTGAAGATCGTGTCCTCGGTGTTCCTCATGCTCATGCCGGACCGGGTGCTGGTGTACGGCGACTGCGCGGTGAACCCTGACCCCAACGTGGAGCAGCTGGCGGACATTGCGCTGGCTTCGGCGGAGACCGCCGCCCAGTTCGGGGTGGAGCCGCGGGTGGCCATGCTGTCCTACTCAACGGGCGGCTCCGGCTCCGGGGAGGCGGTGGACGAGGTGCGGCAGGCCACCGAGCTGGTCCGTGAGCGCCGGCCGGACCTCGCCGTCGAAGGCCCCATCCAGTACGACGCCGCGGTGGACGCCTCCATCGCCGAGTCAAAGATGCCGGGGTCCTCGGTTGCCGGGCAGGCCACCGTTTTCATCTTCCCGGACCTCAACACCGGCAACAACACGTACAAGGCGGTGCAGCAGAGCTCCGGGGCGGTCGCCGTCGGGCCTGTCCTGCAGGGGCTCCGGAAGCCTGTCAACGACCTCTCCCGCGGCTGCACCGTGGAGGACATCGTCAACACCGTAGCCATCACGGCCATCCAGGCCCAGGCGCAGGCCTCCCAAGAACCCTCCTAAGGCCCTCTCCAGGCCCGCGGGGGAGGGCCAATGCAAAAGGGCGACGCCGACACCACCATGGGTGCCGGCGTCGCCCTTTTGCATAAGTCAGCTGTTGTCCGGCTTGGCCAGGCTTTCCTGGTCCTCCTGCTTGGCGGGTTCGTCCGACAGGCCCTGCGGGGTGAGGTCCAGGTCCTCCGTGTTCTCCGGAGCCTCGGGGGCTTCGCCCGTCTCGGCGGCCTTGAGGTTGCCGGTGTCGTCCAGGGCCGGGTTGGCGCCCTCCACCACCGTGGGGTCCTTCTTTCCGGAGCCCGGCCGGGCATCCGAATCCGCCTGGGCATTCAGGGGAGCGGTGCTGCTGGATCCCGTGTTGGTGGGATCATTCTCGTCAATCGACGCGGGTTCGTTCGTCATGGAAGTGTCCTCTCGGGCGTGGTCCAGCCTGTCCGCCCCGACTCTAGGCGCAGCCGGGCCCATCCGCAAGGAATCGGCCGCCGCGCCCACCTATAGTGGGGTTTGAACCGCAGAAGCAAGGCTCAGGAGGCCCCTCATGCTCGTGCTCGTCATCAACTCCGGATCGTCCTCGCTCAAATACCAGGTGCGCGATGTCGCGGCCGGGAGCGTCCTGACCGAGGGGCTGATCGAGAAGATCGGCATGGGCAACGGCGGTGACGGGGACGGGGAAATCGAGGGCCCGCGGGACCATGCCGAGGCACTGGAACAGGTGGACGCCGCCATCCACCAGGAACTCGGCGGCCTGGAGCTGGCGGCAGTGGGCCACCGGGTGGTGCACGGCGGCGAGCGGTTCGCCGAACCCGTACTGATTGACAACGAGATCACCCGCGCCATCGAGCGCCTGAACCCGCTGGCACCGCTGCACAACCCGGCCAACGTGCTGGGGATCCGCGCCATCACCAGGAAGTGGCCGGACATGCCGCAGGTTGCCGTGTTCGACACCGCCTTCCACCGCACCCTCCCGGAGCACGCCTGGCGCTACGCTGTCCCGGATGAGCTGTACACCAACCACGGCATCCGCCGCTACGGCTTCCACGGCACCTCCCACGAGTACGTGGCGCGGCGCGCGGCAGCGCTGCTGGACCTGCCCATGGAAGAGTTCGACGGCGTGATTGCCCACCTGGGCAACGGCGCCTCCGTCACCGCCATCCGGGGCGGCCACTCCGTGGACACGTCCATGGGCTTCACGCCCCTGGAAGGCCTGGTGATGGGGACCCGCTCGGGCGACCTGGACCCGTCCATCCTGGTGTTCCTGGGCCGGGCAGGCTGGACGCCGGAGGACCTGGACACCATGCTCAACCGGGAATCCGGGTTGAAAGGCCTGGCCGGCAACAACGACATGCGCTCCGTGGTGGAGGCCTCGGAATCCGGCGACGCGCGGGCTGCGACGGCGCTCGCCGTCACCTCCTACCGGCTGGCCAAGTACATCGGCGGGTACCACGTCGCCGTGGGCGGGGCGAAGGCACTGGTGTTCACTGCAGGGATCGGCGAGAACTCCCACCAGTTCCGTGCCCTGGTGGCGGACAGGCTGGGCGCGCTGGGCATAGAGCTCGACGCCGGCCTGAACGCCGAGCGGTCAAAGGAGCCGCGCGTCATTTCCACGGCGCGGTCCGCCATTCCCGTCCTGGTGGTTCCCACGGACGAGGAGCGGGCCATCGCGGAGGCGACTGCCGCCGTCGTGACTTCCGCGGCCGGGTAACCGACGCTCTCTCACTTAACGCGGAGTTTCCTTGGACGCTCTTTCACTTAACGCGGGGTTTCCCCGGACGCTCTCTCACTTACGCCCTGCCCTTGAGGATCAGGTTCCAGTAGACCTGCGGGAAGATATCCCGGTCCACCACCCAGGACAGCCTGCTCTCGTTCCAGGTTGGCACCCGGGGAATGGTGGGCATGGCCCGGTACCGGTCGTCGAACTCGGCGAACACCACGGTGTCGCGTGACACCGTGAAGGGGCACACCGAGTAGCCGTTGTACTTTGCCCGCAGGGCCTTGCCTTTCCGCGCGGCCACCAGGTTTTTGGCCAGGACCTTCGTCTGCTTCCGCAGGGCGCCCCCCGACTTGGAATTGGTGGTTCCGGCCGCGTCCCCCAGCGACCAGACGTTCTGGAACCGGATGTGCCGGAGCGTCTGCCGGTCCACCTCCACGAAGCCGCCGGCGTCACCGGCTGCAGGCAGGTCGGTCGCCTTGAGCCAGTCCGGGGCGGACTGCGGCGGAACGGCGTTGAGGACGTCGTAGTGCAGGTTTTCCTCGGTACCGGCGGCCAGGTCCCGGATGGTGGCTGTCTGGCCGGCCGCGTCCACGGCAACCAGTTCGCTGTTGGTCCGCAGCTCGATGCCGTACTCGGCGATCTTGCGGTCAAGCTCCCGGTCCACCTCCGGGACGCCGAACACGGTGGGGTAGGGCTGCACCATCACCACGCGGATCCGGTCCAGGACACCCTGTTCCCGCCAGTAGTCGCAGGCCAAGTACATGGGTTTCTGGCTTGCGCCGCCGCATTTGACGGGACCGGCGGGCATGGTGAAGACGGCCGTGCCGGACGTCAGGCCGCTCAACAGGGTCCAGGCCTTGGACGCCAGTTCGAACTCGTAGTGCGAGGCGCCGGCGGGCGAGTGCACGGCCTCGGCCAGGCCGGGCACGGCATCCCAGTCATACTGCAGGCCGGGGCACACCACCAGCTGTCCGTAGGACACAGTGGAACCGGACGCCAGGGTGACGGTGTTCGCGTCCGTGTCCACACCGGCGGCGGCGTCGTGGATCCACGTCACGCCCTGGGGGATCACGGACTCCTGCGACCGGACGGCCTCCGTTGCCTGCGCCCGGCCGCCGGCGATGTGGGAGAACAGCGGCTGGTAGAAGTGGTGGTCCTTGGGCTCCACGACGGCCACGTCCTTGACCCCGTAGCGCTCCAGGCGGGCGGCCAGTGACACGCCAGCGTTGCCGCCGCCGATGATGACCACCTCGTGCTGCGCGGCCACCGTGCTACTTCTTTTCGGTCAGGGCGGAAGCCTTGTGCGCGGCCCGGGCTCCGGTCTTGGCCGACTCCACCACATACTGCGGCTCGTCCTCGCTGGCACGGTGGGTGTTCCCGTCCAGTTCAAAGTCACTGGTCTTCTTTTCCACGATCCTGCCGTGCGTCTTGCCCTGCGGGGTGTTCCATTCCACGGACGTTCCCTTGCCCAATGACATCTGTGCTCCTAGGTGGGGTTTGTGGTGGGAAGCGGCTCGGCTGCGGGAGCCGTGCCCCCAGTATCCGCCGTTGGGAGCGGTGTCTCAACGGGGGCGTACGACGGCGGCGCGTCGCCTGGCGCCGGCTGGGTCGCCGGGGCGGTGGCGGGCGCTGTCCCTGCCGGAGCGGTTGCGCCGGTGCCCGTGCCGGATGAGGCCGGGGCCGTTGGTGCCTGGGCTGGGCCTGGTTCCCCGGAAGGAGCAGGAGTGGCTTCCTGGGCGGAACTTTGTGTGGCGCTGGGATCCGCCTGGACGATGGCCATGATCTGTGCTTTGTAGGAGGACAGGGTGGCCTGGATTTCGGAAAGCGGCACGTTCTGGATATTCCGGCCGTACTCGGCGATTTCTGCCCACAGCGCCTGAAGGGAGGCCATGCCCGCTTCGCTAAGCGGGCCATCCAAGGTGAGGACCAGCTGGCTGGCCAGTGCATAGGTAAGGCACTCTAAGCAGTTGTAGTTCGCCGCGGCGGAGAGGTTCTCCGGCACCACAACGTCTGCCTGGCCCACGATGAGGACCACCTGGAAGCCCACGGCCACGGCCGCGCACCCGCTGCAGCTGGCAAAGGCGTAGGCCTCATTCCTGGTATCAACGGGTTCACCGTCCTCGGCCCACACCAGAGCGAAGGCGACGCTGTATGTCACGGACCCGTCGGTGGTGTTGACGGCCAGGGCCTGGTTGCCGCCCTCCCCGGGAGCTGCCGGTCTGTCAAAGGGGAACACCCAGGACGGAGCCTCTGAACTGGCGGTTCCTGCCGGACCAGCCCCCGCGGAAGCGTCCACCGGCACCAGCACCATGCTCAACTGAGGGTTCTCCCGGGTGGGCTTTGCGGCGCCTTCGGGCCACAGGGCCACGGTCCGTCCGCTGCCGCCTTCCCGCAGCGCTGTGCCCGAGGCAGGCAGGACCGACGCCGTCGCATCGGCCAACGTCCCGCGTTCGTACGGCTGCACCGGACGGTACGTGCCGCCGTCGGGCCACCACGCCCACGCAAGCCCCGCCAGCAGTGCCGCCACTGCGCCCATCGCGGCAGTCCGCCGAAGTGCGTGTCCGCTCGTTTTCCGCCAGAGGCCGGTGACCAGCTGCCGCAGCAGCCGCACCAGGATGTAAAGCATGCCAACCATGGGAAGGGCCACGGCCGCAATGGCGAGGATGCGCACGGCGGCGCCGGCCAGGTCGCCGGCGCCAAGGCTCCCGGCGAGCAGCTCCTGCTGTTTGGCCGCACTGCTCCAGGCGGTGGCCAGGAGCCGGGGCAGGGCCAGCACCATCATGGCAAGGCTGAACAGCAGCAGCGGCACGGTGACCAGCACCCACAGGGTCACGACGGCGCGCGCCCACGGCTTGAGGACCCGGTTTTCCGGCCGTCCCCAGCGCCAGGGAAGCAGGCCCAGCAGGACGGGCCTGATGCGCTGGAAGAGGTCCGGCACGCCGGTAGCGTCGGCCAAAATGTGGTACCCGTCAAAGCGGACCAGAGGCAGCAGCTGCCTGACCATCTGCAGGATCTGGGTGACCACCACCAGCAGCAGGGCATCGAAGCCGGTAGCCCACCACAGCCCCATGATGCCTACGGCAACAACGGCGTTGAAGTACAGGCCGCCAAGGTCCGTGCGGATTCTGCCGCCGCGGCCCAGCCGGTAGGAATCCGTGACGTCCGTGAAGAACGCCGGCCAGACAAGGTACAGGCCTGCACCCATGGCGCCGGGCGTGGCCCCGCCCCTGCGGGCAGCGGCGGCGTGCCCGAATTCGTGGAACCCCGCGGAAAGGATGGTGACGGCAAAAATCAACAGAAGCAGGACCGGGTTCTCAAACGCCTCGTGGGTGGCAGATCCCAGGCCCTTGACCATCAGCACCCACCAACAGGCAGCCAGGAATGCCAGGGTCACCAATACGACCACCAGCGGGTTGAACAGAACCGTGAAGGGTGCCGTGATTCTGCGGGTGCGTTCCGGATCGGTCACTGTGTAGCGGAAGCGCATGCCCAGCAGCGGATCAGCCTTCCGGACCTCGGGCTGGGATCCGTCCGCAAGCCGCAGCAGTCCCAGCGGCAGCAGCTGTGAGTCCATCAATGTGCGGACGTTGTCCGCGCTGATCAGCCTTCCGGACGCCTCGCTGGCGTGCCGGGCAACCTCCTCCATGGTCCGTGTCCCGTCCACTGCCTCCAGCACCGCGAACAGCAGCGGCGTCAGTTGCAGGGTCTGGCCGTCGGCGCGGCGGACCAGCGATGGCGGCTCCCGGTAGCCGGATCCCTCGGAAGGCCCGATGAGCTGGACGCCGTCGGCCCGGGCGGGAGTGTGCAGCGGGTGGTCGGCGGTGGGCGCAGCGGACGACGGCGGGCCCGCCTGGGTGCGTGGCCCGCCGCTTGTGTGGGTCATGGGTGCTTACTGCCGGAGGTCGGACTGCTGGTCGGCAGTGGCGTTGGCTTCGCCCTCGATGTGCTGGGAGATGATGGCATCCTGTTCGGCCACGGCGTATGCCTGGCTGTCGATGGAGCCGATGTTCGCGGCAACCGCGGCATCGATGGGCGCGGCCACGTTGGCGTTGGCGGCCACTGCGCCGTTGATCGGGGCCGCGATGTCCGCGTCGGCGGCAAGGTCCACGTTGACGTTGAGCAGGTCGCCGTCGAGTGCGGCGGCCGGGTCCACCGGCAGCGCGCCGACGTCCGGCAGGGCGGTGCCGGCCTCCGTAGTCCCGGTGCCCGCCGCGCCGTCCTCCACCGTGCCGTCGCCGACGGTGTCGTCCGACTGGTCGATGGTGCTGTCCTGGGCGGAAGCCGCATTGGCGTCAGCCACAATGCCCTGTTCGATCATCACCCCCTGGTCGGCCAGCGCCTGGGCATCGGAGCCGTAGGAGAGGATGTTGGCGGACGCCGCGGCGTCGATCGGCGCGGCCACGTTGGCATTGGCGGCCACGGCGAGATCGATGGGTGCCGCCGCATCGATGCCAAGATCCAGGTCCGCATTCAGGTCAAGGACAGAGGCAACTTCCTTGTCCGGCAAAGCGGTTCCCTGTTCCGCCATTAGTTCGTCGTCGGTCAGGGGACGCATTTCTTCCATGCTCACAGAAACCTCCACGTACGGCGCTGGTTGGCCTGCCCCCAGCGGGCAGCCAGCGCCAGACAATAGTAAGCATGATTAGTGTTATTGGATACATCCGTGTCCAGCGCCGCCCATGGTGCGGCTTGGCACAAGGTGACGGGCGACGGCGGAGGAGGGCCGCCGTCGTCCGCTCAGGTCCGTGCGCGCAAACGCTGGGCGGCGCCGGCAACCCTGTTGCACAAGGCCCAGTAGGCCACGCCTGCCGCCAGGGAGGCGGCCAGTGCGAGCGGAAGGCCCAGGCCCGCCAGCGGCGGGTAGACCAGCCAGTGGACGAGGTAGATGTGCATGGAGGCGCTGGCCAGCAGGACCGTCACGCGGCCCAGGGCCCGCGGCATGGGGAGGGCGGGCAGCCAGGCAAGCAGCAGGATGCCGGCAATCACCGTGACGTCGCGGTTGGCGTCCTCGAAGAACCCCGGAACCGTGAGGACGGCCAGGGCGGAGACAATGCAGCGCTGGGCGAGGTTGCGGGACCGGGCCACCGCCCATCCGAGCGCGAAGAGCCAGAGGGCCGGAACGGTGTACGGCACACCCGGCTCCACGAGTTCGTACCGGGTCAGGAGGCCGCCGCCGAACAGGATGAGCGGGAAAATGAACGGGAATCGGCGTTCCGCGCGGTGCAGCCACGGGATGGAGAGCAGGGCCGTCATGGCCAGCAGGATGTAGACGATCACCTCGATGAACCAGAAATGCCACTGCGTGGTCACCTGCTCCGGCCCCAGGATGGCGTTGAGGAGCACGATGTTGACCAGGCCGTAGTGGTCGGTGACCAGGTAGGCGAAGGCGATGAACACCATGCTGGGCACGGCGATCCGGGCCACGCTGGTGAGCTGCCGGCGCAGGCGGGGCAGCCTTTCGCCGGAGAGCTGGAAGCGTGCGAAGTTGAACCCGGCCGCGGCAATCAGCACGTGGGCCATGCCCTGCCAGTTGAACAGGCCGATGTGCGTGCCGGCGATCAGGAAGATTCCCACGGCCCGGAGGACCAGGCTGGTGTCCGTGGGGGCAAAGAGCCGTGCGAGCCGGGTCCGGGCGGGCCGGTCCGGCCGGCGCGGCTCCAGGTCGCGGACCGGCGTGACATGCCAGTCGGGGGGCAGGTGGCCCAGGGCCTGCTCCAGCCGGACCGAGGCCGCCACGAAGGACAGGGAGTCGCCGCCGAGCGAGACGAACGTGTCCGTGTCCGCGATGTCCGTCTGCTCCAGCGTGTCCTCGTAGATGCGCCTGACGGTGTCCGGCCCGGCCGCGGTTCCCTGCGGCTCCTGCGGGGAGCGACTGTCCGGGGTGCGGTTGTGCGGGGCCGCTTTGTCCGCGGCTGTTGCCGGGGCAGCCGCGTTGTCCGGGGCAGCTGCGGAGAGCGCGGCCACCGCCGGGTAGTCCACCTTGCCGGTGGCCAGGCGGGGAAGTTCCGCCACTGCATGGATGTCGACGGCGGCGCGGGGCAGGCCGAGGCCCTGGGCGAGGACTTTGGTGAGCAGCCGGGTGTCGTGGGTTCCCTCCACGGCGACGACGAGCCCCTGGTCCGTTCCGGCGCTCGCCGCGTGCACGCCGAGGTCCGCCAGGAGGCGTTCCACCTGGCCCAGGTCAACGCGCAGTCCCACGATCTTGACGAACCGGCTGCGCCGCCCGCGCACCTCGTAGAGGCCCGCGGCGTTCTTCACCGCGAGGTCGCCGGTGCGGAGCTCGGTGACGGTGCGGCCCTGTGCCAGGTCCTCCGGGGTCTCGGCATATCCCAGCATGACGTTGGGCCCGGTGTACACGAGCTCGCCGTCGGCCAGTCCGGGCACGGGTTCGATGCGGAAGTCTCCGCCGGGGACGGGCACGCCGATGGCGCCGGGATGGGCGGCGGCAAGGTCCGGCGGCAGGTACGCCATCCGGGCCGTGGCCTCCGTCTGGCCGTACATGACGAAGAGTTCCCAGCCCTGCCGGCGGCCCAGTTCCGCGTAGTGCCGGACGGATTCCGGGGCGAGCCGGCCGCCGGCCTGGGTGACGTAGCGCAGGGTGGGCAGGTCCATGTCCGCGAAGCCCACGCGCTCCAGCAGCTCAAAGGTGTAGGGAACGGCGGCGAACGCCGTGGCACCTTCCCGCCGGAACAGCTCCCAGAAGCACGGATCCACCACCGACAGTCCGGTCAGGACCAGGCCGGCGCCGCGCAGCAGATGGCTGTTGATGACCGAGAGGCCGTAGCAGTACGACATCGGCAAGGTGGTGGCGGCCCGGTCTTCAGCCGTGATTCGCAGGTACGTAGCGATGGACTCGGCGTTGGCCTGCAGGTTGGCGTGGGAGAGGCGCACCAGTTTGGGGGAGCCCGTGGAGCCGGACGTGCTGAGCAGGAGGGCAAGGTCCGGATGCAGGGTGTGCCGGGTCCCGGGCCGGCGTTCGTCCAGGACGCACTCGCCGTTCGCGGAGCGGACCACGACGTCGGGGTCGTAGGCCGCCACCAGGGATTCGAGGGCAGCCGGCTTGTCCTCCGGGAGGAGGATCAGCGGGTGGCCGGACGCCAGGGCGGCAAGGTAGGCCACCAGCGATTCGACGTCGTTGGACGCCGCAAGGGCGATGAGTCGCCGTTCGGTGCCCAGCCTCCGGGCAAAGCTGTCGACGCGGGCGGCCAGCTCCTGGTAGGTCAGCGTCAGCCCGTCGGCAAGGATGGCAGGCCGGTTTCCGTAGCGCGCAAGATCGGCAGCGAAAGAAACCCGCGCGAAATCAAGCTGCGTGGTCATCCGGCAATCTTATTAGTACAGCCTTACCTTACTAAAATCGGGCGTTAAGAAAAGCGGATGGAGAAATAAAAGGGGGGTGCCTTCTTCCGCGGAACTGCCCATCGACTGCTCCAATAACGCCGTTCCGGGGGCTCAAAAGGGCTTTATTGGAGCAGTCGATGAACCACGAGGGTGAGCTTTCCGGCAGCGTCTTGACAGCCCAAAGCCGTCGGGCCAAGCTGGCGCTGTGCCTACCTGCCGGCCGAGCCGGGCCGGCACCAGGCCGTTGTCCAAGGAGAATCCAATGCCTGTTGTGGAAGAAACCGTCGTCATTCCCCGGCCGCAGCAGGAGGTCTTTGACTTCCTGTCGAAATTCGAGAACATCGCCGTCTACGATTCCTCGGTCACCTCGTCCGGGCAGATCGGTGACGGCCCGCTGGGCGTGGGTTCACGGGGCCGCGGAACCAGCCAGATCATGGGGCGGCAGTTCGACTGGACCGCCGAAATCACTGAGTTTGATCCGCCCCGGCGCATGGTGTCCCGTTCCGTCGAGGGCAAACTGGACTTCACCATTACCATCACGCTCGAACCGGCCGACGGCGGCACCCGCGTCACCGAGCGGATCGAGGCCGCGTCCGGCCTGGGCGGCATCTTTGGCAAGCTGGCCGACCCGCTGGTGGAACGGGCCCAGGGAAGGACCGTCCGCGCCAATCTCGAAACGCTGGCCGAGTGGCTGGCGGAGCATCCACAGTCCTGAGCGGTTACCCCATCGATTGCTCCGATAACGCCGCTTTGGAGGCTCTAAACGGCAATATCGGAGCAGTCGATGGCGTACGGCGTCGTCCTACTTCAGGCCGGCGCCGGGCAGCAGCTCGGTGGCGCCGAGGGAATCGGCGATGAAGGCGTAGTCCCAGGCCCGTTCCCGCCACTGCACGTAGCGGCCGGACGCGCCGCCGTGCCCGCCGTCCATCTCGATCTTCATCAGGATGGGCTCGGTGCCGGTGGTTTTGCTCCGCAGCTCCTGCACCCACTTGGCCGGTTCCACGTACAGGACCCGGGTGTCGTTGAAGGAGGTGACGGCGGCGATCTTGGGATACGCCGCCTCCCTGACGTTCTCGTAGGGGGAGTACGACTTCATGTAGGCGTAGGCCGCGGGATCGGTGATGGGGTTGCCCCACTCCTCCCACTCCAGGGCGGATAGCGGCAGCTCGGGATCGAGGATGCTGGTCAGGGGGTCCACGAACGGCACCTGCGCCACGATCACTGCGTACTTTTCCGGCGCCATGTTCGCCACGGCCCCCATCAGCAGGCCGCCGGCCGATCCGCCCAGGGCGGCGATCCGCGCAGGATCCACCCAGCCGGAACCGGCCAGCCAGTCTGTGGCGTCGATGAAGTCGGTGAACGTGTTCTTCTTGGTGAGCTTCTTGCCGTCCTCGTACCAGTGCCGGCCCAGCTCCCCGCCGCCGCGGATGTGGGCGATCACGAACACCACGCCGCGGTCCAGCAGCGACAGCCGCGCGATCCCGAAGCCCGGATCCATGCTCAGCTCATAGGAGCCGTACCCGTACACCAGGCCGGCCGCCGTCGAGTCCTGCTTCACGGCCTTGTGCCGCAGTACGGAGAGCGGAATCCTGGTGCCGTCCGCGGCGTCTGCCCACTCCCGGGTGGCGACGTAGTCGCTGCCGTCGTAGCCGCCCAGGACCGGGCTTTCCTTCCGCAGCAGCAGCTCACCCGCGGGCTGCTGCGGGGTGGGCAGCACGAAGTCGTACACGCGCGACGGCGTGAAGTAGGACGTGTAGCCCAGCCGGATGACCGGGGCCTCGTAGTCCGACCCGCCTACGCCCGCAGTGTAGAGCTCCTCATCGAAGGCCGGCTCCACGGGTTCTTCCTGGGCGGGCGTCCCCAGCCCTGCCAGACCGATGAACTGCACGCGCTCGATGGTGTCCTTGCGGATGGAGACGACCAAGTGCGTGGAGGTGACTCCCGCGCCGTTGATGCGGACGTCGTCGGAATGTTCGACGACGGTGACCCAGGCCTGCTCTGCCAGCGGCTTGGCGAGCTCCGCCGGGTCCGCCAGGGAGACCATGGAGTTGACCGCACCGCGGTTGTGCGTCAGCAGGATGCGCTCGCGTTTTTCGCCGTCCGGCCCGGCAAGCAGGAACGGCTCGGCCTCATAGAGCACGTGGTCGTTCCGGGAGATCACGGTGGTGAGTTCCTGGGCGGGGTCGTCAAAGCGGAGCAGGCGGGTTTCGCTGTACTCCGAGCACCCGATGCCCAGCACGAGGTGGCGCCGGTCAGCTGAGAGCTCGAAGCCCAGCCACATGGCGGCGTCGTCCTCCTGGTAGATGACCACATCGTCGGCCACAGGCGTGCCCAGGACGTGCGCCTTCACCTGGTACGGGCGCCAGGAATCATCCACCATTGTGTAGAAAATCCGGGTGCCGTCGGGGGAGAAGGCAACGCCGTAGAAGATGTTCTCGATGACGTCCGGCAGCAGCTCGCCGGTGCTGAGGTCCTTGATGCGGAGGGTGAAGCGCTCGTCCCCCGAGTTGTCCACGGCATAGGCGTAGAGGGTGCCGTCCACGGTTACGGCCGAGCCGCCCACCGAGAAGAACGGCTTGCCCTCCGCCTCCACGTTGCCGTCAAGCAGGACTTCCTCGCCGGGGATTTCGACGCCGGGCTGGACGGCGGGCGGGGTCCAGTCGGCAACCTTGTCCCCGGTGTCCGCGGCCCTGACCCGGCACTGGATGCCGTATTCCTTGCCCTCCACGGAGCGGCTGAAGTACCACCAGCCGTCCTTGCGGTGCGGCACGGAGAGGTCCGTTTCCTGGGTGCGGCCCTTGATCTCCTGGAAAATGGCCTCGCGCAGCGGCTCCTGGTGTGCGGTGACCGCTTCCTGGTAGGCATTCTCGGCTTTCAGGTGCGCCACCACTTCGGCGGATTCCTTGTCCCGCAGCCACTCGTAGTTGTCCACGAAAACGTCCCCGTGGTGGACACGTTCGGACGGGATCTTCTTGGCAACCGGCGGTGTGGGAGCGGCAGTGGCGGCGGAGTCCCGCAGCGGAGTCTGGGTCATTCCTTCAATATATAGATCCGCGCCGACAATTATCCGGCCGTTCGCTACCGGGGGATCGCCGCCTCCCGGCCCGGGAGTAAAGGGCGTCCGACGGCGGTGCGCGCGGCAGCGGTGCGGGGTGAAAAGGGCCAAAGACCCTAGGGGCGGGGACCGGTGTGCGGGACGGTGGAGGGAGTGGAGGGACAGACCGGACGGACACCAGGGGGCGCGGAAGGAGAGCGGCAATGTCCAGCGAACAAGGTCCGGCCCCCAGGGCCCAGGCCTGGCGGGCGGTGGCCGGGTGTGTGGGCAGGAGCTTCGTGATGCTGGCCCGGCGGCAGGTCCACCTGCCCGGGGAAAACGTGGGACGCGTCCTGCAGTTCGCGGACGGCAGCACGTCGCGGGTGTACCGGGAAACGGCCGTCAGAGCCGCGCCCGGGGAGCCGTGCACCCTCGTTGTCGCCTTCAGGCTCAGGCTGGTGCGGGGCAGGGCGCACCGCCTGTTCGAAGCCGAAAGCCTGCTCAACACGCCGCTCTTCGTCGGGTTTCCTGGTTTCGTGTCAAAGCTCTGGTGCGCGCATGACGACCGCGGAGTGTATCGGGGCTTCTACGAATGGGATGGCGCGGAAAGGGCACACCATTACGCGGCATCCCTGTGGCGGGTGCTGGAACTGGTGAGCGTCCCGGGCTCGATCAGGTACAAAGTATTGCCCGGGCTGCGCCGGGATGAGGCGCTCGCAGACCCGGCCCGGATGGAAGCTGCCGCCGCAGGGGCCGGCCCGGCCTGGTGGCGGCTCCTTGGCCACCCATGACCGTCCACAGCGACGTCCTGGTGGTGGGCGCCGGTCCTGCAGGCCTGGCAACTGCGCTCCAGGCGCATGCCCACGGAGCCACCGTACGCATTGTCGACCGGCGGGCGGAACGGGTGCGCCCCTCCCGGGCAATGATGCTCCACGCCCGTGCACTCGAGGGCCTCCGGCCGCTGGGTGTCACGGACGAACTGCTCAGCCGGGGGGACACCACCCCGGAGGCACGCATCCACCTCGGCAAGCGGGTGGTGCAGGCCAGGCTTGGCCACGCAGACCTTCCGGACACGGCCTTCCCGCACCTGACGCTGGTCCGTCAGGCCGACGTCGAAGACGTTCTGTGGCGCGCGCTCAAAGCCCGGGACGTGCCGGTGGACTGGGGCGTTGAGTTCCGTGGCCTCGCCGCCTTCCCGGGCAGGGGCGGAGCGTTGCGCGCCGACCTGCGGCTGGCGGACGGCAACTTCCCCGGGGCGAACCGGACCCTTGGCAACCCGCACGAACAGGGCCTGGAGCAGCACGAATGCCGCTTCCTCGCCGGATGCGACGGGCAATCCAGTACCGTGCGCGGGCTCGTCGGTGCCGAGTGGAGCGGGGCGCCGTACCGGGTGGAGGCAGTCCTGGCCGACCTGGAGCTCGATGGCCCGCTGGACCCCGGACTCCTCCATGTCGCTGTGGGAAGCGCGGGGCTTGCGTTCCTTTTCGCCCTGGGCGAGGGCGCCACGTGGCGGCTGCTCGCCACCCGCACGGCAGACCCGCATGCCGCCGGCCCGTTCGGGCAGCTGGGGCCGGCAGTCCCGGCGGGGGAAGTGGCCCGGCTCGTCCAGGGGTCGGGGCTGGAGGCGACGGTGCGGGACGTGCGGTGGTCCGCACAGGTCCGCCTGCAGCACCGAGTGGCCAGCAGGTTCCGCAGCGGGAACCTGTTCCTGGCCGGAGACGCCGCGCACGCCCATTCGCCGGCGGGCGGCCAGGGGATGAACAACGGCATCCTTGATGCGCTGAATCTTGGCTGGAAGCTTGGATTCGCTTCCGACGGCGGGACGCACCCGGAACTGCTCGGCTCCTATGACTACGAGCGCCGCCTCGCTGCCCGGCGCGTGCTGGCCCTGACCCACGTCATCTTTTTCGGGGAAGCGTCACCCCACCCCCTTGCGCGCCTGCTCCGCGGCCTCCTTCCGGTTTCCGCGCCGTTGCTGCCGGTGCTGCTGCGCCGGCGGCGCCTCACGTCTGCCGGCATCAGGCTGCTGGCACAGCCTTTTGTCCGCTACCGGAACAGCGGCATATCGCTGGAGGGCACCCCGCCCGCAGCACGGTGGCCGCGGCCGGGGGACCGGCTCCCGGACGCGCCGGCAGCCACCGGCGGGCAGCCCGCCCGCCTTCACGAGCTGACGGCCGCGCCGGGCGTCCACATTCTGCTGGAGCATGATGCCGGCTGGGATGTGGCGGGCGCGGAGCTCGCGTTTTCAGGGCGCAAGGTCCATGTGCATCGGCTCAGCAGCCATCCCGGCCGCGGCATCGTTGCGGTGCGCCCGGACGGCCATGTCGGTTTCCGCTGCGGGGAGTCGGACCTGCACCAGTTGCGTGCCTGGCTCCGGCTGGTGGGTGCCGTCCCGGACTGACGGGAACGGCGGGCCGCCGGCCTAGTGGGCTTGAGGCGGCGGGCGTATCCTGTTCACGCCAAGGCACGTCCATCAAACGTGAGAGGGGAACGTCACATGACCATCCCGCCAGTGCACGAGCCCGAGCCGTTCCCGCCGGAACCAGGCCCGGACCAGCCAGATCCAGCCCACCCCGGCCACCCGGGCCCGCCGGCTCCCAATCCGTTCCCCGCACCGGAACCCCCGGGCCCGCTGCCGGTGCCGGATCCGGGCCCGGCGCCGCTGCGGCCGGACCCGACGCGGAGCTGACAAGCAGTATCTGAGGGGCCTTCGCGTACCGCGATGGGCCCCTCACCCATGTCCCGCGAGGCCGCAAAAAACTTCAAAAATACCCTTCGGAACCCCTTGCAGACCTGATTCCTCAGTGATAAAAAATCTATATCAGCCAATACAGATCGGCTGATGCGGAAAAGTGTTGGACCGTCTCTTACGAGGAGGGAAGCCATGTTGATGCGAACTGATCCGTTCCGCGAGTTGGACAGGCTGGCCCAGCAGGTCCTCGGCACGGCGGCGCGCCCGGCAGCGATGCCGATGGACGCGTGGCGGGAGGACCAGGAATTTGTCGTCGCCTTTGATCTGCCCGGCGTCGCACTGGATTCTGTGGATCTGGATGTGGAACGGAACGTCCTGACGGTACGGGCCGAGCGCCCCGACCCTGCAGGCAAGGACACCGAGTTGATCGCCTCCGAGCGGCCGCGCGGCGTGTTCAGCCGCCAGTTGATCCTTGGGGACACCCTGGATACTGACAACGTAAAGGCTACGTACGACGCCGGTGTCCTGACGCTGCGGATTCCTGTCGCCGAAAAGGCCAAGCCGCGCAAGATTGAAATTGAGACGAAGGGGGCCAAGCAAGAGATTGCCGCCTAGCTTCAACACAGGATCGGAAAGTCGGGGATTTGCTGACTGCCTTTAGGGCGGATTGCACAGTATGCACGCCACAGCGCTTAAAGCGCACCGGCAGCCTACACCCGCACTTCCCGGTATGGCGGCCCCCGGCTTCGGCCGGGGGTCGTCTCATGCCCGGAGAAAGCAACGCGGGGTCACCTATCGCGCAAAAAACCACGTCGGATGGACCGTAAGTGACCCCGCGTTGCTTTTAACCTGGAGGGATCAGGTGTTGAGTTCCAGCATCAGCGCGGGCAGCTCGTCCGCGAGTTCGCGCGCCAGGAAGCCCAGGGGTCCCAGCCGGCTGGCAAGCCTGTCCGCAGCAGCCGCATGAAGATGGGTGCCCCAGCACGCAGCCTGGGCTTCACTGGTTCCCCGGGCGCGAAGGCCGGCGATGGCACCGGCCAGGACATCCCCGCTGCCTGAGGTCCCCAGCCCGCCGTACCCCGTGGTGATTTTCCAGAGCTCCGCCTCTTCCGGAGCATCACCCGGCGGCCTCGCGACCAGGCCCTGGCAGCTCACCACCGCCTGGTACCGTTCGGCAATCTCCGCGACATCAGCAGGCAGGTCCTCCAGCCCGCGGCCAAGCAGGATCTCAGCCTCCTTGGGATTGGGCGTCAGGATCAGGCGCCCCTTCCACGGACCGGACTGGTCCTCCACGTTGGCCAAAGCACCCAAAGCGTAGGCATCGAGGACGACGGCGGGACCTCCGCCGTCGTTCCCTTTCCCGGAGGCGGCCTCCCGCCCGAGCAGCGCCCGGAGCAGCTCCTCGGCCAGGTCCAGGTCATCGAGGCCCGGACCCACCAGTACGGCATCTGCCTTGTCCAGGTACGGGGCAATGAGGTCCAGTCCCTCGGCCGTTACGGACCCGCCGGGGGTTTCCGGCAGGCCCACTGTCCCGCACTCCGGCAGCGCGACGCCCACGTGGACAGCCACCGATTCCGCGACCGCCAGGGTGAGTTTCCCGGCGCCGGCCCGAAGGGCGGCAGCACCGGAGAGCAGGGCCGCACCGGGAGTCGCCCGGGCCCCGCCGACCACCAATACCGATCCGCGGGAGTACTTGTCCTCGCCGGCGGCAGGGAGCGGCCAGTCGCGCAGGAGCGACGGCGTCACCAGGGCTGGCTGCGCGGCCCCGGCCGCGCCCGCCTCACCGCGGGTGGACACTGGCGTCCCCGGCATGTTCGGTCACAGCAACGCCCTGCTCGGTCAGGTGGTCCGCGACATTGAAGCTTTCGAGCGTCCAGCGGCCGGCGCCGGAGGGCCGCACATAGCGGGTCAGGGAGGCATTCAGGACCGAGGTGGTGTCCGCCAGGTCCAGGAGTTCTGCTTCACTCAGCCCTTCAAGCACGTACCGGAAGAGCATGATCACGGCGTCGTGGCACACCAGCATCACCCGATGCCCGGTGCCGAGGTTGTTCAGTTCCGCCAGGACGGAGCGCAGCCGGAGGGCCACGTCCGCCCAGGATTCCCCGCCCGGCGGCCGGTAGTACAGCTTGCCCAGCCATTCGCGGCGTTCCACCTCGTCCGGGTAACGCTGCTCCACGCCCAGCCGGGTGAGCCGGTCCAGGATGCCCAGTTCGCGGTCCCGGAGCCGTTCATCGGTGCGCACCTTCACGGGCCAGCCCGCCACCTCCACGGCGATTTCCGCCGTCTGACGGGCACGTGCATAGGGCGAGGAAACCACGGCGTCCGGCCGGAACTCCTCGGCGGTCCGGGCCAAAGCCGCGCCCAGGGCCTTGGCCTGCTCCTGCCCAATGTCGGACAGGTTCACATCGGCGTCGCGGGCCGGCACGGCGATGACCGCCGCCCCTGCCTCCCGGGCCTCGGTGGCGGCAACGTTGCCTTCACTCTCGCCGTGCCGGACCAGTAGCAGTTCCACCGCCCCGGCTTCCTGCACAGCCTCTGTCAGCCCGTCGTCGTTCAAGAGAATCACCCCGTCTGCGTGCCGTTCCGATTGCAGGAACACTACCAGCGGCGTACCCAGCGGGCGGGGAAAATAACGGGTGACGGCGGCCGGCATCTCGCGCCCGCAACGGAAATCCGCGCCCGATTCGGACACCCGCTCCCGGGGCCCGGGGCGCGGCTGTCCGGATCAGGCGCGGAAATGCCCGCCGGCTTACCGCTCCGGCGTCAGCACCTTGGAGAACACCGTGGCGCCGTTGGCGTTCCGGAGGCTTGCCGTGAAAGTGTTGTCTTCGCCCAGCTGCACGTGACCGAAGAACTGGTTCTCGCCGTTGCGCGGTGACTCTCCCGCGAACTTGCCCGCCTTGGAGAACACCACCTCGGGCCCGAACGTGCCGTCCATCTTGTTCGGTCCAAATGAACCCGCCGCAATCGGCCCGGCCACGAATTCCCAGAAGGGGTCGAAGTCGGTGAAGGCCGCACGCTCAGGGGAGTAGTGGTGCGCGGCGCAGTAGTGAACGTCGGCGGTCAGCCACACCACGTTCCTAACCTGGTTGCGCTTGAATGCGCTCAATACCCCGGCGATCTCAAGCTCACGGCCCAGGGGTGCACCGGCGTCGCGGTTTGAGACGCTTTCCTGGTTGACCGGCCCGTCGCCCACGATGATGCCCAGCGGCAGGTCGGCAGCGATGACCTTCCAGGTGGCCTTGGACTTGGTCACCTCGCGGATCAGCCAGTCCACCTGCTCCTGGCCCAGGATCGAGGTGGCGTATGGCTCCTTGCCGTCCGTGTTGGGGGACTTGAACGTCCGCATGTCCAGGCAGAAGATGTCCAGCTGCGGGCCGCGGCTGATCTTCCGGTAGATGCGGGCGGGCTGGTACTGGCCGGCGTCGTCGAACGTACCCGGCCGCCACAGCGCTGCGGAATCGGCGATGGGCATGTTCTCCTGCCATGCCTGGCGGCCGCGGGCGGCAAGGGTGTTGACGTCGCGGATGGTATAGCGGGGATCGTCCAGGATCTCGCCGGGGTACCAGTTATTGGTGGTCTCGTGGTCGTCCCAGTTGGCGATGACGGGGACGTCAGCGAACATGGCCCGCATGTTGGCGTCCATCTGGTTGTAGCGGTGCCGGCCGCGGAATTCCGTGAGCGTCTCGGCCACCTTGGACACCTCCTCCGTGACCAGGTTCCGCCACACCTGCCCGTCCTTCTCCACCACGGTTTCCGTGATGGGGCCGTCGGCGTAGACGGTGTCGCCGGAGTGGATGAAGAAGTCCGGACGGGTCTGGTGCATGGCGCGGTAGCCGCGCATCCCGCCGATTTCCTCGTTGATGCCCCAGCCCTGGCCGGCGGTGTCGCCGGTCCACACAAAGCTTTGGGCGGACGACGCCGGCACCTCGCCGCCGTTGCTTGTGTCACCGGTGCGGCCGTTGCCGTTATACGTCCCGGCGTCGGGAGCCGTGCGGAAGCTGCCGCTGACAGTCTCGCCGGCCGCGCCGCCGTCGTCCTCGAAGCTGATCTCCAGTGCAAAGCGCGTGTTGGAGGGCAGGTTCCCGGCATGGATCTTGGCGGTGAAGTCGGAGGCCTGGGTGGCGCGGGGCCCGCGGAGGACGCGCTCAAAGGCGCCGCGGCCGCGGAGGACCTCGCCGCCGTCGTCCACGGCCCGCAGCACCGCGGTCATCCGCCCGGCGCCGGAAGAACGTGACCACAGGACGGCGGAATCGGAGGTGACGTCTCCGGTGGCGATGCCGCTGGGCAGGGTGAGCCGGTTCCGGACCAACGCGACGCCGGCCGGCGACTGCACTGTGGCGGCCTGGGCGGCGGCGGGTGTGGCTGCCAGTGCGGCAGCGAGGACGGATCCCTTGACGATGGTGCGGCGTGAAATGTCAGTCATGCCGTCCAGCCTCCAGGGGCCGGGCGCACAGACGTTTTCCCGCCGGTGAACCCCGGGTGAGCCCCGGTTGAACAGCCAGGTGGGCCCCTTAGCCGGACGAGCGGCCCTCGACCGCAGGAACGGTGTTGCCCGGCACCGCTCATGCGGGGCAGGGCCGCTCGTCCGCCAATGCCCGCGGCCTCAGCCGGCTACGGAACCGCGAACTCCCCGATCCGCCCCTCCCGCAGCGCAGCCCCAACGGCGTTGATTGCCCCGTAATCCGGGAATAGAACCGATTGGCCCGCGATGAATCCGGAGCCCGCCGTGGGCAGGGTCATGGTGCCGATCGCGTTCACGTCCAGGTTCCGCAGGCTGTAGGCAAGGATGGCAGCCTGCACGGGGTCGAAGCCCCGGTCCACGGTCAGGCAGCAGGACGCGAAATCCACCAGACCGCGCACGGCGTTGACGTCGTTCAGGCCGCCCCCGCCGGTCAGGCGGGCCAGGATGGCTTTGAGCAGGATCTGCTGGTTGCGCACGCGCTGGAAGTCGCCGTCGGAAAATGCGTACCGCTCCCGGGCGAACTCCAGCGCGGACTGCCCGTCCAGGTGGTTCACGCCCGGACCGAAGACGTGCCCCGTGTCGTGCGTGGACTGGAACGGAATGGGCACGTTGACGTCGATCCCGCCCAGCCCGTCCACCATGCCCCGGAAGCCGTGGAAGTCCAGCATAACGGTGTGGTCAATGGTGATCCCGAACAGTGACTGCACCGTTTGGGTGGTCATGTCGATGCCGCCGTACTGCAGCCCGGCATTGATCTTTGCGCCGCCGAAGCCCGGGATGTCCACCCACGTATCCCTGTTGATGGAGATGATGAACAGGGTTCTGCGGTCGGCGGGGACGTGGACCAGCATGAGGGTGTCCGACCGGTGGTCCATGGCCTCGCCGGTTGCCGCCGTGTGGGCTGCGGCGTCCCGAGCACTGGCACGGCTGTCGCTGCCGATGACCAGCACGTTCATGGGCGCCGCAGGCAGCTCCGGGATCGGCTCGGGCGGCGGCGGGGGAGCAGGGGCCAGCGGCGGCGTTTCGGAGGGAGTTTCCGAGGGGGTTGCCGACGGGGACGGCGATTCGCTCTGCGTCGCGGCGGGCTGCGCCTCCGTGCCGGAACGGTTGAGGCTGATGACTGCGACGACGGCGGCGGCCACCAGGACCAGCGCCAGCAGTGCGGCTATCCAGCGCCGGCGGCCGTGCGCCACCCAGCTGCCGTTGTGGGGACCGGGGGCGGACGCGGATGCGTTGGGGCCGGAGGGGTCAGAACCGTCAGGCGTGCTCATTGTGCCTCACCTCTTTGTGAATGGGTGGGATCAGTGTCCGCCAGCCGAGGCCCTGCTGGCTACAAAGTTGTCCAAACTGTCACCTTGCGTCGCCTGACGGGGTCAGACGAATCACGCTTGATTACGACGGCGGCAGCGCGGTCAGGCGGGAACGTCGCCGCCGGGAGAAGTGCCGGGGTCGCCGGAGAGGTGCGGGACCGCCCGAACGCTACGGCGACTCCGCACGTGTCCCGCGAGCCGGTGCGTTCAGGCGCGCGTGGCGGAGGATGGAGACGATCGCGGGCGCCAGTTCGTCCTCCATCTGCCGGTACACCTCGGGCGCGCGCCGGTAGGGGTCGACGATGTCGTTCTCGGCGGCGTCGGCGGGCAAGGACAGGTGCCGCACCCCCGCGGCCCGTGCCGGGAGGCTCTTCCAGAAGGCGGTGTTGGCGCCCAGCCAGCCGCCGTCGTCGTCATCATCCCTGGCGGGCGCGCTGCCCCCGGACGCTGCTGCGCGCTGGTCCAGGACGTCGAGCATGCGGGCGAACTCGCGGATGGTGAACGTCCGTTTGAGGAAGGAGGCGTCCAGCTGCAGCACCTCGCCGCGGTGTGCGGAGGTCATGGTGAGCACCAGGTCCACGCCGCGGAGGATCTTCGGGGTCAGCTGGCGGGCGGCGAAGTTGTCCGGGTTCCCGCCGAAGGTGCGGACGATGTCCGCGGAGAGGGGCTGCATGGGGTCGCCCACCATGGCCCGGGTGCCCGCGCTGGCCACAACGAAACCGCCCGGCACCGCCTGGTCCAGTCCCGCCTGCAGCAGCCGCTCGGCCACCGGCGAGCGGCAGATGTTGCCTGTGCAGACGGTCAGGATTTTTACTGGTTCGGACGTGTCCAAGGGGATTTTCTCTTTCCAGCCGGTGCGCGGACCGTCCAGCCCGCGGATTTCAACTTAACACGCATCACCCGGACCCTCTCTCACTTGATGCGGGTTTTTGGGAAACCCTCTCTCACCTTTCCGGGCAGGAGGCACGATGATATGACCGTGGAGAAAGTTATCGAGCGTGACTGCGTCATTGCCGGCGGCGGACCGGCCGGGATGGTGCTCGGCTACCTGCTGGCACGCGCGGGGCTGCGCGTTACAGTGCTCGAGAAGCATGCCGACTTCTTTCGTGACTTCCGCGGCGACACCGTGCATCCTTCCACCGTGACACTGCTGGGCGAGCTCGGGCTGCGGGAAAAATTCCTGCAGCTGCCGCTCACGCGCCTGCCCGCGATGGACGTCGTCATGGACGGCCGGCGCTTCACTATCGTGGACTTCAGGACCCTCCCGGAGCCCGACAACTTCCTGGTCCTGGCGCCGCAGTGGGATTTCCTGAACTTCCTGGCGGGCGAGGCGTCGGCGTTTCCCAACTTCGAGCTGCGCATGCTCACCGAAGCCACCGGCCTCATTGTCGAGCAGGACGAGGTTCGCGGCGTACGGGCGGCGACAGCGGACGACGACGACCTTGAGATCCGTGCGACGCTCACCGTAGCTGCGGACGGGCGGGCGTCCGGGCTGCGCGCCGCGGCCGGGATGACTCCCGACGAGTTTGGCGTGCCCATCGACGTTCTCTGGTTCAGCCTGCCCAAACCGCCGGAACCGCCGCCGGCAACCCTCGGCTACATCTCCCGCCAAGGCATGGTCCTGACCATCGACCGCGGCGACAGGTACCAGTCGGGCATGGTCATCCGGAAGGGCGGGTACGACGAGCTTCGTGCGGCAGGGCTGGAGGCGCTCCGGGCCAGGATCAGCCACGCGGCTCCTGTTCTGCGCCCCGTCGTCACCACCCTCGTGGACTGGGACCAGATCAAGCTCCTTTCGGTCCAGATCAACCGGCTCCGCCGCTGGTACCGTCCGGGATTCATCGCGATCGGCGACGCCGCCCATGCGATGTCCCCGATGTTCGGCGTTGGCGTGAACTTCGCCATCCAGGATGCCGTTGCGCTGTTCAACGCCATCTCCGGGGACCTTGCGGCCGGGACCGCGCCGGCCGGAAAGCTCGCGGCGGTGCAGCGGCGCAGGGAGAAGCCGGTGAAGGTGATGCAGATGCTCCAGCGCAACGGGCACAAGGCCATTGTCCGGGCAACCGCCGGCGACAGCGTCGCGCCGCGCTGGTTCGTCGGGCTCCTCCGGTTCGCCTCGCCCCTGCTGCGCCGGATGACTGCCCGGTTCATCGGCGTCGGAATCCGTCCCGAGCACGTCAGGCCCGGCGCCTGACTGCAACGGGGGCCGGCCCCTGCGTCCCGTCCCAAACCGACGCTCTCTCACTTAATGCGGTTTTACAGCGGACGCTCTCTCACTTAACGCGGTTTTACAGCGGACGCTCTCTCACTTTCGTAAGGAAAGTGAGAGAGCGTCGGCCAAGATGGCCCGTCAAGTGAGAGAGCGTTGGCCAAGATGGCCCGTCAAGTGAGAGAGCATCGGCCAATATGGCCCATTAAGTGAGAGAGCGTTGGCCAATTTTCGCCCATTAAGTGAGAGAGCGTCGGGAGGGAGGGGCAGGTTAGAGCGCGGCCAGCATCTCCTTCATCTGGGCGATCTCAGCCTCCTGGGACGTGACGATATCCCGGGAGAGCTGGATGGACCCGGCGTGCTTGCCGGCGGCGATCTCCTGCTTTGCCATGTCGATCGCGCCCTCATGGTGTCCGATCATCTGCTCCAGGAAAAGTCGGACGGCTTCCGTTCCCTGCGCGGCCTTGAGCTTCTCCAGGCCCTGGGAGTCCACCATGCCGCCCATGCCGTGTCCCGAGTGGTCCGACATCATGACGGGCACGTTCCACTCTTTGAGCCAGCCGGTCATCGTCTCGATCTCGGGCGCCTGGGCGTTCTTGATCTTGGTGGCCAGCGCGGTGACCTCCGCGGGCAGGTCCGGCTTGGCGAGCATCATGTCGCTCATCTCCACCGCCTGCGCGTGGTGCGGGATCATCATCTGCGAGAACATGATGTCCGCCTGGTTATGGTCCGCACTGGCGTCCGGCATCATGCTGGCCATGGGGCCGGAGCTGCCGTGGTTCATGGGCATGGTGTTTCCGCCGGAGCTTCCGGAGCCGGCGGCGCACCCGGCAAGGCCGAGCGAGGCCGCCAGGGCAGCGGCGATGGTAAGGGTTTTGAGGTTCGTGTTCATTTTTTGGGGTGTCCTTCAGGGAAGTAATGTGAACTGGGCCAATCGTGCGTGGAGAGCCACGCGGCGCAGTCCGCTTACGTCCGGCTGATGGACAGGTCGCAGGGTGTGGGGCTTGCCGGGATGTACGAGTACCCGACGGCGCCCCGGGCGATGGCTGTGGGCGCGGGCCCGGCGGTGCCGGCCTGGGGCGGGACAACGGCGAGCGAAGCGGTCTTGGCCAGCGGGATGCAGGGCGCGCCGGCTTCCTGCGCGCCCGGGCAGCCGGAACTGCAGGATTCTGCGGCCGAAAAAGTTGGTCTTGCGGCCTGGTATCCGGCAGCGGCGCCGTGAGCCTGTCCTGAGCCCTGTTCGACGGCTGGGTGTTCGACGGCGGGGTGCCCGGCCAGGTGCCCGACGGCGGGGTGCCCGCCTGTGTCCCCGGCGAGGGAATGCACGACGGCGGCGTCCCCGGCGGAGTGCCCGCCGGGGAGTTGTGCAGCGGCAGGTTGTGCCGCCTGGGGTTGGACGACGGCGGCGTGCCCCGCGTGCGACGAGTGGGCGGTCATGACGTGCATTCCGAAGATCCCGGCCACGATGGCCAGGACGGCAGCCAGCAGTCCCGCGCGGAGGAGTGCGGCCGACAGGACGCGGGTGCGTGCGGTCATGCTGCTTCCTCCTTTCTGCTGAACAGGTTGCTGCTGGACTGGTTTCTGCCGGACCGGGTCTTCACCAGGGCCGCTCCTGCACGTTCAACGTACCTCGGACGGGTTGAGTTTCACCCGCCGGAGCAGTTGGGCGTTCAAAGCCACCACGATAGTGGATGCGGACATCAGGACCGCGCCCGCGGCCGGGGAGAGGACCACGCCGGCGAACGCCAGGACGCCTGCGGCCAGCGGCACGGACAGGATGTTGTAGCCCGTGGCCCACACCAGGTTCTCCCACATCTTGCGGTAGCTGGCCCGGGACAGGTCCACCATGGACAGGACCGCCCGCGGATCGTTCCCCGCCAGCACCACCCCGGCAGACTCCATGGCCACGTCCGTGCCGGCGCCGATCGCGATGCCCACCTCGGCGCGGGCCAGCGCCGGCGAGTCGTTGACGCCGTCGCCCACCATGGCCACTTTCAGCCCGCGGGCCTGGAGCTCGGCCACCTTCTTGTCCTTGTCCGCCGGCAGGACTTCCGCGAACACCTCATCGATCTTCAGGTCCGCGGCCACGGCCTGCGCCACCTGCCGGGCATCGCCGGTGATCATGCCGACCTTCACGCCGCGGTTCTGCAGGGCAGCAACCGCCTGCCGCGACTCCGTCCGCACCGCATCCTCGAGGCTGACTGCCCCCAGCACGCGGCCGCCGTCGTCAATGACATGCAGGACGGCAGCGCCGCGGTCCATCCACCCGCGGGTGGACCGGGCCAGGGCGGAGGGTTCGACGGCGCCAAGCTCGCGCAGGAGGGCGGGCCCGCCCACGTGCACGGTGCGCCCGTCCACAGAGGCCCGGACGCCGCGGCCGGTCAGCGAGGTGAAGCCGGCGGCGGCAGGCAGGGTCAGGTTGCGTTCCCGGGCTGCGCGGACGATGGCCCGGGCCACAGGGTGCTCGCTGTCCGACTCGACCGCGGCGGCCAGGGCCAGCAGCTCGTCTGCACCCACGCCGTCAGCGGCCGCAACGTCCACCAGCTGAGGCTCGCCGGTGGTGAGGGTGCCGGTCTTGTCGAAGAGGACCACGTCGATGGTCCGCATCCGTTCCAGCGCCATCCGGTTCTTGATCAGGACCCCGGCGCGGGCAGCCTGCTCCGTGGAGATGGCGATCACCAGCGGGATGGCCAGGCCCAGTGCATGCGGGCAGGCGATGACCAGGACGGTGACGGTGCGGGTCACGGCTTCCGGGATGCTGCCCATCAGGGTCCACGCGATAAAGGTGATGACGCCTGCGCCGGCAGCGAAGTAGAACAGGAAGGCCGCGGCACGGTCGGCCAGCGCCTGGGCCCGAGAGGACGATGACTGCGCCTCGGCCACCAGGCGCTGGATGCCGGCGAGTGCCGTGTCCTCGCCAACCGCCGTCACCCGGACGCGGACGCTGGTATCCGTGGCGACTGTTCCGGCCACCACGGGATCGCCCGGGCCGCGCGGCACGGTCTTCGATTCGCCCGTGATCATCGACTCGTCAAATTCCGCCTGCCCGTCCACCACCGTTCCGTCGGCCGGCATGCGGCCGCCGGAGCGGACCAGGACCAGGTCGTCGGGCCGGAGCTCGGAGACGGGAACGGTTTCCGTTCCGGTGCTTGTGATCCGTTCGGCTTCGTCGGGCAGCAGCGCGGCGAGGGCATCCAGGGCGCCCTGGGCCGCCCCCAGGGCGCGCATCTCGATCCAGTGGCCCAGCAGCATGATGGCCACCAGCAGCGCCAGCTCCCACCAGAAGTCCAGGTCAAACCCGCCCAGGCCCAGGCTGGTAACCCAGGAGGCGCCGAACGCCACGGTGATGGCCATGGCGATCAGGAGCATCATGCCCGGCCGGCGGTCTTTCAGCTCCTGCAGCCCGCCCTTCAGGAATGGCTGGCCGCCGTACAGGAAGATGACGGTGCCCAGGACGGGCGGGATCCAGGCTGAGCCGGGAAATACGGGCGCCATGTAGCCCAGGATGTGGCCCACCATGGGGCTGAAGTAGACCACGGGGACGGACAGCGCCAGCGTGAGCCAGAACCTGTTCTTGAACATGGCCGTGCTGTGCCCGGCGTGCTGCCCGTGGGTGTGGACGGCGTGGTCGTCGTCGTGGCGGGCGTGGCCGCCAAGCCCGCCGGCAGCCGGGGGAGCCGCGGGTTTGGTGAGGGTCCCGCGTGAGGGGCCGTCGTCGTGATGGTGCATGTGCTGGTGATCCTGCAGGTGTTCCATATGTTCCTCCTTGGAGGACGCCGCAGCCGGGGCCATCAGCCCCGGCTGGAAAGTCAGTTGGAAGCCAGGGAGTACCCGGCCGAGATGACGGCCCGCCGGACCGCCGCGTCCGAAACGGTGCCTGTCACGGTGAGGCCGGAACGGCCGCCCGGCACGAGGTCAACGGATGCCGATTCAACGCCGTCAAGGGCGGAGACGGCCTTCTCGACGGTCTGGACGCAGTGGCCGCAGGTGAGGCCCTCAACGGCGAACGTCCGCCGGGAGCCTGTGCCGGCGTCGGAAATTTCGACGGCGGCTGGCGCCTTGTGTGCGTGTGCGGCAGGGGAGCAGCAGCTGCAGCCGGCACTGGAGGCCAGGGGGAGCGCGGTCCGGTTTTCAATGTCAAACATGTCAGTTCCATTCCTTGTGAAGGATGATTCCTTGCTGGAGTACCAGGGTGCTGGGGTTGAACGGCTGTGATGGCGGTGCGGGCACCGGCCGGGACATACCACTTCACTGACAACACCTTGAATATACCCCTAGGGGGTATAGCGGTCAAGCTCTTTGCCTGTTCCCCGGCCGGGGGAAAGGGGCTATGGGCACTATCCGGCGCGTCTCCGGGCGGCAATACTTGGAGCAGTGCGTGCCGACGGCCCGCGGACGACTGCTACAAGGGGGGTGGCCCGTGACGGAACTCCGTGGCCCTTACACCTACTCAAGCGCACTGGGGGACAGCCCCTGCGGTGCCGGAACCTTCCACGTGGATCTTGCGTCGGGGAAGATCCACTGGTCCGACGGCATGTTCCAGCTGCACGGATACCGGCGGGGCGAAGTTGTGCCCACCCTCGAACTGCTGTTCTCCCACAAGCATCCCGAGGACAGGCCCCGGTGCGAGGAGATTGTTGCGCAGGTTGTCCGGACCGGCGGCTACTTCTGCATGTACCACCGC
Organism: Paenarthrobacter sp. NEAU-H11; assembly: GCF_050573415.1. NCBI lineage: Bacteria > Bacillati > Actinomycetota > Actinomycetes > Micrococcales > Micrococcaceae > Paenarthrobacter > Paenarthrobacter sp. NEAU-H11. The sequence goes on along the minus strand of NZ_JBNZGA010000002.1, from coordinate 267,895 downwards.
GTTATCGATGCCCAGGGGCGGACCCGGCGTGTTCTGACCTCCGGCGACGGGATCGTGCACGACGGCAGGGTCACAGCCCTGGAAGGGGTGATGATCGACCTCACCGCGACGCTCCAGCGCGAAACCGAGCAGACGGCGCGGGATGCGGTGGCCGGGGCGACCTCCACCCGCACGGTGATTGACCAGGCACGCGGCATCCTCATGGGCCAGCTGAAGATGGGGTCGGAGGATGCCTTCCAGATGCTGGTCAGCACCAGCAGCCACCGGAACGTGAAGCTGGTGGTGGTCGCCGCGGAGCTCGTGCAGCTGGCCAACTCCGCGGAATCGCGCAACTACCTGGAAACGGCTGTGAAGGCCATTGCGATGGACGGGCAGCGGAGGCCGGTTCGCCAGCAGGCCGGCTAGCAGGTTTCCCGGGACACGCGGCCCGCTGGGATAAAGCGCGAGCCGCTAGTGGTGTTCCACCCAGCACGCCAGGATGGTGGTGGATAGCTGGTAGGCCAGGGCGTTGCGGCTGACGGCATCCGGACCCACGGTTCCCGGCAGGCCTGATGCGTCCACCTGCAGCACGAAGTTGTCCTTCTGGAACACTGCTGAGCCGTCAGCGGTCTCGTAGGCAGGAAAACCGAGGTTGGCCAGTCCATCAATGGGCACGGCGCCGACCGCAAGGGCTTGCATGGCGTCGAAGTAAGTCAGCGCCGCCGCCTGGTCCGGCGCCTCCCTGACGGAGATTTCCAGGGCGCCCTCGTCCAGGTGGTAGATGCACGTGAAGGTGCTGTCCGCCCATGTTTCGACAGTATGGGGGTCATCCCCAAGGTCAAGGATCGCGGTGAGCCGGTCCATCGGCTGGTCCCCGCACACCATCCTTGCTGCCTCGCTGGGTACCCTGCTGGCGTCCCGCGGGGACGCGGGGCCGCCGCCGTGGTGCCCGGCGTGGCCGTCCTGCTGAGGCGAGGGCGAGGCACCCGATGGCGCGGCGGCGGGGGCAGGGGTGTTCGACGACGGCGCTCCCGCCCCGGCTTCCGTCGACCCCGCCGCCGCCGCGCAGCCTGCGAGCAGCAGGGAAGAGAGTGCCAGGGCGGCGAACAGTGGGAAGCGTTTAGTCATGGCTCTTCCGTCCTGGCCGCATCCGTTCCGGATCCTACGGCCGTAGGTGGGTGTTTGCCTGGAAGCGGGTCAGGCTTTGAGCTTGGCATAGATCACGTAGTTGTCGTCGAAGAGCCCGGTGGCGGGATCGTAGCCATCGCAGGTGATCAGCCGCAGTTCGGGGCCGGAGGTGTTTCCGTAGACCTCCAGCGTGGGGAAGCTGTCCTTGCCGTAGAGCGCACCGCGGTCAACGGTGAAGACGGCCGTGCTGCCGTCAGCGCGGGAAACGGCGATGTCCATCCCGGGGACCAGCTTGCGGAGGTCCGCGAAGACGCCGCCGCGTCCGTTGGGCGAGTTGACGTGGCCCAGAATGACGGATGGTCCGCGTTCGCCAGGGGTGGGGGATCCGTTGTACCAGCTGGCCGGGGCACCGTTCCCGCTGTCCTGGGGGACCTCAAGTGATCCGTTCTCCCGCAGGCCGAGTTTCAGGAGGTCGGTCCGCACTCCGATGGCAGGTATTTCCAGGGTAACCGGCTCGGACCGGGCCAGGGCCGCAGGTCCTGCGGCAGGAGGCACGGCCGCTGCGGGGGTGGACACGGAAGGTGCCGCTGCAGCCGGGGCGGGCGGGGGAGAGTCGACGGCCGCGGAAGGTGGGGCGCCGGCGTCGGACGTTCCGGTCATGCCGGAGCCGCAGCCGCCCAGGGCCAAGGCGAGCAGAAGCCCGGCCGCCGTGGAGGCCCCAACGCCCCCGCGGCGGCCGGAATTCGTGTCAGTCACGGTGATCCAGTCAGCCTGTAGTTACGCGGCTGATCCGGAGTTGCGGCGGCGTGCCACGTAGGCGCCGCCGGCGAGGGCAGCCAGGGCGAGGCCACCGCCCGCCGCGAGGGCTGCGGTGCCGGTGCCGGTTTCCTGGGGAATGCCGGTGTCAGCGCCGCCTGACGGCATCTTCATCTGTCCGGCCACCAGGGTCCCGCACAGGGCCGGGGACGTGGCAGCCAGCGGGAGGGTGGGTGCGAGGTCGCTCTTTGCCGCCTGGCCGGCTGCGCTGAGGGTTGCGGGGTCAAGGCCGTGGACCACCACCACGGCGGTGCCTGCCTGGAGGGCCGCCTTGGTCTCGGCATTCAGTTCAAACGTGCGGTCGACGGTGTATGCGGCGCCCTGGCCGCCGACCTTCAGGTCAAGGCCTGCGGCGGGGCTGGTGTCGCCGCTGGTGGAAAGGGTGGTGACGATGCCGCCGTAGGACGGGGCGCCCTCGGTGGTGGAGATGACCTGGTCGCCGTCCTTGTCGGCAGAAGGGCCCGGGCAGGTTCCCTGGGCTCCGCCATGGATGTGCTGAACGTGCGGGTACGGGGCATCCATGAAGGTGGCGGGCAGGCCCGAAACCTTGAGGACAACGTGGGCCTGGTTGCCAGTGACATCAAGGGTGATGCTGCCCGAGCCTGCGCTGCCGTTGATCTGGCCCAGGGTGGACTGGTAGTGGTTAGCGCCGTCCTGGGCCATGGCTGGGGCTCCGGAAAGGGCAAGGGCCCCCAGAGCGAGGGTGGGAACAGCGAGGTAACGAAGTGTCTTGTTCATCGGAAAGCATCTCCTCATACAAGTGACATGGTTGTCCCAGTTGAGGGACAGGAGTGATTCGGCGCCGCTCCTGTTTCGGATGGGAAAAAAGTGAAATGGCGCACAGTGCAGCCCCTGTAGGATGGACAAAGGTGCGCCGGGAAGTCTGGTCGGCATGATTTTGTCGAACCCAGATGCCGGGAGCCCCTATGAACCATCCCTCGCCCATTACGCCCCCTTCTCCGCCACGGAAGCCCGCGGTCTTTTCCCGCGGCAGCTACGCGGAGGCGCTCCGGATCGGGGAGATTCTCCGCAAGGAAACAGTGGGCGGGGCCCTGCTGGTCTCCGCTGCGCTCATCGCCCTCCTCTGGGCCAACTCGCCGGCGTCGGACAGCTACTTTGCCCTCCGCGATTTCAAGGTGGGCTACGAGCCCTGGCACCTTGACCTCAGCCTCGGCGCCTGGGCAGCGGACGGACTGCTGGCCATCTTCTTCTTCCTGGTGGGCCTGGAGCTCAAACGCGAGTTCGTTGCCGGGGATCTTCGCCAGATCAGCAAATCGATAGTTCCTGTTACCGCAGCCGCGGGCGGCGTGCTGGTTCCGGCGCTCATCTACGCGGCAATCAACTTCACCAGTCCTGAAACCCTGCGCGGCTGGGCCATCCCCACGGCCACGGACATCGCCTTCGCCGTGGCGGTGCTGGCCATTATCGGCTCACACCTGCCCAGCGCACTGCGGATCTTCCTGCTGACGCTGGCTGTGGTGGACGACCTCATCGCCATCACCATCATCGCGTTCTTCTACACCAGCGACCTGCAGCCCGTGCCGCTGCTGCTGGCCCTCATTCCGTTGGCCATCTATGCGTTCCTGGCCCAGAAGTTCCGCTACTTCTTCGGCCGCAAGGTCCTTGCATCCTGGTTTATCCTGCTGCCCCTGGGCGCGGTCACCTGGGCCCTGGTGCATGCCTCAGGCATCCACGCCACCGTCGCCGGGGTCCTGCTGGGCTTCGCCATCCCCGTCATCCGGTCACAGGCCGGCGGCGGCCCGGAGGCAGGGCCAGGCCTGGCGGAAATCTTCGAGCACCGGTTCAGGCCCATTTCTGCGGGCATCGCGGTACCCGTCTTCGCGTTCTTTTCCGCCGGCGTGGCGGTGGGCGGCCTGGAAGGACTGGCTTCAGCGCTCGCGGACCCGGTGGCCCTGGGCATCATCGCGGCGCTTGTGTTGGGCAAACCGATCGGAATCCTGGGCACCACGTGGGTCCTGACCAAGGCCACCAGGGCGGAGCTGGACACCTCGTTCAAGTGGATCGATGTCTTCGGCGTGGCACTCCTGGCCGGCATCGGCTTCACGGTGTCGCTGCTGGTGGCCGAGCTGAGCTTTGGGCAGGGCACCCTGCAGGACGACCACGCCAAGGTGGGCATCCTGGCCGCGTCCCTGCTCGCCGCCCTGCTGGCCACGGCCGTGCTGAAGGCCCGGAACCGGCACTACCGGGTGGCCGAAGAACTGGAAAAGGTGGACGCCGACCAGGACGGCATCCCGGACGTGTACCAGGGCAGGGCCTAACAACAAGGGGTCACTTCGCGCCCAATTGACTGCTCGGTCAGGGCGCGGCGTGACCCCGCGTTGGATATGGCCGTAGGGCAGGCCTTAGCGGCGTACGGAACTCCGGCGGCCGGCCACCGCTTCAGCCGTTCCCACCAGGAGCACCGAGGCGATGACGGCCACGATGAAGCCCAGGAAGTTCAGCTCGAAAATGTCCCCGGTGCCCAGGAGCGAAGCCACCACGCCGCCGATGACGGAGCCGGCAAGGCCCAGCAGGAGGGTGGCCAGCAGGCCCAGGTTCTGCTTGCCCGGCTTGATGAGGCGGGCAAGTGCGCCGATGATGAGGCCTGCAACGATGAATCCGATCACGGTGTGCTCCTTCGTGGTGGTTGCGGGCGGGTGACGCCCGTACTGCCGCAGCGGTGCCGCAATGGGTCCATTCTATGCACGCGCCGGTGCCGTCCCTTTGACCGGGACGGCACCGTCACAAGGGCGGAAATCAGGCCGGGGCCAGCGGCTTGGCCTGCTCCTCCACATGCCGGATCTCCAGCGCCTCAGGGTCCAGCAGCTTCCGCGCGCCCGTCCTCGCGTCCAGGATCCAGAACAGTTCCAGGGCGGGTACGACGTCGGTCACCCGCCCGCGGTGGAATAGCTTGCCGTTGTGCCACGCCTCGATCTGGTCGCCGATCCGAAGCTGGCCGGTGAGAACTTTACGTGCCTCCATGATGCGCCTCCTGCTGTTGTGTCCCCGTATGCACAGCATGCCGTGGCAAGGTTGCTGAATTGTTTCAATCGAGTATTTTTCCTGTGACCTTCGGGGGCCGGGGCGGGTGCCGGCCGGAGGCCTGGCCGGCGGCGTGTAAAGGAACCATTAATAAACGGTCCCTCCTTGCTCCGCCGCTTTTGCCCGGTGCTAGCTTCGGCATGAACCAGTGCAGTGGCAGCGTGGAAGGAAATGCCATGACCACGTTGAGCAGGCCGCCAGCTGATCCCTCCGCGCCGCGGCCGCGGGGAATGCAAGCCTTCAGGCTGTGGCTTCTGTTCGGGCTCCAGGACAGCAAAGGCACCCACCTTGGGCCCGGCGTGGCGGCGTCCTCCCACGGGAAGGTCCATCCATGGTGGCAGGTCATGTGCCTGACGGGTGTCGACTATTTCTCCACCCTTGGCTACCAGCCTGCCATCGCCGCGCTCGCTGCCGGCGTCGTTTCGCCCGTCGCCACAATGGTGCTGGTCGCCGTGACGTTGCTGGGCGCCCTGCCCGTCTACAGGCGGGTCGCCGTCGAAAGCCACCACGGGGAAGGCTCCATCGCCATGCTTGAGCGGTTGCTGCCCAGCTGGGGCGGCAAGCTCCTGGTCCTGGTCCTGCTCGGCTTCGCCGCCACCGACTTCATGATTACCATGACCCTCTCCGCTGCAGACGCCACCGCCCATGTGATTGAGAACCCGGTTGTGCCGGACTGGCTGCACGGACAGAACGTCCTTGTCACCCTGTTCCTCCTGGCGTTGCTGGGCGCCGTCTTCCTGCGCGGTTTCAAGGAAGCCATCGCCGTCGCGGTGGTCCTGGTGGTCCTGTACCTCGGCTTGAATGCCGTGGTGGTGGGCGCCTCGCTGGTTCAAATCTCCACCCAACCGGTCGTCGTCGGCGACTGGTGGGCCACCCTGCTGACTTCCCACGGGGACCCGCTCATGGCGGTGGCAGTCGCCCTGATTGTTTTCCCGAAATTGGCGCTGGGGCTTTCCGGTTTCGAAACCGGCGTTGCGGTCATGCCCCAGGTCAGGGGCGACGAGAACGACACTGAAGAATATCCTGCGGGGCGTATCAAGGGAACGCGGCGGATGCTTACCGGTGCCGCGGTGATCATGAGCGGGTTCCTCATCGCCACCAGCTTCATCACCGTCGTCCTGATTCCGGAGCAGGAATTCCAGCCCGGCGGCCAGGCGAACGGGCGTGCCTTGGCCTACCTTGCCCATGAATACCTCGGCGTCGGCTTCGGGAGCATCTACGACATCAGCACCATCGCCATCCTGTGGTTTGCCGGCGCCTCCGCCATGGCAGGCCTGTTGAACCTGGTTCCCCGGTACCTTCCCCGTTACGGCATGGCCCCGGGGTGGGCCCGGGCCGTGCGCCCGCTTGTGCTCGTGTTCACCCTTGTCAGCTTCCTCATCACTTACCTCTTTGACGCCGACGTCGACGCGCAGGGCGGCGCGTACGCAACCGGCGTCCTGGTGCTCATGACCTCCGCAGCGGTCGCCGTCACGCTGTCCGCGCAGCGAGGGGGCCACCGGGGACGCGCCCTCGGGTTCGGCGCAATCGCCCTGGTTTTCACCTACACCACCATTGCAAACGTCTTCGAACGCCCCGAGGGCATCAGGATCGCCGGGGTTTTTGTTCTCGGAACCATCGTGATTTCCCTGCTGTCCCGCGTCGGGCGCTCCTTTGAGCTGCACGCAACCCGTGTCCACCTGGACCAACAGGCCCTGGAATTCATGTCCAGCACCCTCGAAGGCCCCATCGCCATCATCGCCCACGAGCCTCTGCGGAAATCCGCAGAGGCATACCGGCACAAGCTCGCCTCAGCCATCGACGTCAGCCACCTGCCCGTCGAACACGAGCCGCTGTTCCTTGAAGTGATCGTCGATGACTCCTCCGATTTCGAAACGGAACTGTTTGTCCGCGGTGTGACCCGCCACGGCTACAACGTCCTCGAAGTCCACGGGCCCGTGGTCCCGAACACCATCGCCTCCGTCCTGCTCCACATCAGGGACGTCACCGGGCTGATGCCGCACATCTACTTCCGCTGGACGGAGGGCAACCCGATCACCAACCTTCTGCGGTTCCTGTTTCTCGGGGAAGGCGAAATCGCTACAGTCACGAGGGAAGTGCTGCGGGAAGCCGTTCCGGACGTCACCAGGCGCCCCTGGGTCCATGTCGGGTGACGGTACGCGACGCGCGGACTTGCCTGGTGGGGGACGGTTGTCACTCCGGGGTGCCTCGCGGATCAGCTCATTCGCCGCCCCGGCCGGCAGGTCGGGCTCGGTGGACGGGAGGGAAAGAAGGCCCCCCCGGTATGCCTGGACCTCATACTCGCTCGACCAGCTTTTCACTGACCTGCACCAAAGAGGCACCGGCCGCCCGAGCGTCCCGGATCAGCTGTTGGAGTGCCTGGTCATGGGTGATGCCGTGGCGTTCCATCAGCACCCCGCAGGCGCGGTTGATGGTGTCCCGGCTGGCCAACGTGGCTTTGAGCTGTTCGGACATCCGAAGCGGCGCCTCGCTGCCTTGGACGTGGGCCACAAGAGTCGCCGCTGCTCCGGCGAACAGGGCCAGGGTGCGGCCGCGGTCTTCGTCATACTGCCCGGGCAGGGCTGAATAGATTTTCAAGGCTCCGATCGAATCCTTTCCTGCCAGCAGCGGCGCGCTGGCCACGGAGCGGACGGGCAGCCCGGCAACGGCCGACGCCCAGCGGGGCCACCGCCCGTCCGTGTGGACGTCGTGCACGATGACCACTTCTTCCGCTGCCCACGCCATGAGGCACGGGCCCTCACGCAGTTCGTACTGCGCGGCGTCGGCCTGCCTCACCACGGCATCCGTGGAGCCGCTGCTGATCAGGCCGCCGGCCGGATCCAGGAGCGAGGCCCCTGTTCCGGGTGCGCCCGGCATGGTTTCCTTGATCGCCTGGGCCAGCAGGCTGACCGCCCTGTCAGCCTTCTCCTGGCTCAAGAGCAACCCGCGGATGCGCGCCACAGCCGCGGTCAGGTCGTCGAGGGGGTCGAGGGGAAGGCGGCTCACTCCGCCACCTCCTGGCTCCGCCCGGGCGGCATCACGTGGCAGCCGGGTCGCTGTAGAGGCAGCCGGGGGCCCGGGCCGCCGTCGCTGGACGGATCGAAAACCGCGGCGTGGTCAAGGAACTGCTGGAAGTGCGAGGTTGCCATGGTGGGCCCATTCCGCTTCTGCACCGTGTGCCGCCGGTTTACTACAGCGACTGCTCCGGGGGGCCTGTGCAGGGGGCCGGGAGGGGACTGGAATTGTATCCCGTCACACTCCTGAGATTACGCGTCACAAAAGGGGAAGTACAGGCGAGCCCCGCCCGGTGGCGGCCATGGAGAGTGCACCGGATGCAGCGTCGGGGGCTTGCAGAGGCCTTGATCCCGGGCAAGCCTTCCCGGGCATTGGTAAGTGTGCTTATATATTCTTCTTTGGCGGTAGCAAAGCCCGTCACCCAGGGTGCTGTTGCCCCGCCGACATAACGGAGGACACTGCCATGAATGATCCTTTGATTGAGGCTATGCACCATCACGAGCCGCTGAGTAACCCGCTCGAAGAGGTCCACCTGCGCCTGGCCGTAGCCGCATCGGACATCGCCGAGTTGCGGGCGGAGATAGCCCGGCTGGACCGGAGCCTGGATGACTCGCGGCGGGTGAACCAGAGGGCCGCTGAGCTGCTGGACCTGGTTTACGAGCGCCTCGCACAAGGCTGGGGCACGTCGGGCCGGGCGGGCGCGCCGGCCGTTCAGGATTCCTCCCCCCTGTAGGGGCCAGTGCACCGAAGTTCAAAGGACGACGGCGATGGGCGCCGCGAGCATTGATGGCGCCGCGCAGCGGCGGCGGGGGCACCAGGACATTCGGGATCGAGGAGGATCCCTTCCTGGTGGATCCCGGTACGGGGGAGTCTGTCCGCGGTCCCTTCAGGTCTGCCCTCGTCCAGCGCGACGGCGGTGACGGCACGGCGCCCCAAAGCCAGCCGGCCGCCGGCGGGGTCCGGCGGACACCAGCCGTAGGGGGAAGCGCCAGAGGTCAAGGATGCCTTCAAACAGGACTAAACGCCTTGAAGCAGGGAAAGGTGCGGCTTCGGCGGAGCCGCACCTTTCGTTTTCCTTCCCCTGCCGCTAGCGTTGAGTGCATAGTTATGCACATATGCACTCAAGGAGTTGGGCCCATTGTTGTCGGTGCTGCGGAACGCCACCTACCGCCGGCTGTTTGCCGCGCAGGGGGTTGCGCTGATCGGCACGGGCCTGCTGACGGTTGCCCTCGGGCTGCTGGCCTATGACCTTGCCGGCACCGATGCCGGGTCCGTCCTGGGGACTGCGTTGACGGTCAAGATGTTTGCCTACGTGGGCCTGGCGCCGGTGATCAATGCGCTGGCGGCCCGGTGGCCGACGAAGCGGGTCCTGATCGGGGCAGACGTGGTGCGCGCGGCGATGGCGCTGTCCCTGCCGTTCATCACGGACGCCTGGCAGATCTACGTGGCGGTCTTCCTGCTCCAGTCCGCCTCCGCCACCTTCACTCCTGCCTTCCAGTCGCTGATCCCCACCGTCCTGCCGGATGAGCGGGACTACACCCGGGCGCTGTCCCTGTCCCGGCTGGCCTATGACATGGAAGCCCTGGCCAGCCCGGCCATAGCCGCGCTGCTGCTGACCGTGGTGGGCTACAGCAACCTGTTCCTCGGGACGGTTTTCGGCTTCCTGTCCTCAGCCGCCCTGGTGGCCCTCAGTGCCCTGCCCCAACGCATGCCGGCTGCGGTGCCGCAGGCCTCGCTGTGGCACCGCACCACCCTGGGCGCCAGGATCTTCTGGCGGAACCGGCGGCTGCGGTCGCTGCTGGCCCTCAACCTGGTGGTCGCGGCCCCGACGGCACTGGTGCTGGTCAACACTGTGGTGTACGTACGGGAGGTCCTGCTGCGGCCGGAAACTGACCTGGCCCTGGCGCTGGCCTGCTTCGGCACGGGGTCCATGATTGTGGCATTGTCCGCCCCGCGGGCGCTCGGCCGGTTCGGGGACAGGTCCGTGATGCTCGCCGGTGCCGCCGTCATCCCCTTCGTCCTGGCCTGCGCCGCCGCGCTCTCCCTGCGCCCCGCCGGAGGCGGGTGGTGGCTGCTGCTGGGACTGTGGCTCCTGCTGGGCGCTGCCAGCGCCACCATCCTCACGCCGTCGTCAAGGCTCCTCCGCGACGCGTCCACCGTGGACACCCGTCCCTACGTTTTTGCGGCGCAGTTCTCCCTCTCGCACGCCTGCTACATCATCACTTATCCGCTGGCCGGGTGGGTGGGCGCCGCGGCGGGCCTGGGCTGGGCTGCGCTGGCCCTGACAATTGTTGCGATGATAGGCAGTGCAGGAGCATTCCTTTCCTGGCCCCGGCAAAATGCCGCGGAGGCCACGGACCGCGCAGAGGAGGAGCAGGACAGTGAGCAGCCAGCCCGGTAGCAAAGCCATCTCCGCCGCTGAGGTGCCGTCCCTGGTCCACCACGTGACCCCGGGGCCGGAACTGCTGGAGGCGGCTTCCGCAACCCTTCGGATGCTCGCTGAACCGACGCGCCTGCACCTGCTCTGGCAGCTGTCCCAGGGTCCCAAGACGGTGACGGAGCTGACGGCAGCTGTGGGCGTCCCGAGGACAGTGGCAAGCCAGCACTTGGCAAAGCTCCGCCTGAGCGGGCTGGTGGACACCCGCAAGGACGGCCGCCACGTGATCTACTCACTCCACGACGGCCACCTGGCGCGGCTCATCCGTGAAACCATCAATCATGCGGACCACCGGGTCACGGGCGAGCCGGCCCACGGATAAGGTGCAGCACCGCCCGCCGCGGCCGAAATGATCAGCACCCTTAGTGATTTGTGGTTACGATGGGAAGGTAAGCCGCTGGCGGTACGCCGGCGGGAGCCGACCGTAGGGAGAAACACCATGGGTTTGGACGACAAGATTGGTAACGCAGCCGAGAAGCTTGGCGGCAAGGGTAAAGAGGCCACGGGCGAGGCAACAGGCGACGACCGCCTGAAGGCCGAAGGCCAGGCAGACCAGACCAAGGGCGACCTCAAGCAGGCCGGCGAAAAGGTCAAGGACGCTTTCAAGAAGGACTGACTCCGGTCCGACGCAAATGGGTGCGACTCCTCTGTGGAGGCGCACCCTTTTGCGTTGTCCGGTACGCTTCACGGCCCGCAGGAGGGCCCAAAAAGTAATGCTCATGTGATGTCCGGGGGGAAAATCCGAAGCTAGGCTGAAACGATGGTGCCCACCAGGAAGCCGGGAATGGCCAGGCTCACATGGTTTCCGCCGGAGATTCCCCGCAGCGCCCTTTCGCTGCGAAGCGTTTTCGTGTGGCTGCTTCTGGCCCTGCTCGTTGCCGGGGCCGCCTCACACACCTACGGCAGCCGGTACGCAATTGTGGGCCACGGCACCATGCAGCCGGCAAGCGGCCAGGCGGCCGGCCTCGAAGGCGATGAAGCAGCGCCGCCCCTTCCGGCGGCTTCGGCAACGTCCCATGACATGCCGACGCCGGCTGCCCAGGTTGTCCACACGGTCCAACAAGCCGTCCCGTTGGCTGCCCCTGAATCGATGGAGCGGGAGTGCTGCGAACGCCGCCACGCTCCGCGCAGCGGACCGGCGCCCTTACGGACGGGAGCGGTGGACCCGCCGTCGTTGGTCCACCGGGTGCCAGGTGTTTGCCTTCGTGCCAGCGTTAACCCGCCCGAGCCGGATCTGCCGGCCCTCAGCATGGTGGAACTTTCCGTCAGCAGGACGTAGACCCGGCGCGCTGTGCCACCTACCCAGTACCTGCTGAACAGACCTGGAAAGAGAAACCAATGACCCACGTACAGTCCATGCTGGACGCCTACCCCAGGGACCTCGGGAGCATCGACAAGTCGAAGCTCGCCGAATGCATCCAGGCGTGCTTCGAGTGCGCCCAGACCTGCACCGCATGTGCCGACGCGTGCCTCAGCGAGGATATGGTCGCTGACCTCACCAAGTGCATCCGCGCCAACCTTGACTGCGTAGACATCTGCGTGGCCGCGGGGAAGATCCTCTCCCGCCGCACTGGGTACGACGCCGATGTCGCGCGCGCAGTCCTGGAAGCATGCCGCACCGCCTGCAGGTCCTGCATGGAGGAATGCGGACAGCATGCCTCCATGCACCGCCACTGCGAGGTGTGCGCCGAAGCCTGCCGCCGCTGCGAGCAGGCGTGCGCCGACCTCCTTGGTGCCCTTGCATGAGCAAGTGATGCGCCACGAAGAGTGACGGCAGACTTGCCCTCACGTTGGCAGGCCATCCTTGGCCGCTAGTGACCACTACACACCACGCTGGAAGCCCGGCCTGTGCCCGCAAATGCAAGGGCTGCAGGCCTGGAAAGGTCCCCTATGACACATCACGCTTATGCGAGGGCTGTGGAAGATCCGCAATTGCGTCGGATGCTGGCCTCGCACATTCACTGCGGCGAAGCCATGCAGCTGGTGGCCGCGGTCCGAACGCCGCCGGACAGGTTTTCCGGGGAGATGCAGGAGAAGAACGACGGCGGCCTGCTGACTTACCGGTGCGCCTGCGGGTTCAGTTTCGACCACAGGGAGGTGTGACTCTCGGCGCTAAATGGCGGCTTTTTCACGGCACTATTTGTCGCATGGCGCAGCCAGCAAGGGGACTCCCCACCGGGGCTGTCCCGTCGCCTGGTTGGGGCCGCAGACGACTTGCTTGGCATGTATAGGACTTGTGGCGAGGCGTCACTCAGGTGGACGTTGCGTTTCCGTGAGATCAACATGCTGCTCGCGCTCTGGAATCGCATGGGCGGAATCCGCGGGCGGTGTTCCAGGGTGTTGCAGCCAAGCATTGGATTCCGCGTCTCCGTGCGCGACGATTTCGACAGCGACGGAGTCCCATCGATAAACGTTGGTCCCGGCGGGTGGACGCTGGGACGTGATGTAGAAAAGTCCCGGCCAAGCAAGCTCCCCGATAGGCGGCCCGTCTGGATCAGGGTTCGCCAAGGCAACGCCGGCATCGGCCGCCACATCTCGCCCGACGTGAAATGGTAAACCCACGAGATCGCGGACCGTAACCCTGTCGGCGAACCTCTCACTCATTTTCACAATTTACCTCTGAAAGGTGTCTGCTGTAGCGGGTGAACGCCAGCTTGGCGGCAGACGCACTGTGATCGCAAGGGGATCGTGTGGCGGCCACTGGTCAGCGAGCCGTTGGCTTGGCGGACCTCGGCGCTGTGGTTGAAGAGCCGCAGATCATCGTAGACGGATTCGTTTATGGCGGCCTGTTGGGGCCGGGCTGGAGGCGGGCGGGCATAGGTAGTGGGTAGTGGACTGCGTTTGTAATCCGCCCCTTGAAGGTCTTCGCGCCTGAAGCGTAACCTGCACGCAAGAAGCGGAGACTGCAAGATTGGGCTAGGAGCGCGGCATGAATGTGCTGAGCCAGACACTCGCCGGATCCACCGGCCTGGCGCTGATAAGCGTTGGCATCCTGGAGGTCTTCTTCCATGGCGACCAACGGTTCCACCGGATCTTCCTGATCAGGCAGGAAAACGTGCACGCAGTCCGGATGTGGGCGATGAATGTTGGCGCCTACAACATCACCTTCGGCTTGGGCATCGCAGTGGGCCTGTGGCTGGTGAACTTCTCAGGCACTCCCACCAGCGGGTCGGCCATAGTGATCTTCTGCTGCGCGTGCCACGTCTTCCTTGGTTTTTGGCTGTGGGTCACAGAGAAGCGCCTCCTGGTCAGCGCCATCGGCCAGGCGCTCTTCCCGGCGCTGGCAATTGTCTTCTACGTTCTCGTTCACTAGGGGTGGTAGTTGGCGAATGCTAGTGGCGGCGTTTTTTGTTGATTCGCGTCACAGCAGCGCCCGTATGGTGGTGGCTCTACGGACCGCTTGAAGCGTCCGCAAGAGGATCCTTCACCGGACGCAGCACAATCAGCTGGGACTGCCAAAATGCGTAGCTGGTTATCCAATTAGGTGGCTGGCGTGCTCAAAGTCGTCTTCCCCGACGGTCGAAATCCGCCCGACGAGTCTCGTCCGCATCCCAAAAAGGGGCATCATTTCGGCGCACCCGCATCAGGTAAATGACCTGGCCGGCGCTCAACAGGAACCAGACGACGTAGATGCAGAAGCCAACAACATTCCAGCCATCGTTCAATCCCGCCATTAACCGGCTGCCAGCGAGGAACGCGCTGATGGAAGCCTGGAGACCATACGCCCACATACCGAAGCGCCAACTTCCTCGCCCCATTTTAGGCTGGAGGCGCTTGTGAGCTTCTGTCCCTGACATATCCGGAGCCTACAACCACATACGGCACCCCGACAGAGGATCGTCCACCGTGCCACTAACGCCCCATCAACGACTAGGTCTTGAACCCCTTGTGTTGGGCATGACAAGAGCAGCCACTATTGCGTAGCTACGGCGAGGAAAGTCGCCAGAAGTGAAACTGCTGCCAGAACTAATGTTCCAACTAGCCATGGCCGATAGGGGCTTAGGTCCATCTTCTTGCCTGGGTGGCGAAGGACGAAAATTATCGGAAGCAGAATGGCTACGGCTACAGCCGCAACAGCTACGAAAATATATGTACCTTGCACATCAGCCTTTCCTGGCCGTCTTCTCTAACCAGAGTGCCACGTCCGTAAGCCGATCCCCTAGAGGTGCTCCGAGTCCGCTATATCGGCGGTCCTTCGCTCATCAGCACGGACGATACCGTCACGAACCGCCGCTCTAATCACTAGGTAGAGGACATAGAAAAAGACGGCCGCACCCACCGCCAAGAGGACAACGAAGTTCAGCGGACCAGCATCCATAACTCCCCCAAGGATGTTCACGTTAATTCAAACCAAACGAGCTTAGCGTCAAGTGGGCTGACAGCAGGGTCAAAGCAACCCACGCGGATGCTCGGAGAAGGATCCTTCACCGGGCGCGAGGAAAGGGCCTTCCTCGCAGGTAGGCTTCGGGGAGCCAGAATGATCACGAAAAATTGGGGGAATAGATGGTTGGCCAGCGCGGGAACGAATGGCAGTGCGAGACGTGCGGACACCAACATCAAGGGCTCGCTACGGTTTTCGGAGCCCAAGCTCCGGATGTTTGGCTGCAGGCCACCTCAACCGAACGGGAAGCCGGCGAACTGACGGGCGACATGTGCCTGCTTGAAGTCGGAGGGGAACGACACTACTTCCTCAGGGGACCCGTTGAGATCCCTCTCATTGATGCCCCCGGTGAGGTCTTTAGCTGGTCTGCTTGGGTCTCACTCAGCCAAGAAAGTATCCAAAAGATTGCTGACCACTGGGATGATCCTGCACGAGCCTCCATGCCCCCAGTGTTCGGTTGGCTATGTAACGAGTTGCCCTACGACCAGCCCACGACCTCAATCGCGACGCACGTGCACAATAGGGAGCCAGGAGTGGTCCCCTACATCGAGCTGGACCCGTTCACGGACCACCCTTTGGTTAGAGAACAAGCCTCCGGAATCTCGCTTCATCGGCTGGCCGAAATCAATAAAGCGGTAATGGGCTAGATCTCAACGCCGGTCTGGTTCGGGTGGGTGTTCGGTAAAGGATCCTCTATCGGGCTGCTTTAGGTGAGTTCGGTAGCTCGCGTATTAGTGCATCGAGTACCCGTACGTCGTACCGGTTGGGGCTGGGCGCAGTTCCGCTGATCGAACCGACACCGTCCAATGGCAGCCCCCATACAACTTGATCCGGCCTCAGTCGGCTCAGGCACTGGTACCACTCAATGAGGGGCTCTCGAAGCTTCGCGTGAAGCTCAAATGAGCGCCGAGAGCGGGTTGGATCGCCGATTTTCTGTAGCCACAAGGTTTCCTCATCGGGCACTGTCACCAGTACGAGGTCTGCGAATCCGAGCTGTTTGTGGCTCATTGCCTCGCGAACGCATGTCAGCTCATGAGCGAATCGCGAAGCCGGAGCGGCGCCGACCCTGGCCAAGCACCACGAGTAGTGCAGTTTTATCGGATCGCTGTCGCAGACCGCCACTTGCACGCGGTCTTCAAGATCCAGCGCTTTTGACCAACGCCCCCTATTAACCTCGGTCCAGTAGTGCGCTTGGCGTACAGGATCGCTTCCGTCCGGCTCGGTACCTGTTGGAGCGTATTCAGGCACGAACTCGGCCGCAGCCGTTCTACACCACGTTGTTTTCCCGGCCGCGCTGGGACCTTCAATCGCCACAATCACCTGACGCTCTCCCTACCGGATGCTGTCGTTCAGGTGTTGGAACATTAGGTGGTCTTGCCAGGTGCCTGCGATCTTCAAATACTTCGGGGCGAGTCCGTACTGCTGAAAACCTGTCCTGGCGAGGACGTGCTGAGAAACGACATTGGCAACCAGCGTCTCGGCTTGCACTCGATGAAGTTTCAGCTCGTTGAAGGCGGAGGCGACTGCTGCACGGACCGCCTCCGTTGCCAGGCCCTTGCCTGTCTGATCCTCCGACAGCCAGTACCCCATGTTGCACGACTGGAACGGTCCGCGGGTGATGCCGCTGAGCGTCAAGCGCCCAGCTACCGCTCCCTCGTCATTCAAAATGGCCCAAGGCATCGCCTCGCCGCGCCCGTGGCGTGCCAGAGCTGCCTCGACGTCCGCGCGCTGCCCCTCCACCGTGAAGTAGCCATCACTCCGGCTGGGATCCCACGGTGACAAGAAATTGCGGTTGCGTACCTGCAGTTCGGCCAGGGCTTCACAGTCGCCGGTGGTGACGAGTCGGATGCGTAAGGTCATGGATCCAACCTTGCCAGATCGAATCGCGCGCCCCTTGTCAACGGCATGTGCGCACCATGAAAGGCGCCAACTGGTCGGTCCAGCCGTATGGCGAATCCCCGCTTACTGCCCCGCGGCTCGCATTATCAGCCAGCATCGCAAAGTGCGGGCGGGTGGAATCGACGGTCTCCGCCCTGCCGGCGAGCCAACGAACCGTCTCGTCGTCCTCACCAGAGTTGTGCGCTTTTATATCCGCGTCGGTGAATGCCCGGAGCTCGATCATGGGCACAACTTACAACGCAATCCCTAAACTTACGGGCGCCCGTAAGCCGGTCCTCCACCGGCCGCGGTTCAGTCCCACTTAGCGTGCGTCAAAATCCACGGCGTTACGGGCTTCCCGGATTCCCGTAAGACCCGCCCGCAAAACTGCCCGGTCATGGGGCCTAAACGCTACACTCGTCGTCATGCTTATCGGCTACGCCCGTGTCTCCACCAACACTCAAGATCTGACCGCCCAGCGCGACGCTCTCGCGGCCGCCGGCGTGGATCCCGACGCTATCTACGTCGATCATGGATTCACCGGCACCCAACGCGAACGGCCAGGCCTTGGCAAGGCCCTGGCCGCATGCCGTAGCGGTGACACCCTTGTGGTGACCAAGCTGGATCGCCTCGCTCGGTCGCTGCCCGATGCCAGGGACATCGCGGACGAGCTCACCCGCAAAGGGGTCGCCCTCAACCTTGGCGGCAGCGTCTACGACCCTCACGATCCAGTAGGGAAGCTGCTATTCAACGTCCTAGGCATGGTTGCCGAGTTCGAAGCCGACCTAATTCGCGCCAGAACGCGGGAAGGAATGGCAGTGGCAAAAGCCAAGGGCCGGCTGCGAGGAAAGCAACCAAAGCTCTCGAAAGCCCAAGAGGCGCACCTCGTGAGCCTCCACCAAGGCGGGGTGCACACCACCACCGAGATTGCCGAACTATTCGGCATCGCTCGCTCTACGGTTTACCGCGCCATCCAACGAGCGACACCAACGCCACCCCGGTGACAAATAGCGCCGCAAAAAGACCGCCATTTATCGCCGAAAGTCACAACAGGGAGGGCTGACCGGTTGGCGGAGGCCGATGCGGCTCCATCCCGCGCGGGCGCCTCGGCGGGAAGCTCGGCGCCGGGAGCCAGGGTCAGGCGATGTCCGTGCTGAGGCTGAGGTCCCGCCACTGCTCCAGTTCCGTGCGTTCGGCTTCGGCGACGGCGGCGAACGCTTCCACAGCGTCCTTGCCGAGCACGGCGAGCGACGGCGGATTGGGGCTTTCGGCGATGGCCACGATCGCTTCGGCTGCTTTGTGGGGGTCGCCCGGCTGCGTGCCATGGATGGTGTCGTTTTCCTTGCGCCGCTTGCCGGCCGTCTCCGCATAGTCCGCGATCGGCGTTGCCGACTGGGTGAGGGAGCGCCCGGCAAAGTCGGTGCGGAAGGCGCCGGGTTCAATGAGCGTGACGCTGATGCCGAGGGGCTGCAGTTCCTTGCGGAGCGATCCGGACAGCCCTTCCAGGGCCGCTTTCGTGGCGGAGTAGTAGCCGGAGCCGGCCGGATTGATGCGTGCGCCGATGGAGGAGATGTTCAGGATGGTTCCGGACCTTTTCGCGCGCATGTCCGGAAGGACTGCCTTGATCATGTCCACCGCGCCGAAAACGTTCGTGTCGAACAGGCGCCGCACGTCGGCGTCGTCCGCTTCCTCCACGGCGGCGCGGTAACCGTAGCCGGCGTTGTTGACCAGGACGTCAATGCCTCCGAAGCGCTCCTGCGCCTGCTTGACCGCCGCGCTGACCTGCGCACGGTCGGTGACGTCCAGGGGAAGGGCCAGTGCCGTGCCGGGGTGCGCGTCAGCGATGTCCTGCACCGTGGAGACGTCCCGGGCGGTGACCACGGCGTTGTGCCCGTGGGCGAGCACCGCCCGGGCAAGTGCCCGGCCGAGTCCGGTGGAGCATCCGGTGATGAGCCATGTCGCCATGATGTGTTTCCTATCGGTTGGGTGGCGGGGCCGTCTACTGACCAGGTAACCGCATAACTGCTGCGGATGACAGGCACTGCCAGGACACCCTTGGGGTTAAAAGGGTCTGGCCTTGACCGGAGGTGCGGCGCCGGGGCCATAATCGGGCTGGGCGCCAAAAGTGGTGCCGCTGGGTAGAGCCGGATCGTGCCGCCGAAGCAGAGGAGTCCTCGAATGACGAAGTACCTGATCTCGTTCCCCGGTGAGGCCATGGTGGTCCCCGAGGAGGAGTTCGAAGCTGTGGTGGAAGACTCCCATGCCGTCATTGAGGAGGCCAAAGCGGCGGGAGTGTACGTCTTCGGCGGCGGGATCAACGAGGCCGTTGCCCCGGTGCTCGTGGCCGGCGACGGCACCGTCACCGAGGGCACCTACCGGGGCCACACCGTACCCAACGGCGGTTACACCATCCTCGAGCTGCCCTCGCGGCAGGCGGCCTTGGAGTGGGCCGCAAAGATCGCCGTCGCCTGCCGCTGCGCGCAGGAACTCAGGGAGTTCCAGTACGACCCCGCGAGCTGACGACGGCGGCGCCGCACCTCCGCGGGCGCCCCACCTCAGCGGGCCCCCACCTCAGGGGGCGTCAGGCGTTGCGCTTCAGCCAGCCCCAGACGGCAGTGGCCACGAACAGCACCAGGCCGATGACGGCCAGCCACACCAGGCCCTTGATGACGAAGCCCAGGATGGACAGAACAAGCCAGACAACAAGCAGCGTGATTATTAGTCCCATTCCGGAATCCTAGCCGGAGTCACTAGTTGCCGTGGTTGTCCATGGGATGGATGTCTGCATCCCCCGGGGGATGGAGACCCGGCCACTTGGCAACCCGGCGGTCAACTTTCCCGCAGTGCACGCAGTGCCGGCGAAAATTACCGTCCTGGTCCGTATCGGCCAGCCAGTGGTGCCCCAGATTTACCCTGCAAAACAGTGCTTTGAGCATGGCGTTCCGTCCTCAGCGGAGGCCTGGACCTGCGGGAAAATCCGTGTCCGGAGCCGCCTTCATTGTACGTGCGGGGTTCCCCGGCGGCCAGGCAAATTCCTTCGCCGGGGGACCCCGGCGGCAAGTATTGACACTCTGCACTCGTGGGGCGCACGCTGAGAGCGCTGGGTGCCACTGTTGGCGGTGTTGACGCAGCGCGCGTCGGCCGGCCAACGCCCCCCGGAGCGGTCTGGGCGCCCCGGACGAACAGTCCAAGCCCTCCCTGTCTGGAGAATCGAAATGGCCGGAGTAACAGTAAACGCCCTTGAGGCAAAGTCGTTTGACGAACCCGATGAAAAGCGCCGCCCGCCGAAGACCCAGGTGGACGTGGTCAACCTGGGCGACGCCACGTTGGGACGCTTCACGTTCGAGCCGGGCTGGCGGTGGTCCGAGACCGTAAAAACCGTGGTCCACACGGACACTTGCCAGGTGAACCACGTGGGGATCTGCACCGCCGGAACGCTCACCGTGGAAATGGAGGACGGGACGCGGACCACGGTAAGCCCCGGCCACGCCTACACCATTCCGGCCGGCCACGATGCCTGGGTGGAGGGGGACGAGGCATTCGTGGGCTACGAAGTCATGAGCGCCGCGATCTTCGCAAAGCCCGCCTGATCCCGGGGCCCTCCGCCCGCTTCGCGAACGGGCTGCCGCCGGCCCGACGGGGCACTCCCGGGCCGGCTTCTACCCGGCAGGATATGGCGCCGAGGTGAGGTACCTGGCCAGGTGCGCAGCGTTGCGTGCGGCCCCCGCCGTGGCGGCGGCCACCTTCTCGGGCACGCTGTCCAAGTCCATGTAATCCACGGTCTGCATGGCCTCGCCCACCCAGTAGGTGGCGCCCTGGGCGGGAATGGTGAAGCCGACGTCGTTCAGCCCCTGCTGCGTGTCCGCGACCGTCTTGTGGGCTCCGTCCTCGTTGCCCACCACCGCCACGACCGCCACCTTCCCGTACATGACGGGCCTGCCGGCGTCGTCCGTCTCGGCGAGGTCTGCGTCCAGCCGTTCGAGCACCCTCTGGGTGATGCTGCTGGGGTGGCCCATCCAGATGGGTGTGGCCAGGACCAGGATGTCCGCCGCCAGGATCTTCCTGCGGATCCCGGGCCAGGCATCGCCGGCGCCCATGTCCACCTGCACGCCGGGCATCACGTTGTGGTCCACCACCCGCACGGAACTCCCGCTTACCCCGTGCGCTGCAAGCTCGTCCAGCACGTGGCGGGCCATGAGTTCGCTGCTCGAGGACTCGGGCGAGGGGGTCAGGGAGCAGATTAGGGCGAATGCAGTGAGGTCAGCCATCAGTTTTCCTTGCCGTCGGTGGATCTTTCCTGGTGCCGCTTCGTGGTTCGTAGCCGGCGGCGAAAAGGACTGCCGGCCGGTGGTGCTCTCCCGTCTGGTTGGGAGGGGAGGCTGGCGGGACGCCAACCCCGGCAAGGCCATGACCGGGCCCGCGATCAGCGAGGAAGGGCACGAGGTCATCGTCCACGAGGAGCGCTCGTCGTTGAAAAGGAAAACGCGCGGGCCGCCCTCCAGCCAAAGGGGGCGGCCCGCGCTTTTTGGTGTCCGGTTCCGACGGTGTCCGGCAGTTCCTTTACCGCGCAGCTACAACGGATTCGAGCAGGTCGTACGCCGGAGTGGTGAGGAAGTCCGTGTACTGCTCCGAAAGGCAGATCCCGGAAATAATCTGCGATGCGGGCTCGTAATACCGGCTGAACAGGTCTTCACCCACTTCACCGCGGAGTTTTTGGGTTTCCTCGGCCAGCAGGCGCTCCACCAGTTCCCGTGTCACCGTGTTGCCCGTGTCCGCCAGGATGGCTGCGTTCCGGATCTGCTGCCACACCTGTGACCGGGAAATTTCCGCGGTTGCAGCGTCCTCCATCAGGTTATGGATGGCCACCGCCCCGTTGCCGGACAACCAGACGGCCGTGTAGGCAACGGACACGTAGAGGTTGCCCCGCAGGCCGGCCTCGGTGGCCTCGCCCGGCGCCGATTCAATATCGAGCAGCTGCTCTGCGGTGACCTGGACCTCGGGCCTCGTCCGCTGCACCTGGTTGGGGGCGTCTCCGAGGACCCCGTCGAACACTTCCATGCAGATCGGCACCAAGTCCGGATGCGCAACCCAGGAGCCGTCGAATCCGTCGTTGGCCTCGCGGGTCTTGTCCGCCCGCACCTTCCCGAAGGCCTCCTCGGTGACTTCCGGCTGGCGGCGGTTGGGGATGACGGCTGCCATGCCGCCCATGGCGAAGGCGCCGCGCTGGTGGCAGGTTTTGACCAGGAGTTCGGTGTAGGCCCGCATGAACGGAACCGTCATGGATACAGCCGCGCGGTCCGGAAGCGTGAACTTCGGGCCGGAATCGCGGAAATACTTGATGATGCTGAAAAGGTAGTCCCAGCGGCCGGCGTTGAGGCCGGACGCATGGTCGCGCAGTTCGTACAGGATTTCATCCATTTCAAAGGCCGCGGGGATGGTTTCCACCAGGACGGTGGCCCGGATGGTCCCCTGCGGCAGCCCGAGGGCATCCTGCGCGTAAACGAAGATCTCGTTCCACAGCCGGGCTTCGAGGTGGCTTTCCATCTTGGGCAGGTAGTAGTAGGGGCCGTGGCCGTTGTCGATGAGCTGCCTGGCGTTGTGGAAGAAGTGCAGCCCAAAGTCCACCAGGGCTCCGACTGCGGGCCGTCCGTCGAACTCCAGGTTCCGTTCCTCCATGTGCCACCCGCGGGGACGCATAATGACGACGGCGGTGGGCTCGTCAGTGCGGAGGGCGTAGGTCTTGCCCTCGGGGGACGAGTAGGCCAACGTTCCGCGGGCGGCGTCATAGAGCGAGAGCTGGCCGTCGATGACGTTGAACCACGTGGGGGAGCTGGCATCTTCAAGGTCTGCCAGCCATACTTTTGCGCCCGAATTCAGGGCATTGATTGCCATCTTGGCGGGGGAGGCGGGGCCGGTGATTTCCACCCGGCGGTCCTGGAGGGCGGCAGGGGCCGGGGCCACTGTCCAGTCACCCTGCCGGACGGCGGCTGTCTCGGGGAGGAAGTCCAGGGTTCCTGTCCGGCTCGCTTCTGCGCGGCGGGCATGCCGCGATTCCAGGCGGGCGTCGCGTTCGGCGGCAAAACGGCTGTGGAGCTCAGCGAGGAACTCCAGTGCTTCCGGCGTAAGGATCTCGGAGGCGCGTTCAAAGGGCGGGTTGGTGATCCGGGTCAGGGTCATTGCGGTCCTTTCGATGAGTTTTCGCATTATGGACAATATGTTCTGCCAGACGAAAAAACAATGCCTAAAAGTAAATCGGTCAGACCATTGACTAATGGTCTGACCGATACGTAGTCTCGGATCCACCTGAAGAAAAGCTTCTCTCACATCGTGGAACTTCACTGGAACTTCATCCCCGCTCGTCCGCGTTTCCTCCACCTTCCTGCTCCAAACACAAAGGAGTTTTTTGTGAGCACTTACCAGCAAGTCGTGGACCCTCTCTGGGGTTCCTTGGGCCTGTCAGCCCTCTGTGCGGCGTTGCCGTTGATCCTCCTGTTTGTCCTGTTGGGCGTTTTCCGCGTGAAAGCCGCCAAAGCTGCGCTGGCCAGCCTGCTGCTGTCCATCGTCCTGGCGGCGGTCGTGTGGCAGATGCCGCTGGACCAGGTGTTCAGCGCCACGGCCGCCGGCGCCTTCTATGGCTTCTTTCCCATCCTCTGGATCCTGATTAATGCCCTTTGGGTCTACAAACTCACCGTCGCCACGCCATGGTTTGATGCCCTGGGCCGGACCATCCGTTCCATCTCCAATGACCTGCGCATCCTCTCCATCCTGATCGCCTTCTGTTTCGGCGCCCTGCTGGAGTCCCTGGCCGGCTTCGGCGCACCGGTGGCCATCACCGCCGCAATGCTGATGGCGGCGGGCATGAAGCCCTTCAAGTCCGCTGTTGTCTCATTGCTGGCCAACACGGCGCCGGTGGCCTTTGGTGCCATGGCCGCGCCGATCATCGCCCTCAACGGCGTCACCGGCCTGCCGCTGCATGACCTGTCCTCGATGGCCGGCCGCCAGACGCCTTTCATCGCCCTGATCGTGCCCCTGCTGCTCGTCTTCATCGTGGACGGCAAGCGCGGCCTGAAGCAGACCTGGCCCGTTGCCCTGGTGGCCGGCGCCGTGTTTGGAATCTTCCAGTTCATCACCTCGAACTTCTTCGCCGTCGAACTCACGGACGTTGTGGCGGCCGTAGCCACGGTGGCGGCCGTGCTGCTGATGCTCCGTGTGTGGCAGCCCCGTGAAATCATTGAGATGTCCGGGCAGGTCAGCGGTTCGGAGCCGGACGAGGATGAGCTCGCCTCGGGCCCCGTCACGGACGGCCGCAACGGCACGGACGGTGCCAGCGGGACGCACAGGCCCAGCGGAAGCTATGGCTCACAGGGTTCGCCCGCCCGCCCCTCCTCGGGAAGGGTTCCGGCCTCCGCCTCGGTGACCGAGGCCGTCTCCGCAGCAGCAACCACCCGGGTCATGGCGCCCGCCGGCAGCACGGCACAGCGGCCCGGGCAGCGGGAAATCTGGATGGCCGTCGCCCCGTACCTGATCATCATGGCCATCTTCTCAATCGCCCAGATCCCGGCGGTGAAGAGCTGGCTGAGCGTGGCCGGAAGCGTGAGCTTTGCCTGGCCGGGCCTCGATGTTGTGGACGCAGACGGAAAGCACGTCGCGGCGCAGAAGTTCAAGTTCGACCACCTCAAGGCCACCGGCACGCTCCTGCTGATTTCGGGCGTGATCACCATGGCCCTGTACCGCATCCCGGCAGCCGCCGGCTTCCGCATCTACGGGGAAACCCTCAAGCAGCTGCGGTGGACCATCGTGACCGTCATGTCCGTCCTGGGCCTGTCCTTCGTCATGAACCTGTCCGGGCAGACCACCTCCCTGGGCCTGGCACTCGCCTCGGCCGGCGGATTCTTCGCTGTCCTCTCACCGGTGATCGGCTGGCTCGGCGTCGCCCTGACCGGCTCCGACACCTCGTCCAACTCCCTCTTCGGCCAGCTCCAGGTTTCCGCAGCCGAACAGACCGGACTGCCTCCGGTCCTTATGGCGGCGGCCAACTCCTCCGCCGGCGTCATGGGCAAGATGCTGTCCCTGCAGAACCTGGCAGTGGCAGCGGCCGCGGTGGGCCTGGAGGGATCCGAAGGCACACTCTTCAGGAAGCTCCTGGGCTGGAGCCTTGGGCTCCTGGCCGTGATGATCCTCCTGGTCCTGCTGCAGTCGACACCGGTACTTGGCTGGATGGTTCCCTAAACGCCCCGCCGCCCCTACAAATGAAACAGGGCCGGGGGAGTGCGTCCGCCCCCGGCCCCATGCCCACAGAAACAAAGAGGTTTCCCTTCCATGAGTACATCGGCAGTTGCAACAGCATCAGCGGCGCTTCTCACCGCAAGCGCACATGCTTCCACGGATCTGGACGAACGTGTCCGGGTGAGCACGGACCGCTCCGGCTACGTTCCTCCCAGCCTCCCTGACGGCGTCGTCTACGCCACCAGCACGGAGGAGGTGGTGGCCACCATGAAACTGGCGGCGGCCCACAACGTGCCGGTTGTTCCCCGCGGGGCCGGGACGGGCCTGGCCGCAGGAGCGTCAGCCCGGGCAGGTGAAGTGGTCCTTGACATGGCCCGCATGAACCGGATCCTCCACATCGACCCGGTGGAGCAGCTGGCGGTGGTTGAACCCGGCGTCATCAACGCGGAGGTGAACGCCGCCGCACGGGAGCACGGACTCTTCTACGCCCCGGATCCGGCCAGCACGGCCATCTGTTCCATCGGCGGCAACATCGCCACCAACGCCGGCGGCATGTGGTGCGCAAAATACGGCGTCACCCGGGAATCCGTCCTGGCGCTGCGTGTTGTCCTGCCCGACGGCCGGGTGCTGCGCACGGGAAGGAACACCATCAAGGGCGTGACAGGGTACGACCTGAACGCCCTGATGATCGGTTCCGAAGGAACACTGGGCGTGGTGGTGGAGGCCACCCTGCGCCTGCGGCCGCGGCCGGTCCAGACCGCCACTGTTGCCGCCTATTTCCCGGATGTGGATGCCGCCGCCCTGGCTGCCTCTGCCATCATCGCCGCGCGCCTGCAGCCCTCGGTGCTGGAACTCATGGACGGCCCCACCCTGGAAGCTGTTGATGCGGCGCACGGCACCAGCCACCGTTCCAAGGGCGGCGCTTTCCTCCTGGCGCAGACCGACGGCTACGGCGCCTTCCTCGAACAGGATGTCCTCCTCCAGGCCATCCAGCCGTTCGCCAGCTACATCGAGAAGGCGGAGGACGCGGCAGCAGCGGAGGCGCTCGTGGCCACCCGGCGGGAAGCGATCCCGTCGCTTGAGAAGCTCGGCCGGGTCTCCATCTGCGACATCGGCGTGCCGCGGAACAGGCTGGCGGCAGTCTTCGCCGGCCTGGAAGACATTTCCCGGAAGACCGGCGTCCGGATCTTCAACGTGGCGCACGCGGCAGACGGCAACCTCCACCCGATGATCGTCGTTGAACCGGACGAATCCATCACCGATGGACCCGCCAAAAAAGCCCTCGGTGACATGTTCTACCTGGCACAGCGCCTGGGCGGCACGCTCACGGGCGAGCACGGCGTCGGCCTGCTCAAGCGCGACTGGCTCGAGGACGAGCTGGGCGGAACCTCGCTCGAACTCCAGCGCGCCATCCGCAATGTCTTCGACCCCCAGGGAATCCTCAACCCCGGCAAGGCAATCTAGCAGTCCGGCCGCCGCGGCGGAGGGGGAGGAAAGGGGTGGCGGCGCCGGTTCCGTTGCCCCTTTCCGCCGTCCGCGCGCCGGCGCGAACGCAGTGATGTTGGTCCCGTAGGGCAGGATGGAAGCATGGCGGAATCAGCAGCGGAATCTTCACCGAAGCGGACCTACGATGTCCTGCTGGACGACGTCGAAGCGGGCCTCCGCTCCGGGCGCTTCAAGGCAGGGGACCAGCTTCCCGGAGAACGCATCCTGGCGGAGAACTACGGCATCTCCCGCGCCTCCGTCCGCGAAGCCATGCGCCTCCTCGACGCCATGGGGATCCTCCGCAGCTCGAACAAGTCCGGCCCCAAATCCGGCGCCGTCATTGTCTCAGAGCCGTCGGCGGGACTGTCCTCCACCCTCCGCCTGCACGTCGCCAGCAGCCGCCTTCCGGTGGAAGACATTGTCGAGGCCCGCATCCTCCTGGAAACCTGGGCGGCCCGGACCGCGGCCGAAAAGGACAACCCTGAAGGTATCGAGCGGGCCAGGGAGCTGCTCCTGGCGATGGATGCCCCGGACATCGATCCGGAAACATTCCACGCCCTGGACGCGCAGTTCCACCTGGCCCTCAGTGCCCTGGCAGGCAACGCGGTGATTGAAACCATCATGGATTCCCTCAGCGGCTCCATACGCGGCTATATCAAGGACGCCCTTGCGGCCCTGGGCCAGTGGCCGGTGGTCCTCGCCGAGCTGAGGGCGCACCACCACGCAATCTTCAATGCCGTGGAAGCGCGGAACGCGGACCTTGCCGCGGACCTGCTCCGCCGCCACGTTGGCTGGCTCCACGAGCAGACGGCCAGGGCCCGCTCCTGAGCATGCCCGGTGCCTAGCCGGCAGCAGCGTCCGACGGCGGCAGGTCGGCTTCCGGCCCCGGCGTGCCTCCCATGGCGGCCACGAGACGTTCGCGGGCGCGGCCAAGGTGGACGTCCAGCAGCTGCGCGGCTTCGTCCCCGCGGCCGGCCTCGATCAGTTCCAGGAGCTTCTGGTGCTCGGCCTGGATCAGGGCGGTATCCAGGAGGTGCAGTGACTGCACGCGGGACATGCACAGCCGGACTTCGCCCACCAGCGACAGGTACATGCGGCTGATGCGTTGGTTGCCCACCGCGTCAATCAGGCTGGTGTGGAACCGCATGTCCGGTTCCACAACGTCAAGCGGGGCGCCGGTCTTCAACGCCGCAATATCGTTGTTGGCCTGCACGGCACCCGCCGGCACCGTCCGGCCGGACGCCAGCCGCCGGAGCACTTCGCTTTCCAGGTACGCCCTGGCCAGGTAGATGTCCCGGACCGATTCCGGCCCCAGGTCCACCACCCGCGCGGTCTTGTGGGTGCCGCGGTCCAGCAGCCCCTCGGCGACGAGCTTCTCGATCGAGGCCTTGGCGGTGGGGCGGGCCACCTCGTAGGAAGACGCCACATCCGTCTCGGTGAGCGCCACGCCCGAGCCGAGTTCGCCGGAGAAGACGCGGCTCCGCAAATCCGCGGCGATCGCATCCACGATCGAGACTGCTGCAACACGTCCGGCCACTGGCGTTCCTCCCAAAACTGTCCCCGTTTCCTTATTTTGCCAGACAAGTCAGCATCTGCACTTGACCGTCATGTGTACTTGTTAGACAATTTGAGGGCGCCACGGAGTTGTGACGCCTAACACAATCTGGAGACACATGTTTCAGCAGATCCTCGACCCCATCGCCGGGTCCCTACTGATTTCAGCCCTCTGCGCGGCTTTTCCGCTCATCCTGCTCTTCGTCCTTCTGGGCGTCTTCAAGGTCAAGGCCCCCATAGCGGCCCTGGCCAGCCTGGCGCTGTCCCTCGTGCTGGCCGTCGTCGGGTGGCGGATGCCCGCCGGCCAGGCCCTGGCCGCCACCGCCGCCGGCATGTTCTACGGCCTGTTCCCCATCCTGTGGATCCTGGTCAACGCGCTGTGGATCTACCGGCTCACCGTGGCCACGCCGTGGTTTGAAGTGCTGGGCCGGACCATCCGGTCCATTTCCAACGACCTGCGGATCCTCTCGATCCTGATCGCCTTCTGTTTCGGCGCGCTGCTGGAGTCCCTGGCCGGCTTCGGCGCCCCCGTGGCCATCTCGGCGGCAATGCTGATGGCGGCGGGCATGAAGCCGCTGAAGTCGGCCGTGGTCTCGCTGCTGGCCAACACGGCGCCGGTGGCCTTTGGTGCCATGGCCGCGCCGATCATCGCCCTGAACGGCGTCACCGGCCTGCCGCTGCATGACCTGTCCTCGATGGCCGGCCGCCAGACGCCCTTCATCGCCCTGATCGTGCCCCTGCTTCTCGTCTTCATCGTGGACGGCAAGCGCGGCCTGAAGCAGACCTGGCCCGTTGCCCTGGTGGCCGGCGCTGCCTTCGGGGCCGCGCAGTTCGTCACCTCCAACTACCTCGCCGTCGAACTGACGGACGTGGTGGCCGCCGTCGTCACCGTGGCCGCCGTCCTGCTGATGCTGAAGGTCTGGCAGCCGGCAGAAAACGTTGGCATCGGAGGTGCCGTGGAGGCTGCTCCGGAAGCCGCGCATGCTGGGGCCGGCGCCCGCGCGGGTGCCCGCTCCGCCGGGTCAACAAGCGGACCGGCTGCCCCGGCCGCAGGAACCGCCGCCGCAGCCGGCGCCAGCATTCCCACTGACAACTCCCGGCCCGCGCCGCGCCAGATCTGGATGGCGATCGCCCCCTACCTGATCATCATCGCGGTCTTCTCGGTGGCCCAGATTCCCGCGGTCAAGGCATGGCTGAGCCAGGTTGGCAGCGTGACGTTCGCCTGGCCCGGCCTGGACATCACCGATTCCGCCGGCAAGCCCGTGGCGGCCACAAAGTTCAAGCTGGACCACCTCAAGGCCACCGGCACCCTGCTCCTGCTCTCTGGCATCATCACCATGGCGCTCTACAAGATCACCGCATCGCAGGGCCTGCGCATTTACCGGGACACCCTGGTGCAGCTCCGGTGGACCATCGTCACCGTGACCGCCGTCCTTGGACTGTCCTTCGTCATGAACCTGTCCGGCCAGACCACCACGCTGGGCTTCGCCCTCGCCTCGGCCGGCGGCTTCTTCGCCCTCCTCTCGCCGCTGATCGGCTGGATCGGTGTTGCCCTGACCGGCTCGGACACCTCCTCCAACTCGCTGTTCGGGCAGATGCAGGCCACCGCCGCCCAGCAGACCGGACTGTCGCCGGTGCTGATGGCAGCTTCCAACTCCTCCGCGGGCGTGATGGGCAAGATGCTGTCGCTGCAGAACCTGGCTGTCGCCTCGGCGGCGGTGGGCCTTGACGGCGCCGAGGGGACCCTCTTCCGCAAGCTCGTCGGCTGGAGCCTGGGCCTCCTGGCCCTCATCACCGTGCTGATCTTCCTGCAGTCCACCCCCGTCCTGGGCTGGATGGTTCCCTGATGGTGTCCCTGGACCTCGCCGGCCTCCGCGCGGCAGTCAATGATCCCGCCCAGGTCAAAACCCGGGCCATCGACCTCCATGCCAATGCCCATGACGCCTCGCACTTCCTGCTCATCCCGCAGGCCGTGGTGACGGCCGGCAGCGCGGCGGACGTGGGCGGGCTCCTGCGCGCGAGCGCTGAGCAGGGCGTCCCGCTGACCTTCCGCTCGGGCGGCACCAGCCTCAGCGGCCAGGCGGTCACCGACGGCGTGCTGGTGGACGTGCGGCGCAACTTCAGGGACGTTGAAGTGCTCGACGGCGGCGCGCGGGTCCGCGTGCAGCCGGGCGTCACCGTGCGGGCGCTGAACGCGCGGCTGGCACCGTACGGGCGCAAGTTCGGCCCGGATCCGGCCAGCGAGGCGGCCTGCACGGTGGGCGGGGTGGTGGCCAACAACTCGTCCGGGATGAACTGCGGCACCGTGGACAACGCCTACCGGACGCTGGAGTCCCTGACGGTGGTGCTGCCCTCGGGTACGGTCATCGACACCGGGGCGCCGGACGCGGACCACAAGCTGCGGACGCTGGAGCCGGAACTGTACGAAGGCCTGGCGCAGCTGGCCGCCCGGGTACGCGGCAACAGCGAGTCCGTGCGCCGGATCCGGCAGCAGTTTTCCATGAAGAACACCATGGGCTACGGCCTGAACTCGCTGCTGGACCACAGCACCCCGGTGGACATCATGGCCCACCTGATCGTGGGTAGCGAAGGCACGCTGGGCTTCGTGGCGGAGGCGGTGTTCCGCACTATCCCGCGGCTGCAGCACGCCGCCACTGGCCTGCTGGTCTTCCCGGACCTGCAGGCCGCGAACGCTGCGCTGCCGGAACTGGTGGGGACCGGCGCGGCCACGGTGGAACTCATGGACGCCCTGTCCCTGAAGGTGGGCCAGGCACTGAAGGGGACTCCCGCCGTCGTACGCGATCTTGTGGTGCGGGACCACGCCGCGCTGCTGGTTGAATACTCGGCCGAAGGGCCGGACGAACTGGCCGCCCTGCGGCTGGGCGGCGAGGGCATCCTGGCGGGGCTGAACCTCTCGGCCGAGGCCCGGTTCACCGGTGACGCCGCGGCGCGGGCCGGGCTCTGGCACCTCCGCAAGGGCCTGTACGCCTCGGTGGCCGGCGCCCGCCCGCAGGGGACCACGGCCCTCCTGGAGGACATTGTGGTGCCCGTGCCGGCGCTGGGCCGGACGTGCCGGGAACTGATCGGGCTGTTCGACAAGTACAGCTACAGCAACAGCGTGATCTTCGGCCACGCGAAGGACGGCAACGTCCACTTCATGCTCACGGACGGTTTCGCCACGGCCGAGGAGCTGGAAAGGTACAGCTCGTTCACGGAGGACATGGTGGACCTGGTCCTGGGCGAGGGCGGATCGCTCAAGGCCGAGCACGGCACCGGCCGGGTGATGGCGCCCTACGTGCGGCGGCAGTACGGTGACGAGCTGTACGGCGTGATGCGCAGGATCAAGCAGCTGTTCGATCCTGCCGGGATGCTGAACCCGGGCGTCCTCATGGACGACGATCCGCAGGCGCACCTGCGCCACATCAAGACGGCGCCGCCGGTGGCGGAGGAGGTGGACCGCTGCGTCTCCTGCGGCTACTGCGAGCCGGTGTGCCCCAGCAAGGACCTGACGCTGACGCCGCGGCAGCGGATCGTCACCCTGCGCGCCATCGAATCCGCGCGCCTGGCCGGGGACACGGCGCTGGTGAAGCAGCTGGAAAAGGACTACGACTACGAGTCCGTGCAGACCTGCGCGGTGGACGGCATGTGCCAGACCGCCTGTCCCGTGGACATCAACACCGGCCTGCTGGTGAAGCGGATCAGGCGTTCGGATGCCGGGCCCGTGGCGAACGGCGCCTGGAACGCCGCGGCGAAGCACTGGGAAGGCGTCACCCGCGGCGCCTCGCTGGCCCTGACCGTGGTGGACAAACTGCCCGCTGCGGCCGTGGCCGCGCCCAACAAGGCCGCCCGGGCGGTCCTGGGGACGGACACGGTGCCGCTGCACTCGCCGGAGCTGCCGGGCGGCGGTTCCGTGCGGAAGCGTCCGACGCCGGACGGGGCGCCGGACGCTGTCTACTTCCCCGCGTGCGTGGGGACGATGTTCGGGCCGGCGGGCCAGGCCG
Organism: Paenarthrobacter sp. NEAU-H11; assembly: GCF_050573415.1. NCBI lineage: Bacteria > Bacillati > Actinomycetota > Actinomycetes > Micrococcales > Micrococcaceae > Paenarthrobacter > Paenarthrobacter sp. NEAU-H11. Next base: position 235,953 of record NZ_JBNZGA010000002.1, on the reverse strand, counting down.
GCCCAGGCCAGGCAGGTTCTGCCGGCGCGTCTGCAGGCCGCGGCGTCCAGTACAGCTTCGAGCAGCTGTGCGGGCGCGCGGGCATCACCCTGCTGGTGCCGGCGGGCATTGACGGGCTCTGCTGCGGCACCCCCTGGTCCTCCAAGGGCATGGTGGCCGGCCAGGCGACCATGCAGGAGAAGACGGTGGCGGCGCTCCGGGAGGCCACCCGGGACGGCGAACTGGCCATCGTCTGCGATGCGTCCTCCTGCACCGAGGGCTTGCGCCAGGCCGTGGAGTCGGACGTTCCGCTGGCGGGCCAGCGGCCGCTGCGGATCGTGGACGCCGTGGACTTCGCCGCCGAGCACATCCTGCCCAAGCTGCCGGAGCACGCAAAGCTCGAGTCGCTGGCCCTGCACCCCACCTGCTCCTCCACGCGCATGGGGATCAACGGCTCCCTGGATGCGGTGGCGGCTGCGGTGGCGGAGAAGGTGGATGTTCCGGTGAACTGGGGCTGCTGCGCGTTCGCCGGGGACCGGGGCATGCTCCACCCCGAGCTCACCGCGTCCGCCACCCGGAAGCAGGGGGAGGAAGTCGCGGAAATGGGGGCGGCGGCCCATGCCTCCTGCAACCGGACCTGCGAACTGGGCATGACCCGGGCCACCGGCGAACAGTACCGGCATGTGCTGGAGCTGCTGGAAGAGGTCACCCGGTAACCCCCATCCACCTCGCCCGGGACGCTCTCTCACTTGACGTGTGTTTTTGACCGACGCTCTCTCACTTGACGTGTGTTTTTGACCGACCCTCTCTCACTTGACGTGTGTTTTCGGCCAACGCTCTATCAGTCGCCGTGCGGGAGGTGAAAGAGCGTTCGGGAAAAAGCCGCAGTAAGTGATCGAGCGTTTGGCGGCCAGCCGCACCTTCCTGCCCAGTTGCATTCGGGGAGACACCCTCCAAAAGCGGGACACGCCGTCGTTCGCGGCGCGTTGCACGGGGGCGGGGAGGGCACCCGGGCAGGAACGCACGACGACGGCGTGCGGCTGCCGCGTCAGCCGGGCGGAGCGGTGACGTTTCACGCAGGGCTGCCGACTTGGTATTCTCTGAGAGGTCATGCAGCGGCCTCTCAGTGTTTCCCGGGGGTCCCGTCTGTGACCGCGCCGCTGTCCGCATGGCCACGACTGCCCTCCACCCCCCGCCAATAGGCACCTCGCCATCGTGCGCAGGTATGCCGGCGCCATGGGATCCACTGTGCAGAAAACATCGTTTTCGCGCCCCTGCAGGGACCCGCGGACCGGCGGGGATATGGCCTCGGAATCCTATTGGGGGTTGGGCCATATCCTTCGCCCCGCCGTACGGGTTTGGCATTTGATTTGAATAAACCCCGGACCTATGCTTTTTCCAGGCGCCCCGATGTATCCCCCAATAACATCGGGGCGCTTCCATGTCCGCAGGAATATCGGTTTCAGCTGGCTCATTCGCCAAGCTGCAGCGTGGACTGTAACGCCCCCGTAACGCGGCGGATGATCATATGTCTCGCGTCTTTGCATTCGTTCCTGGGGTGCCTCATGTGAAGGGGATCAGTGTTATGCCGTGGCTGATCGATCTCACAGGGCAGCAATTGTGGGCCCGGGAGGCGATCGCCGCGCTCAGCGCAGGAGGTGTGGCCCTGGCGGAATCCGATGCCCCGGCCGGCGGCTCAAGAGCCGGCATCATCTTTTCCGCATCGGATTCCCAGGACCTGAGGGCTGCACTCGGGGCAGCCGAGTATGGCCGGAGCCGGGTGATGGTCATCGGGCCACCAGGGGGCAAGCTGAAGCCCTGGCCCGTGCTGGACGCCGGCGCAGCGGAATGCATTGCGTGGCAGGGGCAAGTACCGGCGGTATCGGCGTGGATGCAGCGGATCCAGGATGTTGAAGCGGTCCTCGATTCGGTTGCGGTCCGGGAAAAACTGACCGGCAACAGCCCCGCCTTCAGGTCCGCGCTCCGGGACCTCGTGGTGGCGGCGCGGTTCGGGCACGGCCCCATCCTGATCCAAGGCGAAACGGGGACCGGCAAGGAGCTGGCGGCCAGGGTGGCCCATGCCGTCAGCCACCAGCGCGGCAACCTGGTGACCGTGGACTGCACCACCATTGTGCCCACCCTGATGGGGAGCGAGCTTTTCGGCCACGAGCGCGGGGCATTCACAGGTGCCGTGAGTGTCCGGACCGGAGCGTGCTCAGGGGCGGACCAGGGGTCCCTGTTCCTGGACGAGGTGGGGGAACTGCCTCTTGACCTGCAGCCCGAACTGCTCCGCGTGGTCCAGGAGGGCACTTATAAACGCGTCGGCGGCGACAAGTGGCTGCACAGCAAATTCAGGCTCATCTGTGCCACCAACCGGGACCTCAAGGGTGAGGTGGCGGCCGGCAGCTTCCGCGCCGACCTGTACCACCGGATCGCCGCCTCGATGGTCACCATGCCGCCGCTGCGGGAACGGGTGGAGGACATCCTGTCCCTCTTTGCCCGGTTCTGCCGGGAGGTCAGTGGTTCACCTGCGGATCCGGACGTGGACAGCTCGGTCCAGGACGTGCTGCTGCGCAGGGCCTACCCGGGCAACCTCCGCGACCTGCGCCAGCTGGCCTTCCGGATTGCCGCCCGCCACGTGGGTCCGGGCGCCATCACTCCGGGCGACCTGCCCCGGGAGGACCGGCCCGTCTCCACGCATCCCGCCCCGGCCGCGGGAACAGCTGCAGGCGGCGATCCTTTCAGGGCCGCGGTGGCCTGGGCCGTGGACCGCGGCCTGGGACTGCGCGAAATCAAGGAACGCGCGGCGGAGGCGGCGGTGGACGTGGCGGTGGAGCGGAGCGGCGGAAACGTGCACTCCGCTGCCGCCATGCTGGGACTCACCGACCGGGCCATCCAGCAGCGGCAGGCCAGGAAAACCGGCCCGGACGGCGCGTGTCAGACCCCCGAGGACAGCTCGTCCGCCACCTCGCGCCAGTAACCGTCGCCCGTCTCCTCCGCCAGTTCGCGGAACAGTTCTTCGAGCTCGCGCCACAGGACGTCCGGGCCTTTCCGTCCCAGCCGCTGGGGCCTTTGCCGGGGGCGCTTGTAAGCCTGGGCGAAGGCGTCCCGCACATACGATTCCACGGTGAGGCCGAACAGGTCGGCCTTCTTGGGGTGGGGAAACGGGATCATCCTTGGCAGCTCCACTTTCGGGAGCTCGCGGCGGGACAGGATCAGGCGGTCAAGGCCGGGCAGGGAACTGCCCTTCACCAGTTCGCTGCCGTTCACCTGGTGGGCGAACACGCGCACGTGGGTGGGAGGGCCGGGCTTCGCGGACCAGGGTGAGTACGTGACCAGCCAGATCGAATTCCGTTCCGGCTCGCTTCCCTGCATCCAGGCCTGCCGGGGTGCACCGGCCCGGCTGCGCGCCGCTTTGCTTTGCTTTACGTAGTCGCGTAGCTGGTTCAGCCCCTTCCTGATTGCCGCAGGGTTGTCCGGCTTGATCTCGGCGAGGCCCGCATCGGTGATGGTTTCGGGTCCCTTGCCCAGCGTGGTCATGGCCATGTTTCAGTCCTCCTGGAGTGCGTTGTGACATTACGGCGGGCGCCGGCGGCCTTCCGGGCCGGACCGGTCAGCCGCAGGATGTTGCCGGCCAGGACAAGGTCCCGGTCTTCGGGCATCAGGCCAAGCGCGAAGATCTTGGCGAGCTCCGGGGCCGGGTGCAGGTACGGCCCGTCGCTGCCGTAGAGCACCTTGTGGGCGCCGGCGCGGGCAACGGCCTCCTCCAGCAGGTCGAAGTACCGCACCCCGGACGTGTCGGTAAAGACGTTGGGCAGCCGCACCAGCAGGCCGATCAGCCGCTTCTGGGCACGCCAGTCATCGGCGAAGGAGGACAGGTGCGGCACGATCCACGGCACATTGGGGTGCCGCCCGGCCAGGTAGGCCACCCGCTGCACGTCCCCGCCGGGGTCGAACAGGACGGGCAGGCGGTGGCGTTCTGCGGCATCGGCCACTTCGTCCGTGGCCATCGCGTCGGACCAGTGCACCTTGATCCCGCAGGCATGATGTCCGACGGCGGCAGCCACCACGGCGCCCACCCGTCCCCGGTCCCTGGCGGGGTTCACAAACACGTACCAGAGCCACTTGCCGGGATCGCGCCCGGCAAGCTCCGCGACGGCGCGGTTGGCCGCCGCATACGTCCGCACCGGCGCTGCCATCAGCACCGCCCCGGAAATCCCGGCGGCGGCGGCCCGGGCCTGCCACTGGGCGAAGGACGTTTCCGGGTCGGCAGGCCCCAGCGGAACGCCGGCGGTGCCTACGTGCACGTGCGAGTCGATGACCAGGTGCTGCATCACGCCGCCCGCCTGTCCCGGGTGACCTGGGCGAGGCCCCGGACCAGGCGGTCAAGGTCCGCCTGCGAGTGGTCCGCCCGTACCACCGCGGACAAGAGGGCGCCGGGCTGGCAGCGGGGCAGCTGCACCAGGGCCTGCACGCCCCGGGCCGCGAGGCCGTTCCGCCACCGCCGTGCCTGCAGGAGCGAATCCGTGCGGGTTCCCACGATGGGGAACGGCAGCCCCAACGGGGCCAGGCCCAGATCGTTCAAGGCCTGCCGCAGCCACAGCGTGAGCCGGAACAGGCGGGCACGCAGGCGGGGAATGCGGCTGTTGCCGAGGGCGCTGAGGCCCGCGCCGAGATCGGCTGCCGACGGCGGGCTGCTGTGCAGGCGGTTGCCGCCGAGCCGTGCCAGCCTGCTGATGGCCCCGCCCTCCCCGGTGATGACCGTGACCGGGGTCCCGTACGCCTTCGCCAGCGACGCAAGCCACACCACGCCGTCGTGCTTCAACCCGGCCCACCGCAGCGTCCCCGTTCCGTCCCCGAAGCTGCCCTCCGCGGACCGCCGCCCCAGGACGCCGAAGCCCAGGGAATCGTCCACGATCACCTGGCCGCCGGTCTGCCCGGCAAGGGACTGCATCGCGGCGAGCGGAGCCGGCCGGCCGCACCCCTGGCACCAGCCGTCGGTCAGCACCCACGTCCTGGTGTGGGGTACGACGGCGGGCGGCCGGAAGTGCGGGAACGTCACCATCCGTACGCCGCGGGACTGGGCGGCCTTGCAGGCCCACTGGGACAGAGGGTACGCACCTTCATCCACCAGGAGCAGGTCCCCCGGGCGGGGGAGTGCCTGCAGCACGTCCATCAGGCCGTGCAGGGCCGAGCGGGCCACCAGTCCGGACGCGGCCTGCTGCCGTTCGGCGATCTCCGACGCAAGCATTCCGGCTTCCGGCACTTCCCGCAGCGCCGCCGGGACGCCCGTGGTGAACTCTGTCCACGGACGGAAGCCGGCGCTGGGGTGGTGCTGGCCGAGGAAGAGCGCGGACGTGAAGTCCGCCCCGCCGTCGGCCCTTCCGGATGCTGCGGACATCTCCGCGCCTCAGTACCGGACGAGCTTCTGGGCCAGCCGGCGCTGCAGCAGCGTGGACGGCATGGTGGTGTCCACCCGCTCACTGAGGTCCACGCCGGTGACGGCACGGTAGGCGTGGATGTAGCGCTGGACGGACGGCTTCCACGCGAGGGCCCAGTTCTCCGCGTCGTCGCCGTCCATGTCGGATTCGTTCCAGCGCCCGTGGCGGACGGACAGCAGGAGTTGCTCGCCGTGGAGAGCCAGGTCGTAGAAGTGCGTGATACTCGCGTCCGACCAGCCCTGGATCGACTTCATGGTGTCCACCCGGTCCATCCACGGTTCGTCGTAGGGGACCATCGTGCGGCCGCCCAGGAACTCGCGCATTTCCGGCTGTGCGAGCATCCACTGCACTTCGACGGTTTCGATGCGGGCCGTGACAGAAAGATCGGCGAACTGGTTGTTGGCCCCGTTCGCCAGGACCAGGTGAAGTTCCCGCAGGCTGCTGAGCAGGGGAAAGGCATCCGCGTCCACCGTCTTGTCGTTGTGCTCCTTGTAGAAGTGATGGCATTCGTTCAGAAGGCTGTGGAACGCCTGCAGGAACTGGGTCCTGCGCTCCACCAGCAGTTCAGCCGGCGGGATGGCGCGACCGATCAGCTGCAGACCGTACTGGTACTCGTACTCGGCAGCGCGGCGCCGCAGGGAGAGGCGGTCCTTTTCCGCTTCCGCGAGCCCCCACAGGAGTCCCCGCAGCGGCAGGAGCGGGCTGACCGCCAGTCGGGAGAGCGGATCCCCGGCTGGTACCGCACGGCGGTTCTGGAAGCGGGCCAGGATCCTGTTCAGGGACTGGAACAGCATTCCCTCCTCCAGCCAGTACACGTAAATCAGCTCGGTAAACGGCACGAGCCGCAGGGGGTACTGGCTTCTCTGCGGGAATCCCGGCGGGAACGGTGCCGGCTGGTCGTCCCGTTCCTCGCTCACGTAGGAGCCCTTGATCGCCGCTTCCTGGCCCGGTTCAGGTTCCCAGTCGGGCGGACTGAACGTGTAGCCGAGGGCTGATTGGGTAACAAACTTCGTTGCCAGCTCGTGAAGTTTGTCGTAGGTCAACGATCCGTAGCCCGGAAAGGTCGTAAGGCGCCCTGCATTGTGTCCGGCAAACCGGGTGAAGCGCTCAAACCTGATGTTCTTTCCCACGCTCTGGATAAAGGTCCACAAGTGCGCGTGCGTGCTGCTGGGCTTCGCGTTGGGCTCAAGGGCAACCCTGACAATGGGAGGGGCTTCGCGGCGCTTGACGATGAAGGTGTCAAGCGGTTCCCAGCCTGTTGCAGTGGTCTCTGCCTTCTTGCCCGCCTCCACCTTTCTGATTTCACGGAATTGAACCTCGTATTCGCCCGGATCCGGAATCAGGACCATCGCGTCAAAGGAGTCGTCGGGCTCCAGATGCGCAGTGACCGGGCCCGCCGGAAACCCGCTGATGGGCATTGGGCCTCCTCCGTCGCGGATGACCTGGAACTCGTAGTCGCCGCCTTTTTCGGAACTGAGAAGTTCGAAATGCAGGGCCACTTCCTGTCCGGCATATACCGGTTCGGATGGCCGTCGGGTGAAATCCATGGCTATCTCCTTGTTGTTAGTGCTGTTGTGGTGAAGGTGTGCGGTGAATGTCCCCGGACAGGTGCCGGCGAACCCATGAGGTCCAGGCTGCCCCGGACTGCCCAGGCGGTCAGCAGCGAGGACAACCGGGAGCTTTCGTCCGCTGCCGTGATGCGTCCGGCCGCCTTGGCCTGGCCCAGGACGGCGAACACCAGGGCCGGCCGCTGCCGGGCCATGACGCCGAAGTCGTCGCCCCATGCCTGGTGGAGGCGAAGCAGTTGCCCGGGCTGGCGCTCGCCGAGGGGGAAGATGGAGCCGAGTTCGCGGCCGTCTGCCAGCGGCACGGGGTGCGTCAGCAGCAGCTCAACGAGGTCCCCGATCCGGGCTTCGCAGTTCCGGATCCAGGCGGCGTGTTCGGCCGGCAGGCCGGCAAGCGGATACATCGCCTTCCAGACCCTGGTGAGTTCCTGCCACTGGGGGTGCGGGTAGAGGGCGTTTCCCATGGCGGCGGAAATCAGCACCCGCAGGTACGGCATGGGGTGCGGGTCGGTGCCGCTGGGGCGGAAAACGAAATAGCGCGGGAGGCTCACCACGGCCAGCAGCCCGATGGTCGAGGTGATGCCCACGGTGGCCACGGACCACAGGTCCGCCACCATCTCGCTGACCCACTGGGAGAACGCCTCCCATATGCCGCCCGGGTTCCCGGTGGTGCGCCGCTCGATCTCGGCGCGCAGGGAGGGGACCAGTTCCAGCTGCGCCGCGCCCTGGTGCCCCACTTCATGGACCAGTGACGAGGCGATCCCGCTGCCGATCATCCGCTCCCGGGGAAGCCGGATGATGCCCACGGGATTTGGCTTGCCCCCGGGGAGCCGGGTTTTGGCCCGGCGGATCGCAGCACCCGCACCCCTGGCGAGGTAGACCACCAGCCTGGTGTCGCCGTCGTCCGACGTTTCAACCCGCAGCGCATCCTGCGCGAGGATGTCCAGCCCGGAGAGCCACACGCCGGTGGAGTGTTCGCTGCGCTGGGTCACCACTTCGGTGAAGAGATCGAACTGGGCCAGGACCACGTTGAACTGCAGGCGGATGAGGACGAACCGGTGCTGCTGCTCGGCGGCCGTGGCGAACTGTCCCTCGCCGTGCAGCCAGTCCAGGAAGGATGCCAGCTGCCGGCGGAGGTCGTTGCGCCCGGAGTGGAGGAACCGTTCGATCAGCAGCTGGGCGTCCCGGGGCAGGGCAGCGGCGAGGACCATCGTTTCGTGCATGACGAACGGCTTCACCTGGTCAAGGCGGGTCAGCAGGCCGGTTGCTTCGCTCTCGATCAGGCTGGTGCTGAGGGTCTTTGTGTCCATCCGGCTCGCCTCCCTTCTGCTCGTCGCCTGCGCCGTCACACGCCGAGGAGGATGACGCGTCCGTCACGGCGGATCCACCGGCCTTCATCGGCGCCGCCGTTTGAGTTGCCGTTCGAGCCGCCGTTTGACTGGCTGTCCCAGCCTTCGTCCGGGGCGCCCCACACGGCACCTGCATACTGGTCGCCGTAGATCCGGGTTCCGCCGCGGTAACTGCGCCGCGCGGCGCGGCGGGAACGCAGCAGGGACGGTGCGTACCGCCGGGCCGCGCTGGTGGCCGCGGCGCGGGCAGCGGCGGCCGGCGGCACGGACACAGGGGTGCGGGCGGCGTTGCGGTAGGAGGCCCGGGCAAACCGGACGTAGCGGCGGGCCGCTTCCTCCTCGGCCTCCGCTTCATCCATCGACTCGGCCTCCTCGGCCTCGAGCAGCCCGCCGGCCAGGGAGCCGAGCTTGCTTCCAATGGCAGTGCCGACGCCGGGAGCAACGAAGGAGCCGATCGCGCCTCCCACGATGGGCAGCGCCTTCTTGGCCACCGATTTCAGGGCACCGCCCAGGGCCTTGCCGATGGGTGATTTGACGAACTTGGAGGCGTTCCGCACCACGCTCCGGGCGAGCTTTCCCAGGAACTGGTCCAGCTCCTCCTCCGAACTGATGCTGAGCAGCTCCATGGCCAGCTCGGACTCCAGGTTTTCCTCGTTGTCCTGCTCGCCTTCATAGCCGCTGAAGCTGCCTTCGTCCTCTTCCTCCTGCGCCCAGGGGAAAGCCGATTCAGTCTCGCCTGCGTAGTAGTTGGTGCTCATGTCAATGTCCTTTGGCTTGGTTGTTCTGTGGGTGGGGTTATCTGGCGCCGATGATCACGATGTTGTTGCCCCGGCGGACCCAGCGGCCGCTGTTCGCAGGGGAGCCGGCCCGGCCTGGACGCTTCAGCAGCCCCGGAAGGTGCTGGCGGGCCGCGGCGGTTGCGGCCTTCTGCGCGGCGAGGGGGCCGGGGACGCTCTTGGGCATGGACGCGGCGCGCTGGGCCGTGGAGGTGGCGAACCGGACAAACGCCCGGGCGGTCTCGAGGTCGCGGTCCTCCGGCGAGAGGCCCTCAAGCTGGAGCCCCGTCTCGAACCTGCTGCCGAGCCACTTGCCCACCTGCCGTCCGGCCTGTCCGCCGGCGCCGGGGACGATGTAGTTACCCACGGCCTGGCCGAGCTGCGGAAGTGCTTTCCGCGCCGCGGACTTCAGGATGTTGCCCACGGCCCTGCCGGCGTCGGATCCGGCGAAGTCGCGGGCCGCGGAAACGGCCCGCCTGGCCAGGCTGCCAAGGAACTGGTCCAGCTCGCCTTCGTCGCTGACGGCCAGCAGTTCAGCGGCCAGGGACAGTTCATCCATCTCCTGGCTGTCGGTCTCGCCCCAGAATTCGCCGGCGCTGTCCTCCCTGGACTCTTCCGCCTGGAACGGGGATTGTTCGCCTTCGAAGGAGAAGCCGGATTCTTCATCCATCACCTCGCCCCAGGTGCCTTCGTCCTGGCCTTCGAACAGGGCCCTGTCGATGTCGTGCATGAGTATTTCCTTCCCGGATGCTTGCAGGTGCCTTGGGGGACACCCTCGCGGAACACCGCATACCCCTCCTACTGCACAATTCGTGCCAACACGGACGGGTGCTTCGGGGAGGGGCGGATCGCTGGCAGTCGGCGCATCCGCGGCACCGCGGAGCCGAAGCCGGGTTCGCTCCCGCGAACGCAGGTTCGCGGCGGGCTCCGGTTACTGGAGGGAGTGGCGGTACTTGGTGACGGTCCGCCGGGCGATGCTGAAGCCCTGGCGGCTCAGCTCTTCGCGAAGCATTTCATCGGACATGCGCTCCGGGCCGGCGTCGAGGAGCCCCTGCAGGGCAGCCCTGGGGGCTAGGCCCTTGCCGAACAGGCAGGAAAGATCGGCAACCGCGCCGGAGGGCAGCCGCAGCCGCTTCCCGCGGACAGCCCGGCTGACGGTGGAGGGGTGCACGCCGATTTCCTCCGCCACTGCGGTGCGGGTGAGCGGCCGGTGGTGCCCGTCGCCGTGGTCCAGGAAATCCTTTTGCCGGGCCACGGCGCATTCGGTGATGCGGAGCAGGACGCTGGCCCGGCGGTCAACCTGGTAGATGTGCCGCTGCGCCGCAAGTTCGTGCTCCGCCAGCCACTGCTTCGCCTCGGGAGCCCTTTTCACGCCGTCGGATAGCTCCACCAGCCTGAGGCCGAACCAGGCGCTCGCGGGCACCTCCACCTCCAGGGACCCGTCGGGCCTGCGGTAGAGGAACACGTCGGCGGCGGGGGCGGCGTCTGTCCGGCCGGTCTCCGCGGCGGCGAACGGCCTCAGCCGTTCCTGGATGATGGCCAGCCCCTTCCGGACCTGCTCTTCCGGGATCCGCAGGGCGCGTCCGACGTCGGCAGTGCTTCCCGCGGCAAGGTCGCCCAGGTGGTCGCTGACCAGGCGGGGGAGCCAGGCCGGCGCCCCGCCCGCCTTCACCAGCGCCTCGGCCTGGGCGGCCAGCAGGGCGGTGACGCTCGCTGCCCCGATGCCGGGCGGCCCCACGGCGCGGAGGGCCCGGAGGGCTTCCTGGACCTGAACGGTCTCCAGCCCGTGCAACTCCGCGATCTCGTCCGGCTCCGCGTCCAGGGTGCCCCGCTGCGTCAGGTGTCCCATCACGTATTCGAGGGCACCGCGGGAGTCCGGCCGCACTTCCAGCCCGGCATCTGCTTCAAGGGTGCTGAAGGGGTCAATGCCCGGCTCGGGCCCGTCCTGGTAGTGCAGGGCAGCGCCCTTGTCCCGGCAGCGGTAACAGGAGCCGGACTGGACATGGCGGCCGCAGCCGGGGCACGGGTGGCCGTCCATCCGCTCCAGCATCGGGTTCTCGGCCAGGCAGTTTTCGGTGGCCTGCTGCACCTCCAGGTGGGTCATGGCCAGCATGCCCAGTGCTTTCAGCAGGCCGGGCAAGGCGCGCAGCTCAGTGGCGAGCCCCGCCTGTAGCTCCATGCCCTGGCCTGCCGGTCCCACAGTGACCATGGCTCAGGCTAGCCTCCGTGCATCGGGTAACGGAAGTTCCTACGGGAGCGTACGGAAGCACAGGTGCGGCCCTGGCGTGGGGTGACACCAACTCGGTCCAATGACCCGGCGTCCCTTCTTCGGTAACGCCGTAGTAACGACGTGTATGAGCAACTGAAGACGTGCTCAGCGAGAAGAAGATTTTGGAGACGACCAGTGAGTCCGGGCAAGATCCGTGGCAGCAAGCAAAGCCTTAGGCTCGGCCGGGGGCTTCGCATACACACACCTGAATCAGGCCGGCTTCGTTCTACATCGCGGACGGCACCAACCACAAACGGTGCGGACCTGAGTCATTCCGTCCTGCAATGGTTCGCCATTATTGCACCCCTCACCACCGTTGCCACCGCTCTGTCATTCTGGTTCGGCTGGACCATGACTGCTACTCGCACCGCATATTTTGGCATTGACCAGAGTGTCCTCGAGTATTCAACCGTGGATTATTTGCTTAGAAGTGCGGACGCATTGATCGTTCCCGCGATAGTAATCCTGCTTATCTCGGTTCTGTGTGTAGGAGTTCATGCTCTTACAGTCAATGTCATTCGGCGGGCGATTGGTTTTGGATATGTTCAAATATGCGCTGGATTAGTACTACTGGTGGGAGCATTTGTCACCTCACTTGCAGTGTGGTCGATGTTCGATGAACTACCCTTTGGCACCTCCTTCCTTTTTGAACCCGCTGCCCTGGGTGGCGGAACCGCTGGCAGCGCATACGCTTTCTGGGTTCTTCGGCGAACAGCGCTGGGCGATCAAAGGCTGAGGCGCTTGCCGATGTGGGAGAAGCTTGGCTATGTGTCCGTTGTCCTGCTGGTGGTTGTGGCTTTGTTCTGGGCCTGTTCGTCATACGCCGGAGCGCTGGGTACGGGCAGGTCCAAGGAATATGCGCGGGATTTGGCTAAGCGTCCCTCAGTGACGGTCTACAGTGTCCAGTCCCTCGCGATGGGAAGCTCCGTCAAGGAAGAGCGCATTTTGGTTCCCGGGTCGAAGTACGGGTTCAAGTACACCGGGCTCAGGTTCGTGACGCTGAGTTCCGGGAAATACTTCCTGCTATCCGAAGGGTGGTCACGCACGGCCGGTGCCGCAATTGTTCTGGAAGAAAGTCCAGAATACCGTGTTGAATTCGAGCCGGGAGAAGGTTAATTAAATGGGACGTAGGACCACGTCTATGGCAATGTTGACGGCTATTCTCCCTATTGCACTGGGCGCCTGTGCGCGGAATCCTCCATCCGGCGGCAACGGCGTCAGTTCAGCTGCACCCGTTTCGGTGGTAAATCGCGTGAAAATTGGCGATGAGAACTGGCTGTTTCTACCTGGCGGTGACGGCAGCAGCGTCGAAGCTGGCACCATCGAGTCTTTTGAGGTCGTGAATGACACCGGCTCGGATATCGTGCCTGATGTTGGACTGAACAAGACCGCTTTCAAGATAGAAATCAATGGGTGCAGGACAATTCTCAAGCCAGGCCAGACTTGCACGGTGCGCGGTGAGTGGTTGGCTGAGGGTGCCAGGCAGACCACATTGGACGTGGCCGTTACGAAGCAGAATGTGCCGAATGCGACCACGAAGCGGATTTCAGTCCCACTTGCCGCAAGCTCGAGTGCTGACGCACCCCTTCAGGCCATTTCACCTACACCTGTCACCATCTCCACAGGCACACCGTCACCGCCTGAGACTTCAACTACTGCTACGTCAACACCTTCGACTTCGATGACTGATACACCAACATCTTCCGGTACGCCTGGTCAGGCACCCTCGGCGACTTTAAGCGGCTCGCAGCGACGGTGATTGGTCCGGCCCGTGTCTCATCTCATGCACCTTGCCATGTCAACGGGGTGCGTCAGTTTCCCAGGGAAGGGTCAGCGGATGGAATCTGTGGTTTCGGACGGGGCAGCCGCCTCTGGCGGTGACAAGACGCCCTCACCGTTGAACCACTTGCTCAACAGCAGTGGTTTCTGGGGAGCAGCGGGCGCTCTGTTAGGTGCGCTCGTTGGCGGTATCTTCACCTTCCTCGCGGCGGCGATGTCCACGTCAGCGGAAGCCGAGAGAAGCCGTCATGCTTTCTTTCTTGCAGAACGGGTGGCTGTGTATTCGGGCCTCCTGGGTGATGCGCAAGCCTTCCAGTTGTCGGCTACGCGATACAACAGCCTGGCGCAGCTCAATGCCCAGGACACGCCAGAGGCCAAAGCGGTCCTCGAAGAAGCCAAGTCGGACTATGACAATGCAGTTGCCGCGTGCTGGAAGGTGCAAGTCATCGCCACGGCGCCCGTCCAAGAAGCCAAGCAATCCATCGCACGGGAGTTGGACGAAGCATGGAAATATCTGGGCGATAGCACCGACGAAGCGGCCTCGTATTTCGGTGGGATTGACGAGGACATGACAAACCACACCACACAGTTTGCGGAAGCCGCTGGCAAGGAACTCGAGGCTGGGCGCTGACGGGGCCAGCCCTTCCGGCCCGGCCGACCCGTATCAGCGGCCGCCCTGTTGGGACTGAGTATTCCAGGGAGGCGAGAGCTTGCGGCCCAGCGGACGTTCCTGCCCAGTTGCTGTCGGGCGAGGGCGGTCCAGAGGTGCGACGCGCCGTCGTCCTCGGCGCGCCGCACCCCGTGCCAGGAAGGTAACCGGGCAGGAACGCACGACGGCGGTGCGCGCCGGTGCGGGGAAGTACCGGATTGGCCGGATTGATAGAGCGGGTCAGGCGCCGGTCCAGCGACGCAGCGTGCTGTTGATGAGGCCGATGAGCACTGCAGTCCACCAGCAGGTCTGGGAAACGGTCAGTGCGATCAGGAGCCGAAGACGCAGCCTCTTTGTCAGCTCGCTGAAGCGTGTGCTCGGCGGGAGCGCGAGCAGCCGGTGCATGGCCGGTGCGATGCTGAGGCCGTTCAGCATCAGCACTAGGACGGCCACGAGTTTGACCACTGTGACCGTGCTGGTCAGGTCAGGGCTGATCAGGGCGCCTGAAACCAGCAGCAGGGCGAGGCCGCCCCAAATGAGCGGCTTTGCGGCGGCCTCAAGCTTCCCGGACTCGTGCATTTCCATCTTGCCAAGCAGCCACAGCAGTCCCAGCCAGTCGACCACCAGGATGGTGCCGAACGACAGCACCAGGGCGAGGATGTGAACGGCAAGGCCGATCCGGTGGAGTTCCGGCCCGCAGTCCACATAATGCCCCACGAGCACCGAAGCCAGCCATCCGGCCGTGCACAGCACCCCGAGGAAAACCAGTCGCTGCCTGTGGCGGCGTGACAACGGTGCCGGCGGGCGCGCCGGTCCTGTTTCCGGCGCGCCCGCCTCCGGCGTGCCCGGCCGGAGCGCCACGCCTGTCATCGCGGAACCCGGCTTCGCCGCCCGCCATAGCGCCGCGAAAGGGTGGAAAGTGACATGTGGAACCTAGCTCAGCTCGACGTCTTTGAACTCCACGGTGGTGCCCTCAACCAGGGGCGGCGTGTCGGACTCTTCGCCGTGGCGGTTGAACGCGGGGACGCCGAGGGTGGCGCGCACTGTATAGGTCCCCGCTTCCGGCACGGTGAAGTTGTTGGCGTAGTGATAGAAGGTGGAGTAGTAGAAATTCAGTTCCATCGACTGGACCACCTTGTCCTGGGCGTTTACCACCTCCAGCGTGATCGGCACGTTGGGGACGATCCTGCCGGTCGAGGCCTCGACAGGGATGATCTCGATGTGGTGGGTCTCGCCGGCTTCCGGCGCACGGAAATGCGTACCGTGCTCGTCAAACCAAGGCTCGGCCGCCTCGGTGATCAGGTTGACGGTCCATTCCCCGGACTCGACGGTCTTGCCCTTTTCGGCAAGCTCATCGGCCAGTACCTGGTACTGCTCCTGAACGCCGGCGGGAACCGTGAACGCATCTTCCTTTGCGGCTTGGGTGTTGGCGGCGGCTTGGGTGCCGCAACCGGTCAGGGCGAGGAGGGCAAGGGGGGTGACCACTGCGGCCAGGGCATGACGAAGCAACGTAAGTCCTTTGGTTGGGGTGCCGTAACAAGTGCGGACGCTAATAAGCCCCGCATGGGGAGGGTAGGCAAGGGCAGCGGGCCTTGCCGCGGGCGCCAAGGTTAGCCTTACCTAATTAGGAAGATTACCCGTCCCAGTGAATTATGCAAACTTTCCATGCGCTAATTCGGCAAAGTGTTACGGCGGGGTGCAGGAGCGTTGGGCGAAAGGCCGCATCAAGTGAGAGAGCGTTGCTTCCGCAGGCAGCGGGCCTTGCCTACTCGCCCGGCAAGGCCCGCTACGTCAGCACCTTCAGCTACCCGTCCAACTATCCGTCCCTGAACTGGGCGGACACGGGTGCCGTCAGTTGGCCACCGTGAAGGGAATCACCGTCACGCCGGAGTTGGTTGAACCCAGCGTGTTGTCGCGGCACGATGTGCGCAGGTGCAGCTTGTGCACGCCGTTGGCCAGGGTCCGGGTGTCAATGGACAGGGGAGCGGCCCCAAAAGGTTCGGGCCCGTAGGGGCCGGCGGCGTCCCGCAGCACGGTTCCGGGGCGTGCCGGAGAAGCATGGAAGTCCGGGTCGATCGCGATGAATGAGCGGGTGGCCGGGAGCGAGCCGTCAGGATGGGTGGTGAGCCCCACTACTGGCGTCCAGATGCCTGAAACCGGGCCGTCGGGAAGGGGAGCGCTGCGGACCGAGGCCTCGCAGTACTCGGCGTGCGTGTACCAGCCCTTGCCGCGCAGGAAGGCGTACCTCGAGACGTTCGACGGGGACTTTCCGTTTTGGATGCCCACCTGCCAGTTGAAGCTGGCGACCATTTGCTTGCTGTCCGGCTCCGGGACAAACGCGCGGAAGCGGACTTCCTGCAGGCCGGAATGGTTGAACGAAGAGATCGGCTGCGAGAACGTCAGCCACCGCTCACAGGTGCCGGAGCACACAAAATCGCCTTTGCCGTTGCTTGCGGGCCCCGGGCAGCTGAAGTTTGCTGCAGTGGCCCGCAGGTAGCATTTTTGGACGGTTGTTTCATTGTCTGAGGTTTTGAACACCATGGAGACGTAGTTCGCCTTGCCAGGGTTGTCGTGGAGAACCACCCTCACTTTGATGGTGAGGTTGCCCGAACTGATCGTTTCGCGCTCAGGTATGCACGCCCCCAGGTGCAGGTGGCCGGAGTTGGTGGTGGTGTTGTTTGCTTGATCCGCTTCCGGCACCCACCATGCCTGGGTGTCCACGAACTGCCGCGTTTCGGCGTAGCTCGTCCCGTCGGCTGCAGGTGCGCCTATGCAAGGCCCCGGTGCGGCCTGGGCCGTACCGGGAACCAGCGCTGGCATGCCAAGGCAGGCCAGCGCAACAGCACTCATCAATACCAGGAACCGTCTCATGATCATCCGTTCTTAGAAGTCGGCATCCGACGTCCGTGCAAACACCGGTTTCATGGAGGCCCGGCGTCGAGCGATGCAGGAAAACTGTGTGCGGGCTGGGAGCAGTCGGCGGCGCCCAAACGCCGACGTGAGGAGACCTTAGGCTGTCATTAGGCCCGGTAGGGCGTGGCCAGTATATGTGCGCGGTGTAGGCCGGGCGGGACATTTCGTAGACATTACAGACCGTGGCCGCGCACCTTTTGCGGGAGATTCGGGCGGTCTCCGTCAACGGCCGGGCATCCGCCGGCACCATCACAAGGGTGGCGGCGGCGCTTGACGGGGTCCGGCGCTCCCGCATATCCTGAACGAACGGTCGGTAAATAATTCCGGCCGCCCCCGAAGGTCTTTGCATAGGAGCAACCATGGCAGCGCAGAACTTGCAGTCAGTGCCGGAGCGAACGGCTGGAACCAGCGAAACGGCAGACGCGGCGGGCCAGGCCAACTTCGACCGCGTCATCGCCGAGGACTCGCGCATCGAGCCCCGGGACTGGATGCCGGCGGCCTACCGCAAGACCCTGCTGCGCCAGATCTCCCAGCACGCCCACTCCGAGATCATCGGCATGCAGCCGGAGGCCAACTGGATTTCCCGCGCCCCCAGCCTGAAGCGCAAGGCCATCCTCATGGCCAAGGTCCAGGACGAGGCCGGCCACGGGCTGTACCTCTACTCCGCCGCCGAGACCCTGGGCCAGAACCGGGACGAGATGACGGACGCGCTGATCGCCGGCAAGGCCCGCTACTCGAGCATCTTCAACTACCCCGCGCTGACCTGGGCGGACATGGGCGCCATCGGCTGGCTGGTGGACGGCGCCGCCATCTGCAACCAGGTCCCGCTGTGCCGCGCCTCCTACGGCCCCTACGGCCGCGCCATGGTGCGCATCTGCAAGGAAGAGTCCTTCCACCAGCGCCAGGGCTTCGAGATCCTGCTGGAACTCTCCAACGGCACCCCCGCGCAGAAGCAGATGGCCCAGGACGCCGTGAACCGCTGGTACGCCCCGGCCCTGATGATGTTCGGCCCGCCGGATGACGATTCGCCCAACTCCAAGCAGTCCATGGCCTGGAACATCAAGCGCTTCAGCAACGACGAACTCCGCAGCCGCTTCGTGGGCATGATGGTGGAGCAGGTCAGGGTCCTGGGCCTCACCCTCCCGGATGACCAGATCCGCTACAACGAGGACACGAAGAAGTGGGAGCACGGCCCGCTGGACTGGCACGAGTTCCACGAAGTGCTCGCCGGCCGCGGCCCCTGCAACTCCCAGCGGCTTGAGCGCCGCAGGCAAGCGCACGACGACGGCGCGTGGGTCCGCGAGGCAGCGGCCGCCTACGCAGCCAAGCAGCTTAACAAGCAGAAGGAATACGCAGCATGAGCCCCCACGGCAACCCCGAAGCCCCCGCCAGCTCGGCAACGGAAATCAACCGCGACGCCCCGAAGGCATCCCCCGCTCCGCAGGAGCACCACGACCGCTCGGCCTGGGGCCTCTGGGAGGTCTTCGTCCGGTCCAGCCGCGGCCTGAGCCACGTCCACGCCGGCTCCCTGCACGCACCGGATGCCGCCATGGCCCTGCGCAATGCCCGGGACCTCTACACCCGCCGCAACGAGGGCGTGTCCATCTGGGTTGTCCCCGCGGATGCCATCGCCGCCAGCGATCCGGACGCCAAGGGCTCGTTCTTCGAATCGCCCCAGGGCAAGGACTACCGCCACGCCACGTACTACACCAAGAGCGAAGGGGTGAAGCACCTGTGAGCGGCCACGGCGACATCTCCACCGGCGTGGCCGGCGACAGCAACGCCTCCGCCACCCGCATCACCCCCGGCAACGCGCTCCGCCCGGAGGACATTGCGCTCGAGGTCCGCACCGGCCTGGCCAAGCCGTCCGAGGACACCGCCGAGTACGCGCTGCGCCTGGGCGACGACGCCCTGATCCTGGCCCAGCGCCTGGGCCACTGGATTTCCCGCGCACCAGAGCTGGAGGAGGACATCGCCCTGGGCAACATCGCCCTGGACCAGCTGGGCCATGCCCGCTCCTTCCTCAGCTACGCCGGTGGCGCCCTCACAAACGAGGACGGAACGCCCAAGTCCGAGGATGACCTGGCCTACTTCCGCCGCGAGCACGAGTTCCGCAGCGTCCAGCTGTTCGAGCAGCCCAACGGCGACTTCGCGGCCACCATCGCCCGCCAGTTCGTGGTGAGCTACTACCAGTTCCTGCTCTACGGCAAGCTGACCGGATCAAAGGACGCCACCCTGGCCGCCATCGCCGCGAAAGCCGTGAAGGAAGTGGACTACCACCGCGACCACGCCGCCCAGTGGATCCTGCGCCTGGCCGGCGGCACGGAGGAATCCCGCACCCGTATGATCCATGGCCTGCGCATCATGTGGCCTTACGTGGAGGAACTCTTCCGCGACGACGACCTGACGGGCCGCCTCACGGAGGCGGGCATCGCCGTCGCGCCTTCCTCGCTCAAGGAGGACTTTGACCGGCTCACCGGCGAAGTCCTCACCGAGGCCGGGCTGGAGGTTCCGGACGTTCCCGCCGCACCCGGCGGCGGCCGGCAGGGCAGGCACTCCGAGTACCTCGGCTACATCCTGGCCGAGATGCAGGTGCTGGCCCGCGAACACCCCGGAGCAAGCTGGTGACCGTCATGGACATGTACATTTCCGACTTTGAGTCGAGGACCCGGACGCCGCGGCAGAAGGCCTGGGACATCGCGGCCACCGTGGTGGACCCGGAAATCCCGGTGCTCAGCATCGAGGACCTGGGAATCCTGCGGAATGTCGAGGTGGCGCAGGATGGACACGTAAAGGTCACCATCACGCCCACGTACTCGGGCTGCCCGGCCATGGACGCCATCCGCGACGACCTGAAGACCGCGTTCGCCAAGGAAGGCTACGCGGACGTGGAGGTGGACCTGGTGCTCGCCCCGGCCTGGACCACGGACTGGATGACGGAGGCCGGCAAGCAGAAGCTGCGGGAATACGGCATCGCCCCGCCCACGGGCATGAGCAACGCGGCACGCCACGCCGGGCCCATCCGCCTGAAAATGGCCGTCAAGTGCCCGCAGTGCGCCAGCCTGAACACCAAAGAGCTCACCCGCTTCGGCTCCACCTCCTGCAAGGCGCTGTACGTCTGCCAGGACTGCAAGGAACCGTTCGACTACTTCAAAGTGCTGTAAGGAAGCCCCATGCCTGTTGTCCGCCAGACCGCCGCCGAAGAGGCGCAGGCCACCGGCCGCCGTCGTCCGTCCTTCCACACGCTCGCCGTGAAGGAGGTGCGCCGGCTCACCGAGGATGCCATCGAGGTCTCCTTCCACGTGCCTGCGGAGCTCGCCGGCCAGTTCGACTACCTGCCCGGCCAGTACGTGGCGCTGCGCACCACGCTGCCGGACGAGACCGGCGAGCCCAAGGAAATCCGCCGCAGCTACTCCATCTGCGCCGAGCCGCGCAGCTTCGAGGACGGCACCAGCGAGATCCGGGTGGCCATCAAGAAGGACCTGGGCGGGCTGTTCTCCACCTGGGCCAATGCCGAGCTGAAGGCCGGGGACACCCTGGACGTGATGAGTCCCATGGGCGCGTTCGTGTCCCGGCACGGCCGCGACGGCCAGGCCGTGGAGCAGAACCGGATGAACTCCATGAACAACCCGGAGGAGCTGGCGGGGGACGTGGCCTCCCAGGGCGAAGCCAACTTCGTGGCCATCGCCGCCGGCTCCGGCATCACCCCGGTGATCGCGATCGCCCGCACGCTGCTGGCCGCCAACCCGGAGTGCCGGTTCGACCTCATCTACGCCAACAAGGCGGCCATGGACGTGATGTTCCTGGAGGAGCTCGCGGACCTGAAGGACAAGTATCCGCAGCGGCTGGCCATCCACCATGTGCTGTCCCGCGAGCAGCGGATCGCCCCGCTGCTGTCCGGCCGGATCGATTCGGAGAAGCTCCGGCAGCTGCTGGGCACCGCCATCCACGCGGACGATGTGGACGAGTGGTTCCTGTGCGGGCCCTTCGAGCTGGTGCAGCTGTGCCGGGACACCCTGGCCGAGCGCGGCGTGAAGCCGGAGAATGTCCGGTTCGAGCTGTTCACGTCCGGCAAGCCGGACAAGCCGGAGGGCAATGCGGGCCGTCCCGTGCTGGTGGACGAGTCTAAAGAGACGTACAAGATCACGTTCAAGCTGGACGGCCTGCAGGGCGAGGTGGCCAGCCCCACCCACGCCCGCGAGTCCATCCTCAACGCCGCGCTGCGGGTCCGCCCGGACGTGCCGTTCGCGTGCGCCGGGGGAGTGTGCGGCACGTGCCGGGCCAAGGTGGTCACCGGCAGCGTCACCATGGACGAAAACTACGCGCTGGAGCAGGATGAGCTGGACAAGGGCTACGTGCTGACCTGCCAGAGCCACCCCACCAGCAAGGAAGTCACCGTCGACTTCGACGTCTAAGTCCCCGGTCCCACCGTTGCCCGTCTGAACCATAGGAGCCCCATGATTTCCCTCTCCATCACCAACGGCGTTGCCGAGGTTGTGCTGGACGCCCCGTACAAGCTGAACTCGCTGGACGAGCAGGCGCTGGCGGAGCTGTCCCAGGCGTACGACGACGCTGCTGCCGCCGCCTCCCGCGGTGAGGTGCGGGCGCTGCTGCTGAGGGGAGAGGGCCGCGCCTTTTGCGCGGGCCGGGACATCCAGAACGTGACGCCGGAGAGCGACGACGCCGCCGCGTACCTGGGCGGGCTGGTGGAGCCGCTGCTGAAGAAGATGGCGTCCTTCCCGGCGCCCACGTTCGCGGCCGCCCACGGCGCCTGCCTGGGCGTGGGGCTGGGGCTACTGCTGGCCACGGACGTGGTGTACGTGGCGGAGAACGCCAAGTTCGGCTCGCCGTTCGCCAAGCTGGGCGCCACGCTGGATTCCGGCGGGCACTGGTACTTCACCGAGCGGCTGGGCATGCACCGGACGCTGGACCTGATCTACACGGCGGACCTGATCTCCGGCGCCGAAGCCGTGGCGCAGGGGCTGTTCAGCCGCGCCATGCCGGCGGAGTCGTTGCTGGACAGCACCCGGGAGATTGTGGCCAAGGTGGCGCAGGGTGCCACCGGAGCTTTTGTTGCCAGCAAGGAGCTGGTGGCCCACATCCGGGACCAGCGCCTGGGCCTGTGGGAGGCCATGGCGGAGGAAAACACCGAGCAGGCACGGCTCTGCAAAACCGATGACTATGCCGAGGGGTTCCGGGCGTTCCAGGAGAAACGCGAGCCGCAGTTTCGGGGTTAGGCGCCTGTGGAGCCAAGCCCGGTGGGGGCTTAGGTAGGGAGCGGTTCCCTGGACTTGGGTAAGTACGGTTGCCCCGTTGTAAACGGGTATCGCCTACTCGTGTCACCCGCGCGGCCTGGTTGTTCAATGGAAGTGCCGGCGAGGCGAGGGCTTAGTGGCCACGGCTCCCACCGCAGCATTCGCCGGCACCACCCTCGCGGCGGTTGGATGAATGAGTCTCCTGGTGAACCGGGACGATTCAGGAACGGCGGGAACCATGCGAACCAGAATGTCCACCGGGGATGGAGTCAAACTCGCGGCCTGCCCGCACCAGTTTGTTGGCCGGTGCGATGACTGTTCCGCGTCGGCTGCGCTCAGGGAATCGGACCAGATGGTGACGGATGAAGGCGGAACTACGTTCGCGGCCGAGTCCGGCCCTTACCCGTCCGCATAGGAGCGACGCAGCCTCCTATCACCGCAGGTGAAACCGTTTTCCAAAAGAACTTTCCCTGATCTTGACCAAACCTTGAAGGTTGGTTGCACCAAATCTTTATTTGCGTTGGCAAGAGTTGTCGAAGCCGGGAAAGCCCGGCCACTGCACGCCGGCGGGCCTTAGTGGCTGAGCGGCGGCTTCACACCGACACAGGAGCGCATTTGTCCGAGGTTCTGCACGCGAAGGTCACTGAGAGCGAAAAGCACGGCATCAGCCGGCGCAGTGTTGTTGCGGGCGTAGCCTGGTCCCTGCCGGTGATCGCAACCGCCATCGCCGCACCGGCGGCGGCTGCGTCAGGCTATTCGGCCACCGCAGCGCTCGTGGGCCAGGCATCGAACATCACCCTGGTCAGTTCATCAGGCACAGGATCCGGCACCAACCAGACAGGCAAGGGCCCCACGGGCTTCCAGATCAACAACACCGGCATCGCCATGACCGGGGTCATCACCGGAACTGTCAACATCAAGCCTTCCGGAACAGTGATTGCCGGGGCGGGCATCCAGTCCATTGGTTCCGCCACGCTGACGGCCGCGGTGCCAGCGTATACAAACGCGTTTGAGTACAACGCAACGTTTACCTACGCGGGCGGCGTCACCAGTGGCCAGACACTCACTTTCCCCCTCTCCTTCCAATACCAGCGCGTCACCCCGGCGCCCTCAAAGACCACCTACAGCTACACGCTGACCATCACGCTCAGACTTCCGGACGGCACGGACCGCATCATGGCCGGCATCGTCACGGTCGCATACTGACGGTGGTGTGGAAACGCGGCGGCCTCGTGGCCCAAGTCCGCACCCATTCAGCCAGCCGGGTTGCCCTGCTGCACCTGGACGCAACTCAGCCCGTGGTCCTGGAAGGCCCGGCGGCAGCGATCTGGGAACTGATCGACGGGCAACGGACCCAGCAGTCCATCCTGGCTGAGCTTGAGGCCAGCTTTGAGGACCAGGCAGGCCAGATGCAGGCGCAGGTGGAAGGCTTCCTCGCCAGCCTCGAAGCCCAGCGCCTCATTGAGGCTGTCCGCGGCGATTCCCTGTGACGGCATGAGGTCCACGGGAACCCTGGAGAACACACGTTTGGCGTGGCAGCACCGCCTGCTCGAGGAATTGGCGAGAGGCAGCGATCTTCTGTGCCTGGAGGTCCTGGGAACGCAGTTCACGGTCTGTTGGGGCGCTGAGGTGACGTGGCAGCAGCGGGATGCCATGCGCTGGGCGTGGGCGCGGTGCGTTGACGGCGGCGGGCCCTTCCTCCCGCCGCTGCCACCAGAGCCCACCATGGACCAGCCGTTCACGGCGTCCGTCACCTACCAGTCAAAGAAGTACGACGACGGTACGTTCCAGCTGCAGGCCGCCTCCTTCGAGGAGTTGGCCGAGCACCTCACGTCCCGGCTCACGGTGGCCGCCATCCTGGCCAACGCGGGCGGCCTTACGATGCTGCACGCCTGCGGGGTGGCGGACCCTGCCACTGGGGCCGTTGTGGCGCTGGTGGCCAAGTCCGGAACGGGCAAGACCACCGCGGCGTCCCTGCTGGCAGAGGTCTATGGGTATGTCACGGACGAGACCGTAGCCATCCGCCCGGACGGCTCGGTGGTGCCCTACCCCAAGCCGCTGTCCGTGAAGCAAGGGCCAGGCACCCCCAAACAGCAGGTGGGACCGGACGAGCTTGGACTCCTGCCGGCCCCTGCCATGCCCTTCCTCCAGTCGATCGTGCTGTTGAACCGGGTCCCGGGCGGCCGCCCTGCCGCGCCTAAGCTCCAGAGGGTCCCGCTGGCCGATGCCGTGCTCGCCCTGATCCCGGACTCGTCCTCGCAGGCTGAGATGGTGGAGCCGTTGCAGTCGCTGTGCCGCCTGATCGACCGCGTCGGGGGAGTCTGGCAGGTGACCTATACGGAAGCCGCGGACCTGCCTGCGGCCCTGGAGCCGCTGTTCCGGATGCAGCCAGGGGACACCAGCGAGTGGGAGGCCCCTGCGGCTGAAGCTGCCCGCTTCAGGCATATTCCGGAGGGCTACATCCGCCGCGCCGCACCAAGGGACGCCGTGGCCATCGGCGGAGACCTGCTGGTGATGCTGGAGAACCAGGTTGTGCGGCTCAGCGGCATCGGGCCGGCCATCTGGGCAGCGTCCGCCAGCCCAATACGTCCGGACCAGCTGGCCGAAGAAGTCGGCAAGGTGCACGGCACCCCGGAAGGCTACCGGGACGCCGTCGCCGCAGCCACGGAGCAGCTCATCGCAAAGTCAGTTCTGGCCCAGGGCCGCAAGTAGATTTGAGTGGAAGGAACCACCATGAGCGCAACAGCCGCTCCCGCCGAAGCGCCCGCCGGCATGGACCTGGCGGACTACCTCCGGGTCCTTCGGGTCTACTGGAAGGCCATTGTCGCGTTCACCCTGCTGGCCACACTGGCGGCGTTGGGCTGGACGGTCCTCCAGCCCAAGATCTACTCCTCCGATTCCAGCGGCATCGTGGTCACGCCGGGCTCGGACAACGTGAGCCTGTCACTGGCGGGGGACAGCCTGGCCAAGGCCAAGGTCAAAAACTATGAGTCGGTGGCAAGGTCGCGGCTGGTGGCGGACCGGGTCATCGCCTCGCTGGAGCTGAACACCACCGCGGACGCCCTGCTCGGCA
Source organism: Paenarthrobacter sp. NEAU-H11 (assembly GCF_050573415.1). Taxonomy (NCBI): domain Bacteria; kingdom Bacillati; phylum Actinomycetota; class Actinomycetes; order Micrococcales; family Micrococcaceae; genus Paenarthrobacter; species Paenarthrobacter sp. NEAU-H11. The sequence continues at coordinate 210,905 of NZ_JBNZGA010000002.1, read as the reverse complement.
ACATCACCGTGAAGGTCCCGCTGGACACCGCGGAGATCCGGGTGACCGCCCAGTCCACGGACCCGGCCACGGCGCAGCGCGTGGCCGATGCCTGGGTTAACGGCCTCGCCGCCCAGGTGGAGGCGATCGAAACGGCAGCCCCGGACGGCACGCAGGTGGCCCCCGCGGCAACGGCTGTGCGCGTGCTCCCGCTGGGCAAGGCGGTCCTCCCCACGGGCCCCACCTCACCCAACACCAGGCTCAACCTGGCACTCGGCGCGCTCGTCGGCCTGGCCCTCGGTGTGGCCTATGCGGTGATCCGCCGGCAGCTTGACCGGCGCATCCGCAAGGCTGCCGACGTCGAACGGCTCTTCGGTGTCCCGGTGGTGGGCACCCTGCCGGTGGACCACCGGCTGGAGGGGAAAAGCATGGTCCTGGACGCCGGCACCGAGGCGCAGGTCCACGATGCCGGCGGAGCCATGGCCGAGGCCCTCCGGGAGCTGCGCACCAACCTCAGCTTCCTGGACGTGGACCAGCCGCCCCGGATCATCGTCGTCACCAGCTCCGTGCAGGCGGAAGGAAAGTCCACTGTCACGGCCAACCTTGCGGTCGCCATGGCGGCCGCCGGCGAGAACGTCGTAGTGGTCGACGGCGATCTCCGCCGGCCTACGCTGGTGGACGTTTTCAATCTGGTTCCGGGCGCCGGCGTCACCGATGTCCTCACCGGCACCGCCGAGCTGGCGGACGTCCTCCAGCCTTGGGGTGCACTCCCGAACCTCTCAGTCCTCGGCTCAGGCCGCATCCCGCCCAACCCCAGCGAGCTGCTGGGCTCCCGGGCCATGAGGAACATGCTGAACGCCCTTGCCGAAGACGCAGTCGTCCTGATCGACGCCCCGCCGCTGCTTCCGGTGACGGATGCCGCTGTGCTTTCGCGTACGGCGGACGGCGCCATCGTGGTGATCCGGACGGGCAGGACTACCCAGGAGCAGCTGGCACAGTCACTGGGAAACCTGGACAAGGTCAAGGGCCGGATCCTGGGCGCAGTCCTCAATTACGTGCCCACCCGGGGAACCGACGCCTACTCCTACTACGGAACATATACGTCCGCACACAGCCCGGAGACCCAGCCCGAACCTCAGCGCCATGGCGTCGGGGCGGCTACCGAGTCCGAAGGTGCCCTTGAAGCCGCGCTCAGCGGCCGCAGAGTCCGGAACTAGGCGGTGCCCGTGGCGGACGACGGCAGTGTCACGCAGCTCAGCATCTCCGAGGGCGTGCTCCTGGGCCACGCCTTGGTAGCGCGGCTGGCGGACGGCCTGGGCATCCGGGCCTTCTTCATCAAGGGCCCGGCAAGCGTGCTTCAGGGCCTGCGCCAGCCCAAAACGTCAGCTGACGTGGACGTCTTCGTCGACCCTTCACGCCTGGAAAACATACTGCAGGGTCTGCGGGATCGCGGTTGGCGGGAACGTCCCGTGGATCCGGACAGCAGAACGTTTCCCAAACATTCCGTTACCTTGGACCACCCTGACTGGCCGTGCTGCATCGACGTCCACTTCCGCTTCCCGGGAATGGAACATCCGGCCGCCGTCTGCTTCGAGGTGATGTGGGCAAGCACCGAAGTTCTCGATCTTGCCGGACGGGCCGTGCGGGTCCCGTCAAAGGCGCTGGGAATCCTGATCCTGGCGCTGCATGCCCTCCGTGCGCCGCATTTGCCTGCATGCCGGCAGGAGCTCGAATTCTTGGCGGACATCTCCAACCGCGGCTCCCACGCACTGGCCATCCTGGACGTCGCGAAGGCGACAGGCTCCCTGGCGGCCATGCGCCCCTTCCTTGAGGACCTCCTGCCGGACGCAAGCGCTCCGGAATGGCCGGAGCCGTCAGTGGAATGGCGCAACCGGCTGATGGCCAGGGAACCGGGGAGTGCCCGGCTCGTGGCAATCGTCCAGGCGCCGTGGCGGGAGAAGCCAGGGATGCTGTGGCGCGCTATGTTCCCGCCTCCCGAAGTCCTCCTGAGCCAAAACATCTACGCTGACATGTCCCTCCGGGGCCGGCTCGTGCAGCACCGGGCCAGATGGGCAAGATTCCTCCGTTCAACTCCACGGCTCCTGCGCGATCTCCGCGGACTTCGGTAGGCCCTTTAGGCGGAGAAATTGCCTTTGTCTACCCCTGATTTGTAAGGTTCAGCTATGACTACGGGGAAAGCTATCACCAAAGCCGTCATTCCTGCTGCCGGATTGGGGACTCGCTTCCTGCCCGCCACCAAGGCAATGCCGAAGGAAATGCTGCCGGTCGTGGACCGGCCGGCCATCCAGTACGTCGTTGAGGAAGCCGTGAAGTCCGGCCTGACCGACCTGCTGATGATCACGGGGCGCAACAAGCGCTCCCTTGAGGACCACTTCGACCGCGAGCCGGGCCTGGAGCGCGCGCTGGAACTGAAGGGCGACAAGGATCGCCTGGAGTCTGTGCAGTACGCCTCGGAACTGGGACCCATCCACTACGTCCGCCAGGGCGAGGCCAAAGGCCTGGGCCACGCGGTGCTGTGCGCCAGTCAGCACGTGGGCAACGAGCCCTTCGCCGTCCTGCTCGGCGACGACCTCATCGACGAGGACGAGGACCTGCTCAGCACCATGATGGAGGTGCAGCAGAAGACCGGCGGTTCAGTGATTGCCCTGATCGAGGTGGACCCGTCCCAGATCAGCGCCTACGGCTGCGCGGACATCACAGCGGTGGACGGCGAGAATTACGTCCGCGTCAACAGCCTCGTTGAGAAGCCTGCCGTGGGGGAGGCGCCGTCCAACCTCGCGGTGATCGGGCGGTATGTGCTGCACCCGTCAGTGTTCGGCGTCCTGGAGAACACCGAGCCGGGCCGCGGCGGCGAGATCCAGCTGACCGATGCGCTCCAGACCCTGGCCGCCGGCGAGGGTGAAGGCTCCGGAGTCTATGGGGTCGTCTTCAAGGGCCGCCGTTACGACACCGGCGACAAGCTGAGCTACCTCAAGGCAGTCATCACACTCGCGTCTGAGCGCGTGGAGTTCGGCGAAGACCTGAAGACCTGGATGAAGGGCTTCGTGAACTAGCTTTACGCTTCAATGCCTTCTAGAGGTCCGCTACCGCAGGGTGGCGGGCCTCTACTCTTTTGAGCGCCCACCCGGCCAGGAGTGCCCCTATGACTGCTCCCGATGTGTTTGTCACAAGATCGATCGGGCTTGCAAAACGGTCGTGAAGAACGAGCAGTTGGCCGAGTTCCATAAAGCCGGAAATCAACAACCCGAATGCTCCGATTTGCCACCACTGCTTTTCCGGAAACGCAAGCGAGCTTACTATCCCTAGCGGTACGAAGAGTCCTATATTTGCCGACGCCTCAACAAATTTGTAGTTGAACCAAGCTGGAATTCCGTGGTGATGAAGGTAATCCAGCACAGCAGCCAGTTGATCTTGCACCGGTTGATCTATGGGGCTGGGCCAGAACGCAATAAAGGCGAGCGGGACCAGCATGGCTGCGAGCACGAGCTGCCAAACTCTTTGCACGCGGAGGTAGCCCAAGCTGGGCCTCAGGAGGTCCGTAGAAGAGCTAAAACCGTTGTCGCGGATGCAGAGGCTGCCAGAAGTAGAAGAAGGCCGTAGCGGAGCGCCTGCGGGCGGAGGAATCGCATGGAGAAGTCGTACTCTCTCGGTCTTCTTCGCCAATGTCTCCCCATAGCTCATATTGATACCACAATCCGGCCGGCCGCCCTGGTTGCTTAGCCCGCTGAGACTTTAAAGAAAGAAGGTGGGTGTTCCCCATATCTGGAGTACACCCACCATCTTCGGTGGTAATTGCGTGCTGCGGTTAGGCGGCAGCCTCAGCCTTGGCACGGCGGCGAACAACAACAACCGAAGTTGCGCCGGCAGCCAGTGCGCCTGCACCGACCAAGGTCCAGAGGATCAGACCTGAGTCAGCGCCGGTGTTGGCCAGGCCGCTGCCGGTGGTAGCCAGCGGGGCGCCGCCCGTGTTGGCGAGTGAACCAACGACAGTAACCGTAACGGGTCCAACAACAACGCCGGATGTGTTACCCGTTGCAGTCAACGAGTAGGTACCAGCTTCGCTGATGGAGATCGGGAGTGAGAAGCGGCCCTGGGCGTCTGCAACTGTCGACAGCGTCTGGGGAGCTTGAACGACCGGAATCTTGGCCGCTACAGCGGCACCACCGGCGATGCTAGCGCCATCCGAAGCCGGGGCAACGCCCGGGGTCACGGTAATGGTTAGGGTTTCGCCGGCAAGGAAGCCCTGTCCGCTGAAGATAAAGTCTTCGCCCGGGCCGACGGTGCCATCAGAAACGGCGGCTTGCGGCGGAAGTGCCGGGTAGGTTGCGGCTACGGCAGGCGCCGAACCGATAAGTGCAATAGAGCCTGCAAGTGCGATCGCTGCGAGTGTTTTCTTCATGTGTCCCCCCGGAGACGTTAAGTATTGATGGTTACCCGATATGGGGAGTTTTTCCCCTCCGCACGAGACCTGTGTGCAGAACTCCGGATAGTTATCCCAAGTAAGAAGCTACCATCTGCTCTTCCCTGTGAGCAATCTCAATCCAGTCGGTTTACATAGTGTTAACGCCCTAGCCACACAGCTACGGGCAGGATGCATTTTCTATGGGTAGGGTCACATCCTTTACAGGCTGGACGGTTGGTGTGACTACAAGGTTAGGTTCAGTGTGTTGAACAATCTTTGAGAACGTAAACTCTGCTGTCTTGCTTTCCCCTGGCGCTAGGCGAACCGCCAAGACACCCACGGGACGAGCGTCGTGACGATGCGGGGCGAACTCGGTCTTCTGACCGTCAAGTTGCGCTGTCTCCACGAGTGCCTGCACTGGCCCATACACGACGATATTTGTCTGCACCGACCCAGGGGGAACGCCAAAATCGCCGGCGCCGGTTACATATGAAGGCAGGGATGTGGCTGCGTCCAACGGAGCGGTGTTGGTACTAGTTACCCGCACGGTGACCTGCTCGTAGCCATCTGCAGGACACTTCTTCCGCAACTGAACCGTGCGCTGGACGTAGTAGTCCATTTTCGCGCCCGTACCGTCATTGAAGTAAACGCCGAATTCAGAAGGCTGGACATTCGGGCCTGCTACAGAGCCGCCAAGTGGATAGGAAGCGATCAGGGACTGCTCGCTTGCTGTCGTAGACCACAGTCGTATCCTTCCTTCGTCCGTTGCCTTCGCTATTTTCTGCAAGAGTAGATTGGGTTGGGCGGAGCCACTTAAGAGCTTCCTGAAGGTCGCTTCAGCTACTCCCGCAAAATACGCGTCCTGCAATTGAGGTTCCCGGATCTTCGTATAAACCTCGGAAAGGAGAGTCGGTACGACATTATCTCCGGTCAACTCCTTGGGAAATTCCTTGGGAAGGCTGGCTATCAGGTCCGGATTCGTCAGGCTTATAGGTCCCGATGCATCGATTAAATAGCCTAGAGTAATTGGATCAATGGACAGGACGCCACTCAATTTTTCGCCTGTATTCTTTTCCCACATCGCCTGCGCAGTTTGGGCGGCAGTTGGGAAGTGAGGAGTTAAATTAACATCTTGCATGTATCGACCAAGGCGAGCCGTGTACAGCTGATTCTGCTCTGCGTCAGTTGGGATGGGAGGAACGAATTGTCCTAAAGCGCTGGCAGTCGTCTGATCCTCTAAAGTCATTGTTCCGTTATTTAGGGTTAGCACAGCCAACGCCCCTGGGATGCCTCCAGTCGCTCGCAGCTCGGCATTATTTTGCACTAGAAGCAGGTACCGTCGTTGCTCGTTCGATCCCAGCATTGCGGGGGCTAGCTTCGCGGCACTCGCTGCCACATCCAAGCGGCGCGACAAATCTCCTAACTCCTCAGTTGCTTCTGCGAGCGGCTCTGAGATCTGCGAAACAAGCACTGAAGATTCGATACGCGACAGGCGTTCGTAGGACAGTTGCACCACATTGGCAGCCGCAATCAGTTTGGGTGCGCCCCGCTGAAGCTGTTCAAGGTTAACCGCGCCGTTAGAGGGAGCAAGCGCTTCAAAATCAAGGAGGTCTGCGTCGGACAATAGGGGGACTATCGCGCGATCAACTATGTCGTCCACTGAAACAGACAGCTCGCTAGCAGTTTGAAAATTTGGCCCTATCTGAGGTACCGCGACCGCGAATTTCCATCCTGGAGTCGAAGTTACGGCCCTGGCTTCATTCGCATCGCTTTGCAGCCGTTGGAGTGTTGTTGTATCGGGACTAACGTGGCCCGTAGCTAGTTGAGCTTCCAGGATCTCGAGGTTGCCCCTAGCAGCCTTGAGGTGGTCACGCACCGCGAGCACCTGATGCGCCAACCATGCACCATATGCGAGAGCGATTACGGCTACAGCAGATGCAACCAACATGATTACTTTGCGTCGACTCATCGCCCGCACTTCATCTCCATCCCATCCTTGGTCATCCTGCCCCGGAGGGTGATTTCCCGTATGTCTTATGCGTAAGGTCTCATCAGGGGTCAAATGCAGGGCGGCCGGGCTGATTGAGTACAGAGGACTAGGTTGCCCAGATGTTTATACTGCTCCGTGACCACCAAAGACGGCCCTGAAGGTCTTTAGCAAGATCACAATATCCTGTGTAAGTGACCAATTTTCAACGTAATAAAGATCGATTCTTATGGACTGTTCCCAGGACAAATTAGAACGACCGCTAACTTGCCATAGTCCGCTCATTCCTGGACTGACAAATAGTCGTCGGTGCGCTGCATCATCGTACAGTGCAACTTCACCTTCGCGCTGAGGGCGAGGCCCCACCAGGCTCATCGTGCCAGCTAGCACATTGAACAATTGAGGAAGTTCATCAAGGGAGTACTTCCTTAGCACTCGACCCACGGCAGTAATTCTGGGATCATTCTCGATTTTGAATAGAGGCCGATCGGCTGTACCTTGTGCCTGTAATAGAGCCTGCAGCTCATCGTCAGCATTAGTCCGCATTGATCTGAACTTGATCATGCTGAAAGGCGTTCCATTTTTTCCTATTCTTCGCTGAGTATAAAAGATGGGACCCGGGCTGGTGAACTTTACGAGGGCAGCGATCGTCAAGAGAACCGGGCTGCACACCAGCAGCAGAAGGAAGGCTACGGACATGTCGAACAGCCTCTTGGCGATTCGTTTGCCGCCCGTGAGCTTGGGGGTAGAGACATGAATCAAGGGAAGCCCGGCCACCGGTTGGGTATGGATACGCGGACCCGCTACATCGGTAAGCGCGGGAGCAAGAATCATGCCCGTTCCGCGAGCGGCCAGTTCCCATCCAAGACGGCGCAACTGATCAGGACTTAGTTGGGCACCGCTGGATATAGCCACAGTGTCCGCGCCACATTCGTCGATCCCGTCAATTATTTGTTTTAGGTCGGTTGAATACCCCACGACGCGTGTTTCGATGTCGGAACTCATTGAAGCTCCTGTATGTCCAACCAAATAGGCGGCAACGGGCTGGTAGCCAGCCTCGGGGTGGCTCAGCAAAGAACGTACTAGATGCTCAGAGGAATGAGGCCCACCTATGACCATGACGCGAGAATTGCTGGTGCCCCTTGAACGTTCTACACACAAGACCTGACGAACTACCCACCTGGCAACAAGGAGTCCAAAGAGCCCAACGGGCAATGCTAGACCGACATACCCGCGGGCCGTTTCAAACTGCAACACGTAAGAGGTGATCGCGACAAAGCCGAATAGCCAGAGAGAGGCTGCTGAAAGTCGCTTATATTCCTCCGTACCTGCGCCAAGGATCTTAGGGTCCCGAGTGCCCCATAGACCAAGGAACACCCACCAGCAGGCTGCTAGCACAACCGTCAAGATTGCATAGATGACAGAGTCACCCTCGGCGGTTCCTCGGGAGTCCAATTGGAACCGGACCACATATGCGCCGCTTGTGGCCCAGGAGACGACGAAGGCGTCTGCCCAACCCAAGCGCTGCCGGTACTTCGTGCGCCAGTCGGCCGTGGGATACATAATGTTCATTCCCCTTCGGAACACTATATTTTTGAAATAGAGTTGCACGGCCATATTTTCACTTGCAGAACATCTCAAGGATGGTCTGCGTGCTGGCCCCGTTCTCCAAAAACAATCTCGTCAAAGTCATGGGACGACTTAGACGAGCGCAATTTTTCTTTTCGGCCGCCCTGTCGTTTGCTCGCGCTTTCAGAACCATAGGAGTAGTAAGCGTATGCGTCGGGCCCCTTCGAGGGTAGTTTATTCAGTACGACGCCCAACAACTCCGCATCTACCATCTCAAGAGCAGTCAGTGACTTTTCCAGGTCAGAGGCTTTCACCTGTTGGCTTCCGACCACGAGAACTACACCACCCACACGCTGAGCCAACACGCTTGCATCAGTTACGGGCAAAAGCGGCGGCGCGTCAATGATTACTACATCGAAGTCCAATTCCAAACGGTCAATTGCGGCCTGCATAGCCCCTGAGCCCAAAAGCTCACTCGGATTAGGCGGAATCTCACCGGACGTAAGGACATAGAGTTCATCGGTTCCCCACTGCTGAATTAGTTCTTCCAACGTGGCGCTGCCAATCAGAGCGGTGGTTAGGCCAGCAGAGCGCTCGAGGCCCAAATATTCACCGACCATTGGACGTCGTAGGTCAGCGTCAACCAAAGCGACTCGCTGTCCAGCCTGAGCAAGGGCGATTGCCATGTTGATGGCGGTGGTGCTCTTACCCTCGCCAGGAACAGAAGAAGTAACGAGGACCGTTTTAGAGCTGTGACTGACATGCGCAAATTGAAGGTTTGTTCTTATTTGGCGGAAAGATTCTGCGCGAGGACTTTGCGGCGGAACTTGAGTCAGAAGGCTCTTCTTCGCTGCGTCAGCATCAAAACTGAGACCTCCTAGAATTGGGACGTCAGTGATTCTACGGACATCCGATTCTCCACGAATTTTGGTGTCAAGTGCTGAGCGCAGCATTGCTGCTCCCATGCCCAGAGCCAAACCCATAAGAAGACCAAGCATCAGATTGAATCTGGTATTGGGTGCCGACGGGGTCGTGGGCGCGGTCGCGGGAGTAATGATTGACAGACGTACCGGTGAGGTTCCTCCCTGTGAGGGCCGTTCGAGCCTGTCGACAGCGTCGATAAGGCTGTTTGCAACAGCCTGAGCGATTGCCGCAGATTGAACTGGTGAAGGGTCGGCCGCGGATATTGTTATCAACACCGTATCCAGGTCAGATGATGCCGTAATTTTTGTAGCAAGCTCCGCCGGCGTCGTTTCCAAACCCAGGCTGTCAATAGCCGGTTGAAGGACAACAGGAGTAGCGGCCGTCTTCACGTAAGACTGCACTCTTGCCTGACTAAACGTATTTCCCTGTTGAAGCTCAGTAACGGACCCAGAACTTTGGATGGCCACGAAGAGTTGTGTTTTGGCCATATAAGTTGCTGGAACCGAAAGCGAGATAGCCGCTGAGATGAGTATCCCGAGCAGGGCAATAGCGGCAACTAGGACCCAGCTACGTCGAAGGACCCGGAGATAATCGCTCAATTCCAAGACATGCACCTCTCAAAAGTTTGCAGGAAGGCTCAGCAATGGTGGGCTACGCCCTGACGGACTCGAAGTTGTCGCGGTACCAATGAACCGTTGACGCAATGCCCTCAGCCAAACTGATTTTGGCTTTCCATCCTTCACTTTCCAGTTTTGAGACATCCAATAGCTTCTGAGGTGTGCCGTCCGGCTTCGACGTGTCCCACTCAGTTACTCCTTGATAGCCCACTGCGTCTGCCACAACGTTGGCCAATTCGCGGATTGTGATGTCAGTGCCAGTTCCGACATTCACTTGCTCATGGCCATTGTAAGTCTCGAGCAAGTGAAGGCACGCTGCGGCCATATCATCGACGTGTAGGAATTCGCGTCGAGGACTTCCGGATCCCCAGTTGACGACTCTCTCCGCCCCGGTCACGACAGCATTCTCGTACCGCCGAATGAGGGCAGGAAGGACATGCGACCCTTGCGGTGAGAAATTGTCTCCGGGGCCATACAAGTTAGTGGGCATCGCCGAGATCCAGGGGAGTCCGTATTGCCGGCGGACCGCCTGCACTTGCATAATGCCCGCAATTTTAGCGATGGCATAGGCATCGTTTGTCGGCTCTAGAGCGCCAGTCAGTAGGGAGTCTTCTGTAATCGGTTGTGGCGCAAACTTCGGATAAATGCAGGAGGATCCGAGGAACAGGAGTCGCTCGACGCCCGTAGCCAGTGCTGCGTCTAAGACGTTGGTTTGTATCCTGAGGTTCTCACTGATGAAGTCGACTGGGTACGTGCTGTTGGCTAGGATGCCGCCGACTTTTGCAGCTGCCAGCACCGTGTACTGCGGCCTTATCTCTGAAAAAAACTGGAAGACGGCGTCACGGTCTCGTAAGTCGAGATCTGCGGATCTCCGCCCCACCAGGTTCGTGAAACCCGAATACTCCAAATGGCGCCAAACAGCCGATCCCGCGAGACCGCGGTGGCCAGCTATGTAAAACGGGGCTTGCCGATCAAGTGGGCCAGGTTGGAAGCTAGTTGTCTCCGACATATCAGTTCTTCCAGGAGTCGAGATTGACTGTGTCGATCCATGCGTTTCCGACATGCTCAAGGGCTTGAATATCAGCGTCAACCATAAGGCGAGCGAGCTCGGGAGTATGAACCGATGCCTTCCAGCCAAGCTTTTCCTGCGCCTTGGATGCATCACCCACTAGGGCGTCTACCTCCGTGGGACGAAGGTAACGATCGTCAAACCGCACGTATTTTTCCCAGTCCAGACCGGCGTGTTCAAAGGCAATCTGAAGGAAATCCTTGACCGTGTAGTTGCCGCCCGTTGCCAACACGAAGTCATCAGGCTCGTCGGCCTGCAACATGCGCCACATGCCTTCAACGTATTCTGCGGCGTAACCCCAATCTCGGACCGCGTCCAGATTACCCATGTAAAGCAGGTCCTGTTTGCCGGCTTTGATAGCTGCCACTGCCCGGGTTATTTTGCGGGTCACGAATGTCTCGCCGCGGCGGGGGGACTCATGGTTGAAGAGAATTCCATTAACCGCGAACATCCCGTAAGCCTCGCGGTAATTCTTAGTCAGCCAGTAACTGTATACCTTGGCTGCGCCGTAGGGCGATCGGGGATAGAACGGAGTTTCTTCGTTTTGGGGCGGAGGAGTGGCACCGAACATTTCGGAGGATGATGCCTGATAGAACTTCGTCTGGATGCCTGACATACGTACTGCTTCCAGAAGACGAATTGTACCGACGCCGGTGGTGTCACCAGTGTGCTCCGGTTCGTCGAATGATACTCGTACATGAGACTGTGCGGCGAGATTATAAACCTCGTCAGGGTTTATCTGGGCCAGCAGAGTCACGAGCCGAGCACCGTCGCTGAGATCACCGTAGTGGAGGAAAAGCCTGGCGCTGGGATCATGCGGATCAACATAAAGGTGATCAATACGTGCAGTATTAAAAGTTGAGGCTCGACGAATAAGACCGTGAACTTCGTATCCCTTGCTGAGAAGGAGTTCGGCGAGGTAAGAGCCGTCCTGGCCTGTAATTCCTGTGATAAAAGCACGCTTTGTCATTGTGATTTCCCCCTAAATATTGGTGGTCAAGATGATGTTTTGCTGCGGATTTTCCGCTTGGCGTCGTTCGCGGCTGCGATCGTCTGTAACCAGTTTTCGTACTGAACTATAGCGGCGCTTTCGGCGAGCATATGGTCAGCAAACTTCCTACCGGCTCGCCCGAGAGCAAGTCCGAGGTCTTTGTCTATGCCCAGGCGTTCCGCAGTTACCAAGAGTTCCGCAGGGTCCCCAGGATTGACTACGATGCCGCCACCTGAGTCTGAGATTTCGCCAGCAGTCGCACTGTCCGCCTCGGTGGCTGCAATGATAGGCCGACCGGTTCGAAAATATGAGGTCAACTTGCTCGGGACAGACATTTCACGCAGGCCCTCCATCTCGTTCACTAACAGGATGTCTGCTGCCATCAGGACGGGCATAAAGTCTCGATCGGAGAGCGGGCTAATGAACTGAACGTTCCGGCAACTTTGGGCCAGTTCTTCCAAAAATGGTCGCTGATTGCCATCACCCAGGAGTACAAAACGTACGCGCGATCCACGGCTTTCCGCGAGACGAGCGGCCGCGACGACATTCTGAAGTGCCTGCTTAATTCCCATATTGCCAGCGTGAAGAACTACGAGGTCGTTCTCACTCCAGCCAAAACGTGCGCGAACGGATTCAGTATCTACGTCGCCCGATTGCTCAACATGGGACCAGTTTCTGATCACGGAGACATCGTCCGCTGGGACATTCAGATTGGAACACAAGTAGTCAGCGAAGCGCTGATGAATGACTGTTGTTTTTGTGGCCGACCGGGCAAGCGCACCTTCGAGACGTTTCACCATTCGAGACGCCAGGGAGCTGCCTCCTCCAGTCTCTTCTAGCCCTCGACTATAGAGGTCTTGCATCCACAGTCCGATTCCAGGCCTGCTGACGCCTGCGTAGCGACGCAGAAGAGCAAACGCGCTTGAGAACAGAGCCGGGCTGACGACGACGACCACGTCTGGTCGGCCCCATGAAGACGTGAATAACCGGAATCCGAAGCTCAGCTCCATGTGAAGTCGACTTAGGGTAGTTACACGAGAAGGGATGAAATGCCGTAACCGCTTGACTGCTACACCGTTTATGTCCTCACGACGGGTCCAGCCTTTGTATCCTTCCGCAAGTTTCCACTCAGGGTAATGAGGATATCCTGTAAGCACCTGAACGTTATGGCCACCTGCTACCAGCCGCTCAGCCAAGCGAGTAGTGTACGGTGCGTTTCCGCTCGACTCAGGAGCGTAATGGAGCCCGATTATGGTCACTCGCAGTTTGGCATCGATCACGGAAAGAGATTAGCACCGCGAGCGCGGGTGCCCGTTCTGTGTCGAAGTTCCGACGCCCACAGTGTAGTGACGTTGATCACCTGCTCTTCGGGATCCTGACGGAATTTCACGATGCTTGAAATAGTGCATATCGTCGCCGTTGTTATGTCATCTCCTGCAACTTTGCCCACCTGAGCATGCACGGATCATCAGGGGCCCGTCGGCCTTCGCCTTCTGAGCCCCGTCGCATCGGATATGGAATAATCAAGCCTCAGTGCTAATAGGCACGCAGCACACGATCCCACTCGGCACGGGGGCCAGCTATGGAGAAGCCAATGGAACGTATTGATGGGGTACACGGTGCTGACAGTCAGCCGATCATCAGCTTAGCGAAAGCTCCCGGTGAAAGGGCTGCATGGGGAAGACCTGCAGTGGTTGTGTATTTATGGTCTGCCGTCGAATTGGTCCTTGTCACCAACGCTTGGCAAGTAAGCTCGCGGGTGAGGACGGCCGCCTTGCGAGCATTCGGAGCGCAGATTGGCGACGGCGTAATTTTCCGGCCGCGAACGCGAGTTAAGTTTCCTTGGAAGCTATCAATTGGTAGCAACTCTTGGATCGGCGAAGGTGTCTGGATACATAATCAGGACCAAGTTACAATTGGTAGCAATGTCGTGATCTCACAGGAGACGTTTTTGACTACGGGTAGTCATTCGCACCGGACGGATATGGGCCTAATAACTAAACCCATCACAATCGAAGACGGAGTGTGGATCACTTCTCGGTGTATCGTCCTGGGGGGCTCTAACATTGGGCGGAATTGTCTGGTTTCGCCGGGTGCCGTCGTCTCTGGCACACTGCTGCCGGGAAAAAAGTATGGATCACCACCGGCCCAGGTTCTAGGTGATCGGAAATAGATTTGTGCCCCACTGTCGCCTTACAGCATGGTTATGGCTTTACAACTTGGCATGCCGCTATACAGAAAGTTTACATTGAGTACTCTACTGCTTGACCCTTCAATATCTTCCGCAAATGTGGGTGATCAAATTATTCAGGAAAGTGTACTCCGCGGACTGGACGGGCTTCTTGAAGTTAGTGGCAGTTTGCCAACTCAAAGACGGCTCAGTGCAGCTGAGCGACGCACTGCGAGGACGTCCAAGCTGGCGATAGTTGGTGGGACAAACCTTTTGTCCTCCAACATGCCGTGGTATCAGCAATGGAAGGTTGGACCGCTGACTGCCCCGCTCTTGCGCAATAAGGTGATCCTTATGGGTGTGGGGTGGTGGCAGTATCAAGCAGAGCCTAATGCTTATACGTCATGGCTGCTCAACCAGGTGCTTTCAAAGGATCATGTACATTCTGTACGTGATGAATATACGATGGAGCGCCTTCAGAAGATGGGCTTCAACGTACTAAATACGGCTTGTCCCACGATGTGGCACCTGTCAACCATGTCCGCCTCGCCAGCGCGGTCCGAAACATGCATCGTCACACTCACTGACTACAATAAAAATGTCGAGGAAGATCAGTGGCTCCTCGACGAAGTGAGCAAGTATTACAAGAGGGTCGTAGTGTGGCCGCAAGCCGTGAGAGACGCTGCATACGCGAAGCAGCTGAACGGTGCATTTGAACTAATTACGCCGGATCTGAACGCGTATGACAAACTTTTGATCTCCACAGATGCAGACTATATCGGCACGCGTTTGCATGGAGGCATACGTGCCTTTCAGCGTGGTCACTGGGGGTTGATAGTGGCAGTTGATAATCGAGCTCTGGAAATTGGTCGAGACACTATGTTGCCGGTTCACGCCCGCGGTCAACGAGATGAGATCGCTGAAAGTATAAAAAGGCGGGCAAGCCGAAGTATTTCGCTGCCGACCAACGCTATAAATGAATGGAAATCGCAGTTTAGCCGTCCGTCGTAACTGCCGTGACGTTGGAGCCAGTAGCGAAAGGCCCGGCCTGCTCTCGTCCCCTAAGTACGGGACTACGAGCCTCAATCCAGCCTCCTCAAGGTTCCAGCCGACGCTGCCACCACCATTCTCCTTAGCCCTCCCGGCCGCCGCGAGAGGTTCACCACACCGTCAACGCCCACCGCGGGGGTGCTTTTTAGAACTGGCGAGCTGTCTGGCTGCTCGAGCTGAGTAGTCATTCACTCCCGGCGGAAAGAACACCGCTTGCAACGGCTCCGCGATGCTCCTTTCACTGGGCCGTGGACGTGCTGCAGTCCGTGTAGTGCTGTCAGCTGGGTATTTGAATCCACTTTGAATCCACTAGCGCAGGCCCCGCTCCACGAGCAGGTCCAGGGGTTCAATTCGTCCGGCGCCGTCGTCTTTTCGCGAGGGCCTCTCGGAGACGGCCCTTGGCGTGGCATGTCATAGTGACTCGTGCGTGCCGCCGGCACCGAAGCCTATGCCGGCTCTTCACGGTTCGTGGGGAAATGGATTCCTGGAATGAGCGTCATGCCACCGTCCGGCGGCACTTCTCAAGAGAATAACCGACTTGTAGTTGGCGGCGTTGCGGTACCCGCGTGCGGTTCGTTTGATGTTCTTGATTGCGGTGTTGTTGGCCTCGACCTTGCCTGTCGTGGCGCCAGTGATGATCAGTACCTCGATCTCTTTCCACCACCTGCACACGGTGCGGTAGAGCCTGTTCGTCTCCTGCCGTGCGGCTGCCTTGACCAGTTCCTCAAGTACCTTCTTGGCCGCCGCCGCGTCTTCCAGGGAGCCGGTGCGGAGCAGTGCCCGGAGCTGTTCCTTGACCTTCCAGACGGCCTGGAGGGTTCCGGTCGGGTCATCCAGGGCGAACACTTCCTCGAGCCGGTGCGCGGCCCGGCAGGTGCGCGTGTCGCCGCCGCGCAGGAGCAGCATGCGGTGCGCCCAGGCCTTATCGGTGGCCCGTCCGCGGCGGCCCTTGACCTGTTGGGAGAGGTTCTGCCGGGTCTCGGTCATTGCCTGGTTGGCCAGTGAGATGAGGTGGAAGTGATCGACGGCGACAGCAGTGCGGGGCAGCCACATCCGCAAGGCTTTGCGAAACGCCGCGGAGGGGTCGATAGTGACGACCTACACGGCCAGGCGCCACTGCAGGGGCCGGGCGAAGAGCCAGTCCCCGACGCCCTTGTGGTCACGGCCGTCGACCACGCCAAGGACTTGACCGGTATCCAGACCCACGATGGTTGTCATCCACGGCTCGAACCGTCTCCACGCCTTCGTGGTCGGGTCCTGGAAGTAGCGCACGGACCGGAACCGGTGTTCATCAATGCCCAGCATCCGCGGGCTGAGCTTGTCCACATCGGGCAATCTGAGCAGGCAGGCTTCGGTCACCGCCGCGCGGACCATCCACCAAGACACGGCGAAGCCGGCAGCCGTCTCCGACACGGCTCTGCCGGAGCGGATAACTGCGTCCACGAGCTGGTCCCGGAGACGGGTTGTGGAGCGGGCGCGGCGCGGAACCTGGGGTGTTGATTCAAAGAACGAGAGCCGGTCGCACGCCACTTCTTCGCAGTACCAGCGGTACTTGGACCAGAGCACTTCCACCGGCCCCGCGACAGGAATATCCCGCAGCCGCTGGAAGCGGCGTTCCTTCCGCCGCGACGCGATGACACCGCAGCTCGGGCAGCCAGGGAGCTCGTCAGTTTCGACGATGACCTGCCGCCGGCCGGCAGTGACGGTGGTGGAAATGACACGGTAGTCGGGCAGGTTGAAGAGAATGGTGGCAGCGTCGGCTGCGACCCCGGTAGGCTCGATCACGGCTCGTGGTCCTGTTCCAAGTTGAATGCTAGACACACTCATCCCAACAGGGCCACGGGCCGCCTTGTCTGCAACGACACGAACTCAATTCCCCACCAACCACGAAGAGCCACATAACCGCAGGTCAGCGGCCTGCGCTTTCGCGAGAGCACAGCCCGTGAGCCAACTCAGGTACTTCGTTAGGAAACTGCAGCTTAGGCTTTGCGTTGAACGAGGAGACCGGCCGCGGACGTGCTTACTGCGATGACAACGGCCATTGCTACGTAGGCAGTTCCGTCAAGCCCTATGAAATCAGTCATAACCATCGCTAAAGCAGGAAGTATTGTAAGCGCTGCCGTCCAAGGCAGAACTGTCTTTAGAAATTCGGCACGGTAGGTGCGGGATAGGAGCATCCACTCAGCGACGGCCGCTGCAGGCCCCAACAGGGTCGCATTAAGGACCAAACTCCCAGGCAATCCCCAGACGACCGACCCGACCAATACTCCAACCAGCAAGGAGTACTGAAGTAGTGAATCCAACTTTAGCTTGCCTGAGTTTCTTCTAGCGATCAGGATCCAGCGTGCTGGGAGCGCCACAGTCATCGATATGGCAAGTCCGGCGGAGGCTGCCATGAGCTCGCCCGCGGACTCCCAGCCTGGGCCGAGCAGTAGCGAGACAACTTTTTCACCAGCGACGGCCATTGTGCCAGTCAAGGGCAACATGATTACAAGTAGATGCTTGGCGGATCTCATACCGTCCACCATCGGTACATTTCGTAATCCAGAATGCGTCAGGTCGCGGAGCGTCATAGGTGTCAGAGCCATTTGTGCTTGCTGAAGTGGACCGAGCAAGAATGAATAGGCGCGAGAATATTGCGCGAGATGGAACGGGCCGAGGACCGCCGACACTATCAGATTGTCCCCATTCCGCGCGATAAAACCAGAAAGTTGGCTTTGATAGATTCCCGACGTAGACGACCACAGACTACGAAAAGACCCGCATATACCTTTGCCCTTCACCGATAGTGGACTAGAGACAGGTTTCCTAAATCGGAATTCAAAACCGATCCATCGGATTATTGCGATTATCAGCTGACCAACTGCGGCTGCCGTGAGTGTCTGGTAGGCAGCAACAAGCAATAACATGAGAACGTTGGCCAGTACCACTGAAGTCACGTCGAGGCTCGCTATGTACCGAAGCTTTCCGTCCAGTATTAGGAACGCACGGCCGGTCATGCTCAATAAAGAGATTGGCACTCCGGCGGTAAGCACCAACCACATGCCGACGCTGTCAGCATCGGCTGACATTGTGACGGCGACGGCAAACGTTAGCAGAGCGGCTGCCGTTGCCAGGAGGACACTAAGAGCACGCCAACGCCTCCACATTTCTGTGTACCCCGGTGACCGCGTCAGGATGGCTTGGCTGACGCACAAGTCTGAGGCGATGGCGACAACTGAGACAATGGTCAATCCAAGAAAGTAGCTGCCATAGAGCCTCGGTCCCAGAATTCGCGCGGCCAGCGTAGCACCCACGAGGCCTACTCCTGCAATGCACACCTGAGCAAGGAGCGGCCACTGCCGAGAGTTGGCGGCGAAGATGCTTCGCACTTAGCTGCGAGATCTAGGGGTGATGATCCGGGCAGGATTTCCCACTACGGTCGCACCTGTGGGCACGTCGTGGAGAACGACGGCCATCGCGCCTATGCGAGCACCGTCCCCTATGTGGATTGAACCGAGTAATTGCGCGTATGCACCGACGACCACGTTGTCACCTAACGTCGGTGGCCCCGACTTGTCGCGCGCACCGATTGTTACGCCGTGGCGAAGGACGCAGTGGGCTCCTATTACTGAGCTGGGGTGGATGATGATGCCACCGAAGTGGTGGATCATAAAACCAGGACCAACGCGGGCGCCCCGCGGAATGTCTATACCGGTAGCAAGTCGAACAAAGGAATATGCAGCGAAATATACGCAGTGCGCTACTACTCTTATGCCCGGGGGTGCAGTCTTGGTCCACCTCCCAAATCGATAAACAGCAATTGCCCAATATGAGGGCTGCATGAGCCAGGCACTCTTCCCGTAAATGGCCCTATCAGCGCGCCAATACCCGGCCTCCTTTGAACTCATCGAGCGGTTCCTTTCAATCTAGCGTCATTCATTGTCTAGGGACGCGGGCGGGTAACTTGCGTCTCGAGACGGCCTAGTAAGTCGAGCCCATTCTCGTGTTTGCAGACGACGCAGATTGCGGCTGGCAATGTGTCGTAGACGACTTACGGCCCTGTAGTGCCACCTATATCCAAGAGTTGTCTTTTGAACACGAGATGCTTCAAGAGCTACGAGGCGAGCTTGTCTTTGTGACACGCCCCCAAGCTGAAAGGACGCAACTTCATGGTCTATCGCAGATGATTCGACTCCCATTTTTAGCAAACGAGCCGTCAATTCATAATCACCGACGATTTTGTAGCTCAAGTCGTATTCCTGTGCGCGAACTATGTCGCCAGGATAAAAAATAGCTTGATGCGATGTCGGTAGACCGTGCCATATATAGTCGGAAGTTCGAGGTTTTCGGGATATCCTGCCGAAGCCAGTATCGAGAGAGTAACCAGCAAATGCCATGGTGCCTCGAGCGCGTCGAAGCGAGCTGAGAAACAGTTGAATCTTTTCGATCGTGCACTCGTCGCCCCCGTTAAGGAACCACACAAAATCGCCTCTGGACATACGCAAACCTTTGTTCATGGCATCATATATGCCATCGTCCGGTTCGCTTACTATTCTTACATTTCCTGACAGGCTCGAGGCGATCTGCTGAAAATCGCTGCCGGTGCCGCCGTCGATAATGATCAGTTCCACGTCATTTTCACTGCAGGCCCGTAGGCGTGCCAGGGAGTTGATAGTCCGCCGCAGACCGTGTAAATCTCGAAAGGTTACGGTGATAATGCTGAGTAGCAAAGTTTACCTCGGTTTTTCCGTGCCAGCTTCGGGGAGTTGATCTATATCTGGCTACTACTATAAAAGTCATTACTGCGAACTCGGGGGCCATAATTCCTCCCGAGAAGAAAAGGGAAGCAAACAACCATATTGGAGCAACCCAGGCAAAGGCGCTCGAGCTCCTAATCCTAGATGCATAAAGGGTTGCTGCGAGCATTAGTATTAGCAGGAGCACGCCGAGCCATCCAAAATAGAAAATGATCACGTAAAAACCGTTGTCCAAGGAGGTGGCTTGAACACCAGCCATTTCTAGTCCGTATCTGCTCATTACCTGCTCAACCGAACCCAACGGCATGCCGAGAGGCGCGTCCGCTAGCACATCCATTAGAACCTCGACCGGAGCGAATACTCGATAGTAGGCACTTGAACCTTCTGTCCCGAAGGAGAGCAGTCGAATCCATAGGTAGTCGCCGGCGTACAGGATGACGCCGAAAATCAGGCCAGCGGCGGCGATGGCGATGGCCGGGCGAGATCTGCTGGCAACCAGTGCAAGCAGGAAGACCAGCAACAACAGCCCGGTCGCGGACTGGCACGCTATGAGGCCAAGCACAGTTAAGACTGTCGTGGTTTTGCTGAAACGTTTGAGACAGAGAAGAGCAGCGGCCACGGACCCGATGACAAATGCGTTGTATGAAGGTTCGAGAAAAAACCCGTGCGCTCGGGGAAACTGGACGATGCCAATATATGGTTTGTACTCATGTAGGTACTGATGGGTCCCAAAGGGATTGAACAAAAGACTTGACCCCAACGTGCCAAGCACAACTTGTCCAATAGAAATGGCAACGACTGCAGCTAATGCGAGAAGTAGAGATCTTGAGAAGGCTTCAGACTTTACAATTCCGACATGAATCGGACCAAAGGAACTAGCTACTATAAAGGTAGCTAGCACAAATAGCGCGAATGTTTGAACATAATTGATGGGCACGGTTATTGGCGACGAAATAGCTGCCGCGGACGTTAGTGCGGCGAGTGATATCCAGCAGAACGCGACTAGCTTGACATGAATCTTTTCGATAAGCAAAAAAACAACAGCTAATCCAGCGACCAACCCGACCGTTATCTCAAAACTGGCAAGATTGAAAAGTGTAAAATGCTGAAAAATTATGGAGACAAACGTCAGAAATGAAACTAATCGCTGCATAAACGCGGCCTAGATAAGAGACAAAGAGCGGTAGACGTTCATGTATTCAAGGGCCATACGTTTGGGGTCGAAGAATGATGTCTCTTCACTAGATGGTTGAACTACCGGTGTCAGAGCTTCTCTTGCGAGGTTGACCAGGTCGTCCTCGGTATTTGCTATCTTGACTCTCGGATGCCGTTCAAACTCACGTGCGGCTTGCGAATCGAGGGCGAGAATCTCCAAACCAGCTGATAGGGCTTCTGCAATAGTGAGAGGAAAGTAATCGACAGCTGAAGTAAAAATTAGACGATGATGCGCTGACATTTCGAGGGCAAGGTCGGTCCGATTCATGATTGCGGGCTTTTGTACAGAACCTTCAGGAGCCTTCTCAGGATTATCTCCGACTATGGTCAGGCGTTGATCTCCAAGCTGAGCTATCCGCTCAAGGATCGGCCAGTTGACCTTGAGCCGATCTCGAAGGTCTCGGCACATGAACAGGTTTCTGATACCACCTCCGGCCAGCATGGGTGCCGTCCGAGTTGCATTCCAAAACTCCCGATCCACAGAGTTCTTGATAACTTGGACGTTCTTCAGGCCAGCTTTCGCGGCCTCTTTACCGAGCCAGTCGGCACAAGCAACTATGGCCGTTGGGACTGCTTCTTGAAGCCGGGACACCGCGGCATAACGTTCATGCCACCGGTTGGCCGCATGATCGAAAACAGCCGGGGGATACGCCTGCAGATTGGGACATTTACTACAACCTGTTTCCCAGCGCCGGCAGCTTCCGGGTTGGGCACACCGACCCGTCATGATCCATTGATCGTGGAGAGTCCAAACGACCGGCTTTCCTGCGTTGATCAGAGCTGCGAGTAGGCGTTCGGTTGATATGAAGTAGCTGTGAATAGCGTGAAGGTGCACTAAATCGCTTGACTGAACTTCGTCGACGAAGTTTGCCCATAACTTCGGACTCACCAGGTCTGTTTCTCGCCCGATCAAGCCGTAACTTGCTTTGTTTAATGCCGCTATTGGCATCGGAGTCATCCGTACGCCGTCATATATGTCTTCAAGGGGGGAGCTTCCGCCCCTCTTGCCATAACCGTAGGCAAAAGGACTGTGCACACCCAGCTGACTGAGTTCTTCGGCCAAAGTACGAGCCACACCAGCGGCTCCGCCCTCAGAGAGCCGTATGTTCACCTGCAGTACCTTGCGCATGTTCACCCCTGTCTACAGCCCTTTGGCAGCCAGTCCGCCTTGCTGGATTCTCGTGAGTCTCATGACCCCAACGCCTAACTATAGTTTGGTCAGCACCTCACATGCTCGTGATGCTGCTGAAGGGCCGACGCAGATGCGCCAGGTTGACTTGCAGAAAGCGTGTCTCGTGGCAGCGGGACGAAAATTTAGTGAGATGTGTCGCCCGTGGCTTGTGCTTTCGTCACCGGATAGGGCCGAAGGGATTTTCGTCAGTAGGGCGGGGTGTGATTAGCCGGGTAGACGCCACGATGCAGTACGCTCCTAGCGTGAATAAGGTTGCAGAGGGACGCCTGGATTTTGATTTTATCGACGGCATGCGAGCGGTTGCTGCGGTTGCTGTTGCCGTGCTTCACGCTTCGCTCTACACCGGACATGAAGGCGATATTGCCAGGGAACTCCCGTATCTGCATAAGGTCCTATTTGCAGGGAACTACGCTGTATCAGTATTCATAGTCTTGTCTGGATTTGTGCTGGCACTGCCGATTGTTAGAAGAAGGCGACTCCGAATTCGCAAAGGAACCGGCTCGTTTCTCGCGCGGCGTGCGAAGCGCATTCTGCCGCCATACTTCGCGTCACTTTTGCTTTTTGGGTTGCTCATTGCAGCCATCCCTGTCCTTCAGACCAGACAAGGTACTGCGTGGGACTCCAAAATTCCTCCAACAATCGACGGTCTGATTGCCCACGTTCTTGTAGTGCATAACCTGAATAAAGAATGGGCTTATCAAATCAACGGACCTGCCTGGTCAATTGCAACAGAATGGCAACTCTACCTAGCCCTACCGCTCTTGATACTGCCCCTTTGGCGAAAAATAGGACCTCTTGCGATGCTGGCAGTCTGCCTCGGCCTGAGTGCTGTTGTCGCGGTCCTGCTGCCAACCCTTGACGCTGGGCATCTATGGTTTCTTGCCCTATTTGCGATGGGTGCAATAGCCGCACACATCGTGGCTAATGGGGTGCAATGCCAGTATCTAGGCGCAGCTACGCTCGTTGTCCTCGCTAGCGCGGCCGGATTTGTCCTTATCGCTCCCGGTCCTTTGTGGGCAAGCGAACTCTTGACGGGGGCTGGCATTACTTTGGGGGTGGTATGGATGGCCAAGCGACGCGTTGCCGGGAAGCACTCTATTCTCCACCGGGTACTGGAAAGTAAACCACTGGTTTGGCTGGGCCTTTGGTCCTACAGCCTCTACCTTATCCACAGTCCGCTCTTGGGGCTCGGCAACCTTTTGACACTTCATTGGCCCATGTCGACTCTGCAAAGATTTGCCTTCATGAGCCTTGTCGTGCTCCCGATGTCGGCGGGAGTAGCCTATCTCTTTCATGTGAGCGTTGAGCGAAGATTCATAACGCAGCACCAGAAGAAGACGGAAGGAGCAACCTCGCTGGTCGTCGAAGACGCGGTATCTAAAATCCGGTAGCTTTGGTCAATATAATATTGAGCACCTGATTCCGATTACACAGGTAGATTGAAGTTATTGCCATCACCTGTAACCGTCGTGCCGAATAAATTGCTAAAGACGTTCGATGGGTTCGAGGAATCGAGTGTAAATATTTGGTTATCTTTGAGGTTGATCCGCCTATTATTGGCTGCTACGGACAACTTCGCCGCAGGATTCGCATCTATGTTTAATGCTGTTGAACAGGCAACCAGGGTGTTGGCTGTGTAGTAGACTCCCGATGCTGCTCCGAATTGCTTGATCCCCGTCGTGCAGCTCGTCAGTGTATTTCGCTCGACATGGGCAGTCTTACCTTCGCCGGCGACCCCCTCACTGATGCCAACAATGCAGTAGGTGATGTCATTGTCGCGAATCCGGTTTTTGTCGGTGGAAATAATGTTCTCGCCGTTGATATATCCGATGCCGTCGAGAATTCCAGTGTTGAAGTTGTAGATGCTATTAGATTGAATTGTGCAGTTTATCGACCCATAAATCGCTATTCCAGTTCCAATTTTTTCGTAGTTCGTAGCTGTCTGCTCTATATGATTGTTTCTAATCTCTATTCTCGCTGCGACCTCAGCGTGGATTGCAGTGCGTTCTACGTTTGTAACTATGTTGTTGGTGATGAGGCAACGCCTAAGTCGATCGGCCTCCGGCGAGGAGTAACCAGAGAGGCCAGCCACCGCAATGCCGAAACCCGCATAATTAAGTGTGCCCGCAGTGACATCATCGATGATATTGGATGCAATAAGTATATCGTGGTCCGCTCCCGCGTTAAGTTCGATGGCATCCCCTCTTCGGACAGTTTTAAAGGTGTTGTCATGTATCGCAAGAAAGTGTGCCGTGCAAGGATTGGCGATAGGACCTCCCTGCTTTAATATCCCGTAGCCAATGTTTGAGAACTTGTTATGCCGAATCGTACAGTTATCGCATGAGCCGCCGTTTGGGCGTTCAATAACAACGCCATGACGGTAGTTTTGACCGATGAATTGGCAACATTCAATGAGGACGTTCGAGCCGCGAACAGTAACCGCTCGTTCTCCTCCGACAAACCCAACGGTGTTGCCAGTCACGAAGCTTATGTTCTTGATCGTGCAATTATCGGATGCTGTCACATGCCCTTGTAGGAGGAGTTGGATGGTTGCGCCGTTGCCCTCGAGTACCGTTCCGGGTTGTAAAACGGCCTCAGAAGCGATGCGGTAAGTCGCTCCAGGTCGTAATCTTATTGTTTTCGATGAGGATGATGCAGCGACGAAGGCAGATGCACTATCTGCAGTGGCCGAAGCTCCGAAGTCTAGAGGATCATTTCCTAGTCGGGCAGATGTACTCACCTGCCAATTGGTCGGGTTATATGTACTTCCGCTGACGAAAGCACTCTTGGCCAACACGACATCACCACTGGGACTTACCACCGTTTCACCTGCTCCATACCCTGTTTCGGGCTTCCATTTGGTCAGATAGGTGGAAACTTCTTGCGTACTGAGATTTGTCTTCTCTACCTCGCCGGAAGCGGCATTCGCCTTATTCGTATTTGGGCCGAAAAGCGCTGTTATACCAGACGTTACAGCAGCTAACGCTCCGACCCCGAGGAGTTTGCGACGCTGAATTGAGGCGTTGTCTTTTTCGCGGGGTATCCTGCTGTCTATACGATCAATCATGTCTTCGCCTCACATGCAAGGGAAAGGTCCAAGTCGACATCGCAGGTAGTATTACCAGCCGTAGTTTGGCGGACTAATGCCAAAAATGCACTCGTCATGCACCGATTGGGTGGCGTGGGGTTCATCATGCCAGATAGGTTATTTGGGTTCTAGCTGAGTCGCTACAGTAGCAACTACGCAAGCACTTGCGATCGAATACTTGTTCGTCAGCGCGCTGTACGCAGTTCTAATCAATGCGCTCAACAGTGCCTTCTTGCATGCCTAATGATCTGACGTCGGGGGGGTTGCTATCCTTCGCCCCGCTGTCGCAGTTATGTACAACAGCCGTAGTCTCCAATTTGTTGGTCTGCCGCTAATGTTGGGCCAACTGTTGAAGATGAACTGACGCTAAGGGTGGGTGCCGCTCAGAGCCGGGAACGTAGCAATAGTTGACCGGGAGTGCGCCCAGTTGAATATCCGACTTATATCGAAGAGTTTGCCTGTTGTTTCCTAAAGAGCCCTGCTTATACACAGCCGACAGGTCTCAAGAGAGTTGTAGCACTCTGCTCAACGCACTAACACGCCTGCTGCCTGTCGCTGCTCTTCTGGCACCCGGTAATGGATTCTTAGTTTGGACGCATGCGTGCAACAAACCTTGTGCTGCTTGGTCCCCACATGCAAGATGCCACCCATCACGTGGTCCGACAAATGTCCAACTGTGCTGTGGGACGTACGTGTTGAGTATCCATGTTCACTGGGCTTCCAAGTAGCGACTGTTCACTGACTCCACCGAATACTGACAGGCCCCTCCCGCGCGGAGGCGCGTACGAATGCAGCCACTGGGTGCCCGGACCAAGCTTTGGTGACACCGAACGCGTCAGTCGAGACGAAAGCTGCTCGTGGACTTTGAGCCGGCGATGGCCCTCGCAAGCGATGCGAAGTTCCGCCGAAGGAGGCCTCGCTGCCGCTCGTCTGTGGTGCCTGGCCCAACGTTAGGACCGCTAATATGTGACCGCAATATTTTATTGAGACTGGAGCTATTGGCCTCGGGGCCATACATGCTGCGCCGCCAAGGCGCGGCTAGCAGCAGTGTCCGTTACGCCGGATGACTAGAGGTAGGCGCATAGAAATTGGTTGCAGCCGGCGGTTGGTGCGAGCACATTGCGACGCCACTCCGACGCCCATGAGGGCACTTCCTATCTGCCCAACCGGCGCGAGCAGTCACGCTTCCGAATATATCTGTTCTGCTCTGCTTGCCTCCGACGGAAAGCTATGAGGAACCGTTTGCCACGGTGCTTTCTAAGAGGTTTTGATGTTAGGCTGCTGCGCCGACGAGACGGGATGTCACAAACAGCGCGACGTGAGCATTCCTTGAGCTCATGTTTTGCAGCATCACGGCACGGGTACGTATGAGGGGCTATTACGCGGTCCGGCGTTCCCCGGCCCAGGTGAGTCAAGCGCCAGTCTCGACTACTGTCATACGTTCTGCTCACTTTGCTGGCGGTGGCAACATCTGCTGCTGTGATGGTGGCTGTCAATCGCTGATAGGCTGTGGATCACAGGAGCTATCTTTGACATGATTTGTCAATTTTCGCATCACGTGGTTAGGTCATGAGCGATGGGGATCACTGTGACCGATGGAGGCTATTGTGGCTTTTTCCGAGTATGCCTTTGCGCTGTCCTTGCTGCTGGGCACCCTGCTGGTTCCCTTCACTCTTCTGTACCAAGTGCTGCGGCTCAAGCGGCGAGCCGTGCGGACCAGTGCTCCCGCCCCCGCGCCCCGAGGTAACCTTCGCTAGCCATGCCATACGTTGACATTAACCCCCACAAAGGCCGTCCCAAGTGGCAGGGCTATGCTCTACTGATTTTCCTTCTGGTTCTCACCGCAGTGGTAGTTTCTGCTGCCCTGGTGCCGCGCTGACCAGTGCGTCCAACCAAAGCCCCTAGACTTACTGGTTGAACCAGTGCCGCAGAATCTTTTGCCGAACGTCCTGGGGGGACAGACATGCCACATCCGGCGGATCACAATGCAGGCGCCCAAGCAGAGGATGCAGGGCAGCCGCAGCTGCGCCGACGCCGCGACCTTCGTCGCGCCGACGGCTCATTATCGGATGCCTGGACAGGAGCCATGCCAGCCGTAACTCCCAGCCCGTCGACCCAGCCCGCGGACGGCCAGCCGCTGACTCCCCGGACCTCCTGGGCCGAGGCAGCAGCCGCAGCCGACGCCGCACAGCCGGCAGTCCCCGCTCGTCCGCCGGTATCTGCGCGGCCCACTGCACCGGGCACCATCACCTCTGTGCCTGGTGCGCCGGAGGGTGAATCGATGCCGGCCCCTCCGGCCGCTCCATCTGAATCGCCTGGCTTCCGCCGTGCCCGGCCTACTGTTGCCGACAGCATCGCCGAAAGCCCCATGCCCGACTTCATCAGCTCACCCGGGCTGTTCGTGAAGGAGCAGAAGCCGCGGCCCGTCGGCGGCATTCGGGGTGCGCTCTACAGCATGACCGGCGGCGCCTGGAACCTGGGTCCCAGTGCCAAGCAGCGCCAGGAGGATGAGCTGGCGCGCCGTATCTCGCGCCAGCTCCAGGGCAGCTACAACACCGCGATCCTGAGCCTCAAGGGCGGTATCGGCAAGACCTCCACCACCGTGGGTGTCGGCCTGACCCTCGCCGAATACCGTGGGGACGCCCCCTGCGCCATCGACGCCAACCCGGACTCCGGGGACCTGGTGGAACGCGCCCTGGGTGAAGGCATTTACCAGCAGTCCAGCCCGCGGACCATCACCGACCTGCTGGAAAACATCGAGTCCATCGACTCGCTCACGGCCTTGGCCCGGTACATGCACCACGCCGGCAGGCTCCACCTGATCGCGGGGGAGCAGGACCCGGAAGTCTCAGACTCCCTCACGGCCGCCGAGTACCTGCGGATCCGCAAACTCATTTCCAGCTACTACTCCGTAGCACTGACGGACTGCGGCACGGGGGTCACCCACAACGCGATGAGCGGGATCCTGCAATCAGCGGACAACCTGGTGATCGCCGCTGGCTACGCCGTCAGCGGCGCCAAACGCGCCCGCAGCACGCTGCAGTGGCTGGCCAGCCACGGGTACGAGGAACTGGCCCGGAACGCCATCGTGGTGATCACCGACAAAGATGAGGTCTCCTCCCGCGTTGACAAGGACGCGATCGAGGAGCACCTCTCTGGCATCTGCCGCGAGCTGATTGCCGTTCCGCACGACCGTGGGGTAGCGGACGGTGACCTGGTGACCCTGGACGTGCTGAAGCCGGAGACCCGCCGTGCGTACAAGGAGATCGCTGCGGCGATTGTGGACGGGTACCGGTAGAGCCATCTCCCTAGACCGTGCCCAAATCTTGACCAAACCCTCGCCGTGCCTGCGGCCAATGCTGAGCTTCCGGGCGTAGCTTGGGCGCATCAGGGCAGGACAGCAGGGGAGGGGCAACGGAATGACGATCAACGAATACGCTGTAGCACTGGGCGGCATGCTGGCATCACTCGCGGGCATGGGACTCCTGGCCGCAGGACTGATCCGGGCAAGAGCCCGCCACTAAGAGCTACCGCGTATCCAAATCCTCGAACACCAAAAACGTCTGGGTGTCCAGCACGCCCGGCATGGACTGCAGCTGGTCGAAGATGACCCGCCGCAGGTCGATGTTGTCCACGGCGCGGACCAGGAGGATCACGTCGAAGTCGCCGCCCACCAGGGCCACGTGGTGCACCTCGGGGATCACGGCGAGCTGGTCTCGCAGCTCCCGCCAGGCATCCTGCTTCAGCTTCAGGGTCACGTAGGCGGACGAGCGGAGGCCCGCCTTGATCGGGTCCACCAGCGCCGTGAACTTAGACAGCACCCCTTCAGAAGTGAGCCGGCCGATCCGCGTGTAGGCGTGCGCCCGGGAAATGTGGACGTTCTCCGCCACCTGCGTGACGGACATCCGGCCGTCCCGGGTCAGCTCGGCAATGATCCTGCGGTCGATCTCGTCCAGCGGGACGGGTTCCGTCCCGGCATCCCTGGCTGCCACTTGCTCCACGGCCCCCGTCGGTAATCCGGCCCACACTTACAATTCGTCTTCCAGTGTAGGCAGAATCGGGCACGATCGTTTCAGCTCACGGGATGCCGGATGCGAAAACCCGGCCAAAGGCCCGGCTACGGAGACTTGCGGCTATTAGCATCCTGCAGCTGCGATGCGGTGCGGAGGAAGTCGCAGTCACTGGGGGAGAGGGAACTTTCCCCGTGCCTGTCCTGTTCAACCTGCACCCCGGTGGCCTTGGTGATCGCCGCCACGACGGTCCGGGGAAGGATCCTGCATCCGGGATTGTCCACCAGCCACTGCCGCGTTTCCGGCTCGAGCCGGTCCCACAACTTCTCAATGTCCATTACAGCTGCCCCCACTCTTTGTAATTCTTCGGTGTAAGAGATGCCGCCCTGCCCACAGCGGTTCCGGGGCAGAAAGGACTGCACTGTCCCTCCGCACCCTGCGCACCTTCCGAGTGTGGTCCCGCATGAAGGAGAGGTCAAGGGACTTTTGGCACGGGCTATCAGCCTCGGACCTGGTCCGGGAAGGGGCGTGGTCACCGGGGCCCCGGCGTCCCCGGCTGCCATTTTGTCCACGCACCCTGCCAGTAATCTGGCTCACACTTACAATTTGTCTCCCGCAGCAGGCATAATCGCGCAGCTTCTCCACGATTCCTCAGGGAGCTGGATACGAAACCTGCCCCGGGCGGATACTGGGAAGGAATAGTGGCAACAGAAGGACGGAACAATGACGATCTCCGCAGACCACACCGCGCCGGAACACACCGGCACGGCGCCCGCCGGGAATGACCTCTCGGAAACGGCCAAGAAGTTCGGCATCAGCGCCGAGGACTACATGCTCCCGGCCCGGCACCAGATCCAGATGGTGGACCCGGCCGGCCGGCTCCTGCCGGACAGTGAGCAGGGCACCGAACCCGGCCACGAATACCCCCTGCCCGGCGACGGCGAACTGCTGGCAGCGTACGAACAGCTCGTCGTCGGCCGCCGCGTCAACGACCAGAACTCCGCGCTGGTCCGGCAGGGCCGCATGGCCGTCTACCCGTCCAGCCACGGCCAGGAAGCCTGCCAGGTGGCCGCCGCCCTCTGCCTCTCCGACGGCGACTGGATGTTCCCCACCTACCGCGACGCCGTCGCCGTGATGACCCGCGGCGTGGACCCCGTGCAGGTGATGACCATCTTCCGCGGCGACTGGCACAGCGGGTTCAACCCCCTCCAGCACAAGGTGGGCATCCAGTGCACCCCGCTCACCACCCAGCTGCTGCACGCCGTGGGCGTGGCCCACGCCGCCAAGCTCCGCGGCGAGGACACCGTGGTGCTGGCCATGTGCGGCGACGGCGCCACCAGCGAAGGCGACTTCCACGAGGCCCTGAACTTCGCCGCCGTCTTTCACCTGCCCGTCATCTTCTTCGTCCAGAACAACAAGTACGCCATCTCGGTGCCGCTGGCGCACCAGTCCGTGGCGCCGTCGCTCGCGCACAAGGCCGTGGGCTACGGCATGGCCGGCGAACGTGTGGACGGCAACGACGTCGTGGCCCTCCTCGCCGTCCTGGACCGCGCCGTGAAGCTGGCCCGCGAAGGCTCCGGCCCCCTGCTGGTGGAAGCCAACACCTACCGCATGCAGGCCCACACCAACGCCGACGACGACACCCGCTACCGCGAAAGCAGCGAGGTTGCGGAATGGCGCGCCAAGGACCCCGTGAACCGGATGCGGACCTACCTGACGGACCGCGGCCTGCTGGACCCCTCCGTGGAAGCGCGGATCGCCGGGCACGCCGAAGCCGTGGCCACGCAGCTGCGCGACGGCCTCAGCGAGGACGTCCCCGTGGACCCGCAGGAACTCTTCCGCCACGTCTTCGAAAAGACCACGCCCCAGCTGAAGGAACAGTCCGCCCTGCTCGCCGACGAACTCGCCCGCGACGCAGCATCATCACAGGAGGCCGGCAAGTGAGCCCCACCATCACCACCTCGTCCGAGGCCAACGGCAACGTCAGCGCCGCCACCGCCCGGGCAGCAGCCTCCGCCGCCGCCACCGCGGAAGCGTCCGGCCCGCAGCCGGTCACCATGGCCAAGGCGTTGAATACGGCTTTGGCCGACGCCATGCACGCCGATCCGTCCGTGCTGGTGTTCGGCGAGGACGTGGGCATGCTGGGCGGGGTGTTCCGCATCACCGACGGGCTCACCGCCACCTTCGGGGAGCAGCGCTGCTTCGACACCCCGCTGGCCGAGTCCGGCATCGTGGGCATGGCGGTGGGCATGGCCATCAACGGGATGCGCCCGGTGATCGAGATGCAGTTCGACGCGTTCGCCTACCCGGCGTTCGAGCAGATCGTCAGCCACGTGGCCAAGATGCACAACCGCACCAAGGGCGCCGTGAAGCTGCCCATGGTGATCCGGGTTCCCTACGGCGGCGGCATCGGGGGGGTGGAGCACCACTGCGACTCCTCCGAGTCCTACTACGCCCACACCGCCGGCCTGAAGGTGTTCACCCCGGCCACCGTGGCGGACGGGTACCGGATGCTCCGCGAGGCCATCGACTCCGACGATCCCGTGATGTTCATGGAGCCCAAGAAGCTCTACTGGTCCAAGGACCTGGTGGACCTGGACGAGCTCCGCCGCCTTCACGCGGAAGGCAGCGCGGCGGGACGCACCACCGAAGGCCGCGCCGCCGTCGCCCGTCCCGGCACGGACGCCACGCTGATCGCCTACGGCCCGTCCGTCCCCACCGCGCTCGCCGCCGCCGAGGCCGCCGCGCTGGAAGGGCGCTCGCTGGAGGTCATCGACGTGCGCACCATTGTGCCGTTCGACGACGAGACGGTGTGTGCGTCGGTGCGGAAGACCGGCCGGGCCGTGGTGATTGCCGAAGCCCATGGCTTCGCGTCCGTGTCCTCGGAGATCGTGGCCCGGGTGCAGGAGCGCTGCTTCCACCACCTGGCCGCCCCCATCCGCCGCGTCACCGGGTTCGACATCCCGTACCCGGCGCCCAAGCTTGAGAAGTACTACCTGCCCGGCGTGGACCGCATCCTCGACGCCGTCGACGACCTTCAGTGGGAGAACTGACCATGAGTGAAACGCGTGTGTTTTTGTTGCCGGACCTGGGCGAGGGCCTGACCGAAGCCGAGCTGGTGTCCTGGCACGTTGCCGTGGGGGACGAGATCTCCGTGGACCAGCCCATCGCCGAGGTGGAGACCGCGAAGTCCACGGTTGAGGTGCCCTCCCCGTACGCCGGGATCGTGGCCGAGCTGCACGGCCAGCCCGGCGAGACCCTGGACGTGGGGAAGCCGCTGATCTCGGTGACGCCTGTCTCCGTGGCTGGCACCGCCGCGGATGATGCCGCCCCCGCCGAGCCTGCCGGACCGGTGGTGGAGCCTGCCGAAACCGAGCTGGGCGAGCCCGCAGCCGAGCCCGCCAAAGCCCACCCCGAGGCGGAGGCATACCGCGAGGAGGAGAAGGCCGGGTCCGGCAACGTGCTGATCGGCTACGGGACCCCGGGCGGGCACGGTGTTGCCCGGCGGACCCGTGCCCGCAGGTCATCCGTTGCCTTGGCTGAGCCTGTCGACACCAAGCCAGCCGAAACTCCCACCGAGGACGACCTCACCCTGCTGCGCACCCGCGTTCCCGGCAGGCTCGGTGCCGTGATCTCCCCGCTGGTCCGGCGCATGGCCCGGGAACACGGCGTGGACCTCGGCGAGCTCCCCGGCTCGGGCGAGGGCGGGCTGATCATGCGGCGCGACGTGGAGAAGGCCATCCATGCCCCGGTGGTCGAGCCTGCCGAAACCAAGCCGGTTGAGACCAAGACTGCCGAACCTGCAGCGGCTCCGGAGGGCGTCGACGCCCGGACCGGGCTGCCCATCGCTGCCCGGACACCGGTCAGGGGCGTGCGCAAGGCCGTTGCCGCCAACATGGCGCGCAGCCGTTCCGAAATCCCCGAGGCGACCGTCTGGGTGGACGTGGACGCCACCGGTCTGTTGGAGCTCCGCGAGGGGCTCAAGGCCGGCGGCTCCTCGGTGCCGGGCCTGCTCGCGTTCATCGCGCGTTTTGTCACAGCCGGGCTAAAAAAGTACCCGGAACTGAACACGCGGATCGAGACTGCGTCCGATGGGTCCCAGGAGATTGTCTCGTTCGACGGCGTCAACCTCGGCATCGCCGCCCAGACCGACCGCGGCCTGGTGGTCCCGTCCGTCCGCGCCGCCGAGAAGCTGACCTCCCGTGAACTGGACGCCGAGATCCGCCGGCTCACCGACGTTGCACGCCAGGGCAAGGCGACCCCCACCGAGCTCGGCAGCGGCACCTTCACGCTCAACAACTACGGCGTGTTCGGCGTGGACGGCTCCGCTGCGATCATCAACCACCCCGAGGTGGCCATCCTGGGCGTAGGCCGGATCATCGACAAGCCGTGGGTGGTGAACGGCGAGCTGGCCGTCCGCAAGGTCACCGAACTGACGCTGACCTTCGACCACCGAGTCTGCGACGGCGGCACGGCAGCCGGCTTCCTCCGCTTCGTGGCCGACGCAATCGAAAACCCAACCACCCTCCTCGCCGACCTCTAACCCCCCACCCACCCGACGCTCTCTCACTTAACGTCGGTTTAATTCCAACCATCTCTCACTTGATGTGGGTTTAACCCAAACCCTCTCCCACTCGATGTGGGGACCAGCCTCGAAAGGCAAAGCGAACGACGGCGGCCGCGTGCCGCCGTCGTTCGTGTTCCGTGCAAAGGGCCAAGGACCGCCAGTTCGGCAGCCGATGCGTGCAGGTCCCCCCTACTTCTTATTCAAGCCCCCTATTTCGCCTTTAGTGCTTCACAAGCCCGGAATCAGCGGACTAACATCCTGCCATCTGGTGATCGTCATTCAGTCGATACAGAAGCCGAATTTACTCACTAAGTAAGAAATTATGCGGAGATAACCCCGGCACTTTGCGCCGCGCCCGCAATCCGTCCGCGGAGTCACCTAATGTGGCTGCCGCGGATGCTGAACATTCAACGCCGAGTATCAGCATGGTCCATTGCGCGCATTTGTTTTGAATATAGCTTCCCCCTGCGCGCCCACCTGAATTCTTGAATGGAGTTTCCGATGAAGAAACTGCTAGTCCTGTGCGCCCTGTTCTTTGCCTTTTTTGCCAGTGCCAGCCCCGCTACTGCTGCCCCGGGTGGTGACGTCCTCCTGGATGTGACCTTCAAGGCCAACCAGCTTTGCAAGTACCCGGTGCAGTTGGTGGTTACCGGTAAATCAAAGTTTATTGACCTTCCCGGCGACCGATTCTTCATAGCATCTCCGGGGCAGGAGGTAACCATCACCAACCTGAAGACTGGAGAGGAAGCAACCTTTCTCATTACGGGCAGCACGCATGCACAGGTAGAGGCTGACGGCACAACGGAAGTCACCGTGACCGGATTGAACGTGGTGCTTAATCCGCGGGAGTCAAACTCAGAATTGCCGGGAATCTATCTGTTGGAGGGAAACTTCAATTTTGCCCTCAAAGCGGATGGGACTGAAGAAAGAGTGTTCAGCGGTACTGGAGATGTAACGGACATCTGCGCACTGCTGGCATAAAACCAGGCCAACGGCCCTCCCTGCGGCGCCGCCTGGAGGGCCAGCGGTGGTGATCGCACGGGGCAGCAGGGCTCGGGAGGCGCAGGGGCCGACGGCTTCTTTGCGAATCGACGCTGATCCGCCGCCTCCGCCATCGGCCCCGGTCTGTTTTTCAACACTTTGGACCCGGCGGCTCAAGAACAGGCGGGCATTGCGTCAAGAATTCCTCAAGACTGCACCGACACCGCAGCGGCCCCTGCGGTCCCGAGGGGGATGACGTGCGGGCGGCCTTCCGTGGGTTCGGGCACCACATGCGCGTCCAGGCCGAACACCTCCAGCAGGCGGGCCGGCGTGATGACCTCCGCGGGGGTTCCCTGCGCCATGACGGCGCCGTCCTTCATGGCAATGATGTGGTCCGAGTACCGGGCCGCGAGCGAGATGTCGTGCAGGACCATCACCACTGTGCGCCGGTGTTCGCGGTTCAGCCTGCGGACGAGTTCCAGCACGTCCACCTGGTGCGCCAGGTCCAGGTAGGTGGTGGGTTCATCCAGGAGCAGGATCCCCGTTTCCTGCGCCAGGGTCATCGAGATCCAGGCGCGCTGCCGCTGCCCGCCGGAGAGGTCGTCCAGCGGTGTATCGGCCAGCTCCAGGATGTCGGTGGCAGCCAGGGCCGCCTCCACCACTGACTCATCGGACGCCGAAAACTGCTGGTACCACTTCTGCCGGGGGTGCCTGCCCCGGGACACGAGGTCCGCCACCGTGAGCCCCGACGGCGCCGTGGGCGTCTGCGGCAGCAGGCTGATCCGGGTGGCAATATGGCGGGTGGAATGCTGCCTCAGCGGGGCGCCGTCGAGGAACACCTCGCCGCCCCGCGGCGCCAGGAGCCTGCCCAGCCCCCGCAGCAGCGTGGACTTGCCGCAGCCGTTCGGGCCGATGATCGAGGTGACCTGCGCATTGGGGACCTCAAGCGACAGGTTGCTGATGATGTCGGCCCCCTCGTAACCGAGGCTGAGGCTGCTGGCGCGGAGGCCCTCCTGCTGCTCTGTGGACGTGTTCAACTCAGCCTCCGCTGGTACTTGAGGATCAGGTGGACCAGGAAAGGCGCGCCCACTACGGCCGTGGCCACGCCCACGGGCAGGGGAGCAGCAAGGACGTTCGCGGACACCGTGTCAGCCGCGAGCACGAAAATGGCGCCCACCAGGGCGGACACACCAACGGGCGGAACCACCGTGGCGGCCAGGGCGCGGGCAATCCGTGGGCTGGCCAGCGCGACGAATGCCACCGGCCCGGCTGCCACCGTGGCCACCGAGGCGAGCAGGACGGCGATAGTGAGCACAACCAGCCGGACGGTGCCGATGCGGGCGCCGAGCCCGACGGCGGTGTCCTCACCCAGGCTGGTCAGCAGCAGCCACCTGCCGCTGGCAATGCCCGCCACGAGCAGCACGGCCGCGCTGAGCGCCAAGGGCTGCACGGTCTCCCACTCCTTCCCGTTCAGGGAACCCATCATCCAGGTGAGGGCCTGGGCGGCACTGGTCACGTCGCCCAGCGTGAGGATCCAGGTGGTGAGGCTTGCCGCCAGGCCGGAGATGCCCAGGCCGGCCAGCACCAGGCGGTAGCTGTCCAGGCCCCGCCGGTAGGAGAGCACGTACACGGCGATGCCGCTGAGGATGCCCGCACCGAAGGCCGCCGCCGGCATGCCCACCGTTGCCGCCACGCCGCTGAGGCCGGCATGCCCGCCGCCGGCGATCACCAGCACGCTGACGGCGCCCAGGGAGGCCCCTGCCGTCACGCCCAGGAGGTCCGGGCTGGCCAGCGGGTTGCGTGCCACGGTTTGGGTGATGGCGCCTGCCGCGGCGAGGCAGGCACCGACGACGACGGCGGCAACCATGCGGGGTGCGCGGAACTCCGTCACGGCAAGGTGGATGCGGGCATTGGAGTCATCGCCGAGCAGGGCCCGCAGGACATCCGGGTATGCCAGGGGAGTGCCGCCGAAGGCGACGTGCAGCGCCATGGCCGCCACGGTGCCGAGGACGAGCAGCCCCGCAACAACCATGGCGCGGACGTTGACGCGGACGGATACCGGCCCGGCGCGCAGCGCCCTGATGCCGGTGGCACCCGGGCCGGGCTTGTGGGGCTGTGTTTCCTGCAGGAGGGTCATAGCGTAGCCAGCCTCCGGCGCCGGGCCAGGTAGACGAAGAACGGGGCGCCCGCCACGGCCAGGACCACGGCGACGGACAGTTCCCCGGGGCGGGCGATGAGCCGGCCCGCCGTGTCCGCAAGGAGCACCAGGGTTGCCCCGGTGAAGAGGGACAACGGAACGAGCCACCGGTAGTCCGGGCCCGTGATGGCGCGGGTGAGGTGGGGGACCAGCAGTCCAGCGAAGGCGATGGGGCCGGCCAGCGTGACGGCGGTCCCGGCCAGCAGGGTGACGGCGCCGATCCCCACCGCACGGGCGCGCAGCACGGAGATGCCCAGGGAAACTGCGGTGTCTGATCCCAGGGCGAGGGCGTTCAGGGCGCGGATGTTCGCCAGGGCCAGCGCCACCCCGGCGACGATGAACGGCCAGACCAGGTCAAGGGCGCCTGAGCGCCCCGCCAGGGATCCCACCTGCCAGAACCGCAGGGTGTCCAGCGCCTGGTCGTTGAGCAGCACGATTCCCGCCACCAGCCCGGAACACAGGGCGGTGACGGCGGCGCCGGCCAGGACCAGGGTGACCGGGGTGGCGCCGTAGCGGGCCGCCGAACCGATCATGAACACCAGGACACTCGCCGCCAGCGCTCCGGCGAAGGCCAGTCCCGCCTGGGTAAGGGCGGGGAGCTCGCCTGCAACCGCCGTCGCGGCAACAATGGCCAAGGCCGCGCCCTGGTTGATGCCGAGCAGGCCGGGGTCCGCCACCGGATTGCGGGTGTGTCCCTGCACCAGGGTCCCGGCGAGGCCCAGGCAGATCCCGGCGCAGACGCCCAGTACGGTGCGGGGCCAGCGCAGTTCGCGGACGGTCACGTCCATCACGTCCCCGGTAGGGGTGAAGACCGCGTGCCAGACCTCCTGCAGGGATGAGGGCTGGCCGCCGATGCACAGGCTGAGTACACAGGCCGCGAACAAGGCGAGGGCCGAAGCCATAAGCCATGCCGTGCTGTTTCGGGGCGGCTTCCTGCCGGGGACGCCTGCGGGGCCGGCGGAAGGATGCGCCTCCCGGGCCACGGGCGGCCCCGGCGCCGGTCCAGCATTAAGCGTTTTCACATGCGGCTTTCTATTACGTCACGGGTTTGTGAGCTAATCCCCGAAGTCCTGCTACAGTCTACGGCAGGCACAGGTAAGCCTTACCTAACGCCCCGCATCCCCCGTAATCTTTCGAAGGCATCCCCGTGAACATTCGCATCACCCGGCAGCTCACCGCTGCCGCCGCAGGCCTGGTGCTCCTGGCCACCGCCGGCTGCGCCTCCCCGGCAGCCAGCACCAGCAGCATCACCTCCACCGCTGCGGAAGCGGCCGGCTTCCCGCTGACCATGGACCACACCATGGGTTCCACCACCATCGAGTCCGCCCCCAAGCGCGTCGTTGCGCTGGACCCCAGCTACATCGACGCAGCCCTCCTGCTCGAGGCTGACCTGGTGGGCTACGTGCAGTACCGGCAGGACCCCAAAGCGCCTTTCGCCCCTTACCTCGGCGACGTCGCCGAGGCCACCAAGGACTCCGTGAACGTGGGGACCCTGGCCGAACCCAACCTGGAAAAGATCCTCGAACTGCAGCCGGACCTGATCGTTTCCGCGAAGGTCCGCCACGAGGCCCTGTACAAGCAGCTGTCCAGGATCGCGCCCACCATCTTCTCCGTGAGCACCGGC
Source organism: Paenarthrobacter sp. NEAU-H11 (assembly GCF_050573415.1). Classification (NCBI taxonomy): domain Bacteria; kingdom Bacillati; phylum Actinomycetota; class Actinomycetes; order Micrococcales; family Micrococcaceae; genus Paenarthrobacter; species Paenarthrobacter sp. NEAU-H11. The sequence continues at coordinate 172,513 of NZ_JBNZGA010000002.1, read as the reverse complement.
CCCACCTGGAAGGAGAACGTCGTCTTCCTCGGCGAGGCCCTGGGCAAGAAGGCCAAGGCCGAGGAACTGGTCAAGGCCTATGAGGACCGTGCCGCCAAGGTCGGCGCTGAGATCCTGGCCAAGAAACCGGACGCCACCTACTCCCTGGTCCGCTTTACCGGCGGCGACACCGCCCGCCTGTACTCCTCCAAATCCTTCATCGGCGAGATCATGGCCGACATGAACATTCCGCGTCCCAAGGACCAGCCGGACAGCGAGAAGGAAATCTTCGTGCCGCTGTCCGCGGAGCAGATCCTGCAGGGTGACGCCGGCCTGGTCATGGTCAGTGCTTTCACCCCGGCCGGAGCCGAAGGGGACAAGGCCCGCGCCCAGCGGGAGGCCTTCACGTCCAACCCGCTGTGGCAGCGGCTCCAGGGCGAGGTCATCAATGTGGACGACGCCACGTTCCTGGCCTCGGTCAGCATCCAGGGCGCCCACGCGGTGATCACCGACCTGGCCAAGCACTACGGCGTGGATCCGCAGCTGCCCTAATGCTGCGGACGGCTGCTTCACCATCGGTGTCCCGGCACCCTGTCCGGGTCTTCGAGGCAGTAGTGGCGGAAGTGCGGGACCTGGGCCCGCACTTCCGCCGCATCACCCTGGCCGGTCCGTCACTGCGGGGGTTCGGGGTGCCGGGCCCCACCCTGGACCTCCGCGTCAAGCTGATCCTGCCCGCCCCGGGTCACCCCCTCACACCCCCCGGTGCCCCCGATGGCACCCTCCAACCGGGCTGGTACCAGGCCTGGCTCCGGCAGGAGCAGCCGGGCCGGGGCTTCATCCGCAGCTACACCGTCCGTGCCATCCGCCAGGGCCCCGGCGGGCCGCACATCGACATCGACGTTGTGCTCCATGACGGCCCCGCCGCCCACGCCGGGCCCGGTTCGGCCTGGGCGCGGAACGTCGTACCCGGGCAGACGGCATGGTTCGTTGGACCCGATGCCGCCGCGGTCACCGCCGCCACGCCCCTGCCGGAGGCCGGCATCAACTGGAACCCGGGCAGTGCGCGGCACGTCCTGCTCGCCGGCGACGAAACCGCCGTCCCGGCCATCGGCTCCATCCTTGAGGCCCTTCCCGAACACCTCACCGGAAACGCCTACCTGGAAGTCCCTGATGCCCGCGGCGTCCTGCCGATCACTACCCGCAGCGACGTGGGGATCACGTGGCTGGACCGCGGCGGCGGCGCCGTCCCCCGGGGCCGGCGCCTGGAGCAGGCCGTCGGGGACGCCGTCGCCCGTAACGGCGTTGGCCCGGGCACCTACGCCTGGGTGGGCGCCGAAACGGGAACCGTCGGGGCCCTTCGCCGCTGCCTTGTTGGCGCCGGGCTTGATCCTCGAACGTCAGAGTTCCGCGGCTACTGGAGCCGGGGCAAGGCAGGCTCCGGGGCCAACGGCATTCCGCTGGCAGCTACCTAGGCAGGTACCCGGGCGGGAGTTGAATCCCAAATATGAGTACTCGGTACTCGTGACCGGCTGCGGCGTCGCACCTAGGCTGGACGGAAGGGGATCAGACCGGGGCGCTGCGTTCTTGCCCGCAGTCCCCTGCGGACCACGCTGGGAGGACACATGGCAAACAGGCCCCGCAACGGCCTTTTCGCCTGGATGGGTGCGCCACGGACGCCGCGGCGTCCTGTCCCTGAGGACGGAACGTCACCGGCGGAGTCGATCAGGCAGCCCGCGCGGACCGGCGGCGCCGTCCTGATGATAGTTTCCCTGGCGCTCACAATCGGCTCGCTCAGCGTTGCCGCGAATACCCCTGGACCCCAGCCTCCAGAAGGGAAAGACGCAGAGCCGGTGACCCAGGCGACTGGCTCGGCGCAGCCCGCTACGGGTGCTGCTTCCCCGGAGCCAACTACTTCTGATCCTGGGCCGCCGCAGCCAATTGCCGAGGCCGGATTTCCGGAACCCACGGCGGAAACCGCATCCCCGGAGCCCGCCCAGGACGGCGGGTCCGGGCCGGCTGCCAATACCGAGTCCTCACCCTCCCTTGAAGCCGTGCCGGTGGGCGACCTGCCCGGCTGGAGGCAGGTCTTTGTTGAGGATTTCACGGACGGGGACGTGCCCCTGGGCGGTTTTCCCGGCATCTACGGTTCGAGATGGACCGAGACCTACAAGGACGGCACGCCAGACACCCATGCCAAGACGCAAGAAAAGGCCGCCAGAACGTCCGGCTATTTTCCATCCAAGGTATTGAGCGTCCATGACGGCCTCCTGGATATGTACCTGCACTCGGAAAACGGCGTCTCCATGGGTGCGGCACCCTCCCCGAAATTCGACGGCGCCAGCCAGCCGCCGTACAACAGCCAGCTCTACGGGCGCTACTCCGTGCGTTTCAAGGCAGATTCCGTGCCGGGTTTCAAGGTGGCCTGGCTGCTCTGGCCCGTCAGTAAGCAGTGGCCGCAGGACGGGGAGGTCGATTTCCCGGAAGGGGACCTGTCCAAAGTCATCTATGCTGCCTTGCACGGCATCGGCCCGGACGGGCACACCTTCGACGTCTTCCGTCCCAACGTTCCGTTTACGGACTGGCATGTGGCAACCACCGAGTGGAGCCCCGGGCGCATCGAATTCTTCCTTGACGGCAAGTCCATCGGCGTTGCCACGTCAATGGTCCCGGACAAGCCAATGCGCTACCTCCTGCAGACCGAGTCCTGCCTGACAGGCTGCCCGGCACCCGAGACCAGCGGCCACGTGTACGTCGACTGGGTGGCCATCTGGGCCAGGAACTAGGCACGGTCCGCCCGGGTTTTCCGGCAGGCCCGGCCACCGGCATGCGTGCGGGTCCCGGGAACTTCAGGGGCCGGTAGGTACAATCAACGCCTAGAGGAACGCACACTGCTTTGCCGGAGGTACGGAGAAACAATGTCGGAATGGCTCGAAGTCGGCGCGAACAACTATGTGCTGGTCACCGAAGGATCGCTGCTGAACACCGGACTGGTGGTGGGATCCGAGCGGGCCATGGTGATCGATACCGGCTGCGGCCCCCGGCAGGGCCAGGAAATTCTGGACGCGGTGCGGGACAAGACCCAGCTGCCGCTCGTCGTGGTCAACACCCACGCGCATTACGACCATTTCTTCGGCAACGCGGTGTTTGCGGAGGCCGGCGCCACCGAGTTCTGGGCGCACCAGAACTGCGCCACCGAAATCGAAGAGCGCGGGGACCTCCAGCGCCGCTTCGTGGGGACGCTGGAGCCGGAGATGTCCACCGGGGAGGGCGAAAACGTGGAGCTCGTGGTCCCCAACGCCATCGTCAAGGACCAGCCGGTGCTGGTTGACCTCGGCGGGCTGACCGCCACCCTGTTCTACCTGGGCCGCGGCCACACGGACGGCGACCTGCTGGTGGGCACCCCCACCACGCTGTATGTGGGGGACCTGGTGGAGCAGGGCGCGCACCCGTCCTTCGAGGACTCCTACCCGGAGGAGTGGGCGGACGTGCTCCGCCACATCTCGGCGCTCCGCCACCGCTACGAGTTCCTGATCCCCGGGCACGGGAAGCCGTGCAGCGACCAGTTCGTCAAGACCATGGCCCACACGCTGACCACCGCGGTCCGCCAAGCGCGCCAGTCCATCCGCGACACCCCGGACGACGCCACCAAGGCCATCCCGGTCCTGCCCTACGGGCCGGAACAGTCGCGCTGGTTCATCAAGCGGCTGCAGGAGACCCGCCGCGAGCACTAGCCAAAGTAGAACGTACGACGGCGGCCGCGTGCCGCCGTCGTTCGCCTTGTGTTTCGCAGGGGGGACCTTCAGCCCGGCAGCCCGGCGTTTTCCCAGCCCGCCCCGCCTAGGATGTTCCCCATGAAGGTTGCCCGAGAGGCGAACTCCGCTGCCGTGGTGATAAACGCCGGGGCGCGCCTGGGAGCGGCGGCGCCCGAGCTGGCGGTGGACACCCTGCAGAGGGCCGGCCTGCCCGTCTCCTCCGTGCACCACGTGCTGTCCGGCGCGGAGCTGCCCGGAATCCTTGACCGGGTGGTGGCCGACGGACACGACCTGGTGGTGGTTGGCGGCGGTGACGGAACGGTGTCCTGTGCCGCCGGCCGGCTCGCCGGGACCGGAATCGTGCTCGGCGTCCTGCCGCTGGGCACCGCAAACGACCTTGCCCGCACGCTGGAGATCCCGGGCGATCTTGCCGGCGCCTGCGCCGCGCTCGCCGGCGGCAAGGTGGTGGACATCGACCTGGGGCGGGCGAACGGCCAGCCCTTCCTGAACGTCGCGTCCGTTGGCCTGTCGGTCGGGGTCACCGAGACCCTCAGCCCCCGCCTGAAGCGGTACCTCGGTCCGGCCGCCTACGCCGTGGCCGCCGTGCGCGCCTACGCCCGCCACCGGCCGTTCCGGGCCCGGCTCGAGTTCCCGGAGGGGGACCATGGCACGCTGGAGCTCGAGGACATGCTGCAGGTGGCGGTGGGCAACGGCCGCCACTACGGCGGCGGCAACACGGTCTCGCCGACGGCCGGGATTGACGACCACCTCCTGGATATCTACGCCATCCCCGGGGCGCCGCTCCGCGAGCACGTGCGGATCGCACGGCTGCTGAAGGACGGCAGCTTTGTGGAGCGCCACGGCGTGCACCACCTGACCACCCGGCGGGTCCGGCTGGTTACCGAGCCGCCCATGCCCGTGAATCTCGACGGCGAGATCGCCACGGCCACGCCCGCCGACTTCACCATCGAGCGCAATGCCGTGCACGTTGTGGTGCCGGAAAGCAGCACCAGTGCCCGGTTCGATGGCTAGCGGGCCGCGCCGGCCGGCCGGCGGTGCCTTCAGGTCCAGGCAGGAATGGCTCAAGTACGGCGGACTTTTTGTGCTGGCCGTGCTGGCGTTCGGGGTGGCTGCCATTGCCCTGATGGGACCCCCGAACCCGGACGAAGCGGGCCCGGCGGCCGCAAGCCCCGCGGCCGCCGCGCCGACAATTACAGCTTCCGTGGCGCCGACACCCAGCGGTACCGCCGCGCCTGCAACGGGCGGAACGCCGGGAATTGAGCTGCCCGCCGAGCCCGTCCTGCTGATTCTCGGCGATTCGTACACGGCCGGGGTGGGGGCGGACCAGCCGGACCAGGGGTGGGCGTACCTGGTTGCCGCGGAGCTCGGCTACCCCGCCACGGTGGACGGCGCGGGCGGAACCGGGTTCGCCTGGGGCGGCGGGGCGCAGGACGACGGGGGTGAAGAGTACGAAGTCCGGTTGCGGAAGATCGCCGACAATGCCGCCTTCGTGCCCAACGTCCTGGTGCTGCAGGGCGGACAGAACGATTCCGCCGTCGCTAATCCGGCTGAAGTGGAAGCCGCCACTGCCCAGACCATCGAGGCGGCACGGAGGTTCTGGCCGGGTGTCCAGGTGGTGGTGCTCGGGCCGTCGGCGCCGCAGCCACTGGCGGAGGGGCTGCGCGGCGTGAACAGCGCCGTCCGGGCCGGTGCCGCGGCAGCCAACGCACCCTTTATCGACGCCGTCGAGGGCAACTGGTTCACGGGCGCCAACAGTCCGGGCTTCGACGCCGACGGCGCCCACCCCAACACCGCCGGCCACGCCTACATCGCCGGGAAGTTCCTGGAGTCCTGGGCGGGCCTGACGCGGTAAGCCGGGCGGGTGCCGCCAGGGCTGCCGACGCCGCCCCGAACCACGTGGTGCGGAATTTGTAAAACGAGTAGGAAATACGCAGGCGCCGAAGCGTGGGGATGCGTAGAGTCTGCGCATGGCCAATGTAATTGAACGAAAGCACGGTCGCCGCAGGGGGCCGGGTCCGGCCAAAGGTGGTCGCCAGCCGCTGTTTATCTTTGGTGTCGTCCTGGCGGTGGTCCTGGTTCTGGCCGCCTACGTCCTGATGCGTGGCTGAGCCGATGCATGTCCCAACCACGGCATAACCCGCTTGGGATTCTCCTGCGACGGTCCTTACTTACCGGAGATCGGCCTCTGCAGGCTGACTTGAGCCTGCTTCAGCAGATCCGGGGCCGCGCAGAAGAGGCGCTCAAGCTTCGGGCCGAGCTTCGAGGCTTCCACCCGTGCTTTGGCAGTGCACCCTGCACGCACCAGCAATTCCAGCTCCCGGCAGTGCGTTTCTGCCTCTAAGGCGCCCGTCATAGACGAGGTGATCCTCAAACTGACCAGGGCATCCAAGACCACGTCCGGGTCTTCGTCGTCCAGGGCCAGGAGGATGCGGGACCAGCGGCCAGGAATCATGCTCAGGTAGTCAGACAGAAATCTGAGCGCGATTTCCGGGCTGAGATCGTCGCCAATTTCCATGATCGGCGCGAGGTCGAACGCTGGCGCGTGCCCAGCCGTTCGTGCCCCCAGGCCTGAGCTGCCCGCATTAACCGTCTGCGGGACCTGGAGCTCACCGGACACGATTTTCACGTCGATAACCATGAGGTTTACCCCGTTCAAGTGACGGGCCGAGCCACAGCGGCTCGGCCGAACCACTTGATTCTGGCGGTCCACCGTCAAGAAAGCTCTGCTCCAGAATCAACATTTCATCAATTCTTGGCCGATCGGTGGTGCGGCGCCCCGTCAGTTGCTGAGGGCGGGGATTTTCGCTTCGCGGAGGATGGCGTCAGCGTAGCCCAGGGCGTAGCCGGTGGCATTCGGGTGGAAGCTCATGCCGCTGAAGGGGTCGGCCGGATCGAAAAAGAACCAGGAGCCGGGCAGGCCGACGCCGTGTCCCTCGAACTCGTCGGTGACGCTGACGTAGACGGTTCCGGGAGACTTCTTGGCCGCGTCCTTGATGGCCTTGTTCAGGGTGTCCGTGCCTTTGTTGAAGACCTTCGCCGCTTCGTTGGTGATGTAGCCGTTGGCCCCGACTTCCGGGGAGAACAGGTGCGGATAGCCCAGTGCCACGATTCTGGCATTCGGTGCCTGGGCGCGGATGGCTGCGTAGGCAGCGGTCAGGGCCGGGAGGACCACGGCCTGGGCAACGGCTTCCGCGGCCTTCACCTCCGCCGCGCAAACCTCCAGGGGGCGCAGCATGCAGGCCCCGAGCAGGTTCCCGAACCCGACGTCGTTCCCTCCGGCGGTGATGGTCACCAGGTCCGTTTCCGCGTTCAGGACGCCGGCGGCGGATGCCACCTGGACCTGCAGGGGCACCATGGCGGCGGTCCAGCCCGCGCAGGCTGCGTTGGCCGTGAGCTGCACGTGGTCCTGGGTGTCCAGCACATCGGCGTAGCCAGGCGATGACTGGTAGCACGGCTGCAGCTCGGCGGGGTAGAGAGGAGAGACGGTGACAGACGGGGAGGCGCCGATGCCGGAGGTAAAGGAATCCCCCAGGGCGACGTAGTCCAGCGGCGCCGCGTCCTGGGCGGCTGCCGGCGCAGCGACGGAGCCGGCCAGCAGTCCGGCGATGACGGCGGCCAGCAGACCCATGCGCCCCGCACTGCCCCTTCGGGTGCGGGCGCATGGGCTTGCCCCTGGCTCAGAATGCGTGATCCGGATTTCCCTAGGCGATGTGTTCTTCACGGTTCTTCTCCCTGGCGTATTGCCAGGTGCCGTGGCTCCTGGCTTCTGGCTTGTGTGTCGAGCGGTCCGCCCGGCCCTACCTTCCATGGCGTTACTACAGCGTTACGGGCACAGGCATGCCGTCAGGCTATATTGAGTTACTAAACATGTTTGGTAATTGGTCTCCGGGGGGAACCATGGCTCCAGTCAGCAGTGTCCGCGTTTCGACCTTTCAGTCATTCCGGTACGTCTACGGTGCCAAAGCGGGACCGGCCAATCCTGAGGCCGGCACGGGGAAACCCTGAGGTGCCCTGATGCGGAAGCCCCCGCCGGCCGGCAGTCCCCGACCGGCGAAGAATGATTCTTCCCGCTCCCCGGTCCCCGGCGGGCAGGCACAGCTTCGGCCCTCCCCGTTGCGGCCATGGATGTTGTACTCCTGCTTCCTGGCCGGCCTGATCCTCGCGCTTGGCGTCTCGGCGGTCCTGCTCAGGGAACCGTGGGGAGTGGTTGTGCTCGCCGCCGTGATTGCGCCGGTTGCTGTCTACTTGGTGTGGGCGCTGCTGCGCATACAGAGCAGGAAATCCTCCGCCGCGTCCGGAGCGTCCCATCTCCTGGAAGCTGTGCTGGCCACCAGCAGGGAATGGCTGTGGACCATCGGCCCGGACGGCAGGTTCACCTTTTCCGGGCCAATGTCCCGGGAGCTCCTCGGGTATGACCCCTCCGAACTCATCGGCCAGCACTACAGCCAGATCATCGAACCCGATGACCTGGCCCGGGCGCTGCAGGACAGGGTGGGCCTGGAGGGCCCTGACGCTTCATGGTCCGGTCTCGTGACCACCTGCCGGCACCGGGACGGCCGCCGGGTCCTTGTTGAGGTTTCCGGCAGGTCGATCTTTGACGGGCAGGGGCAAGTGTGCGGCTTCGAGGGGACCACGCGAGCCCTGGACGCGCCCCCGGCCCATGACGCTGCGGCCGAAGAAGCCTTCGCCGGGGTAGAAGCCATGCTTTCCTCCCGCACTTTGTTGACGGCCTTCCAGCCCATCCGCGCTTCGGACTCCGGCGCTGTGATCGGGGCGGAGGCGCTGACGAGGTTCCTGAGCGCTGACGATCCCGGGATGTCCCCGGAGGCCTGGTTTGCTGAGGCCGCCTCTGTGGGGCTGGGTGTTGACCTGGAAATAATTGCGCTTCAGTCGGCCCTGATTGCCGCGGAGTCCCTGCCGGAAGACCTCTACGTGGCCGTCAACCTTTCCCCCGGGGCGTGCCTTGATAATCGGGTGGCCGGTCTCCTGCTGGGCTGCGGCATTCCACTGGGGCGCATCGTGCTGGAACTGACGGAGCACCACGAAGTGGCCGACTACGGCCAACTTGGAGGAGTGCTGGCTCCACTGCGGAGCGCGGGTTTGAGGATTGCTATAGATGACGCCGGTGCAGGGTTCGCTTCCATGCGCCACATCGTTGAACTCAGGCCAGACCTGATTAAGCTCGACCGGAAGGTCATCACCGGCATCAACGCCGACGCTGGCCTGCAGGCTTTGGGCGCCGCCATGGTCGGCTTCGCCCGGGAGATCGGTGCTTCCCTCGTTGCCGAAGGGATTGAAACCGAGGCTGAACTTGCCGCCGTGCGGAAGCTGGGCATGGGCGCAGGCCAGGGGTACCTGCTGGGCAGGCCCACTGTGGCCACGGAGGAATGGAAACAGTGGTCCAGTGCGGGCTCAAACCACAACCCCTCCACCCGCCCGGCGGAACGGCACGAACATCCGTAACCTGCGGGGACCACCCATCCCTGAGCCATGGTGGTGCGAATCACAGAGAGGTCACGGAACCTCCTCGGTGGCCCCTGGTAGGGAGCAGAAAATGAACAGAAATTCCAAGCTGGCTATTGGCGGCGCGGCAGCAGCTGTAATCACAGTGGTATCCCTGGGTGCAGGCCCCGTTCTGGCCAATAACGGAAAGTCACCGGACAAGTCCGTCACGCTCACGGCTGTGCTCAGCGAACTGAACGGCTCCGGCGCATCGGGTACCGCAACGGCCGTGGTGAAGAACCAGAAGATCGAACACATCGAGGTCCACGCTGAGGGCCTGACACCGGACGCGCCCCACGCCCAGCACATCCATTACGGCAATGACGCACTGAACGAGTGCCCCACCCTTGCCCAGGACTCGAACCGGGACGGGCGCATCAACACTGTTGAAGGGATACCGGCCTACGGCCCGGTGGTGGTATCGCTGAACACCACGGGGGACACCACCCCGGCCAGCTTCCTCGATGTGGCCCGCTTCCCCGTCTCCAGCGACGGGACCTTCAGCTACAGCCGGGACAATATCGAATTCACCGATGTCGCCGGAACGGGCTACCCCGGTGCCGGCGGACTCGGCACGGCCAAGCAGATCGCGGATTCCATCCGGGAAGGCGAAGGCGTTCTGGTCATCCACGGGCTGGACTACGACGGCAACGGAACCTACAACTTCAGCGACCCCGAAGGCGCAAGCGAGCTGAACGGTGCCTTGCCTGCCGAAGCCACCGATCCGGCGGTATGCGGCGTCCTGCGCTGATCCCCTGACGGACTGGCCGCTGCTGGGGGCGGCCAGATCCAAAACCCCCGTTCCTTGCGCGCATTCCCCGGGGCCGCCGCCGTGGTGCCAACCCCTCAATCCACCAGACCTACTCCAGGCACGGGTCCGTGGAACATACTTGAGATGGGGGGACGGCAGGATTTCTCAGTGAGGAGAAGCCATGTTGCAGGCCCTGATGTGCAGATTGAACCTCCGCCACGAGTGGCACGTCGAACACACCGAGGACGGCGGCTTGTACAAACGATGCCTTTGCTGCGGAAAGGATGACGACCGTGGCGGAGGCGGGACCGGCGCTCCCGGCGCCTGGGCGGGGCCCGCGGGAATGGGCTGAGCGCACGGCATGCGTCCTCAATTCCGGATGCCGGGGGAGGCGCGCATAACGTGCGGTCCATTTGCCTGCTGTGACGGCCCATGCGCGGCGGGTCGCGCTTGGCGGTGCCCCCCTGGCACCGCCAAGCGCTGAGACCCATCGGTTGCCCGACTCAAGGCTGCGGTACTCCTGGACCCAGTTCCAGCCGCACCCCCATGCGCCGCTGCCTTTCACTGACTACTGTGGACTCCCATCCTCAAGGGAGGCGGCAGATAGCGTCAAGAACTTCCCAAGACTTCCTCAAATTCGGGCCCATCGTCCCGCTGAGGCCGGCGTCAGGTGACCGACTGCTCTACCGGGAGCCCTGCCGCCTTCCACTCAGGGAAGCCCTCCTCAAGCCGTGCGGCCGTGCGTCCTTCGTCCGTGAGCAGCCGCACGGCCTCGTCCGCAAACAGGCAGTACGGTCCGCGGCAGTAGGCCACGACTTCGCCCCCTCGGGGAACCTCCCGCAACCGGGACTTGACGTCCGAGAGGGGCACGGAGATCGCACCGGGGATATGTCCGGCGTCGTATTCCGGCTGTGGCCGCACGTCCAGCACTACCACGTCGCCCTGCCGCAGCCGCAGCAGCAGATCGTCGCGCGTGATGGTGCTCAGGTCGGCGCGGTCGCCGACGTAGGCGCGGACCAGTTCGCCCAGCTCCCCGGCGTGGGTTTCGGCTGTCTCCCGAAGTGCCCGCCACAGCCGTTCCACGGCCGGGCTGGCGAGGGAATAGTAGATCCGCGTCCCCGAGCGCCGTGAGGAGGCGAGGCCGGCCCGCAGCAGGCGCTGCAGGTGCTGGGATGTGTTGGCCATGCTCTGGTGGATCTCTGCGGCGAGCTCTTCAACCGGCCGCTCGCCCTGGGCGAGGACATCGATGAGCTGGGCCCTCCGGCCGTTCCCTATCGCCTTGGCAGTTTCCACGAGGACGTCGTAGAGCGCGTCCTTGTCCTGCTGGTCGCCCATGTGTGCCTCCTATTCAAGATATCTCTTGACAAGCCTACCTCCGCGGGTTTCTTATTCAAGTATCTACTTGAATAAGAGAGGGGGCGGTGGCCGTGTCCACCATCCAAACGCCACACCAGCAGGAGTCCCGCCTTCGGACAGGAGCGGGCCTCATGACGCTGGCCGGGCTGGCCTTCGTGGGGTACGCCGTGATCTTTTTGATAATGAACTTCACGGACGCCTTCCTTGAACTGGGCATCGGACCCGAGCAAGTGGACAAGGGGAAGGCAGAGATCGAGGCGTTCAGCCCGCAGCTGTACCACTACATCAGCCATCTGCACATCGCGGTCAGCGGCTTCATCGCGGCAACCGGCCTGGCAGTCGCAGGCCTGTCCTGGTTCGGGGTGCGCCGCGGAGAACGGTGGGCCTTCGCCACCGCAGTCATCGTCCCTGTCGTTGGACTCGCAGTGGCCCTCCCCGCACATTACCCGTGGGGCCTGGCCACGCTGGGGCACCTCGGCCTGATCTACCTCGCCGTCCTCATTTTCCTCGCGGGGGTCGTGGCGGCCTACACCGGAATGCGGAGCGCCGCGGCTTCACACCACTGACGCTGGCCCAAAAGTGAACGTACGACGGCGGCCGCGGGCCGCCGTCGTACGTTTCAGTCCCTTTCCACGCGGCGGCTCACGCGGTGGCGTGCATTTCCCCGGCCGGCATCCTGTCCGAACCGGATTCCTCGGCGGCCGGGGCCGGGCGCCGCTCCTGGCCGTGCGTCGTCACGCTTCCGTCCATGGTGCCGGTTGGCATCTCGACGGTTTGGGGGACGACGCCGGCGGAGGGCATATCCGCGCCCGTCGCCTCGGTCATGGCCGCGGCACCGGACGAACCCGTGGACTCCTCGGTCAGGAACGGCATGTTTTGCCACTTGTGCCACAGGGCGTTGTCCGTGCCGCGGACGAAGACCTCAAGCCGGCCGTCGGCATTGCTGCCCACAGTGATATTGGACGTGAGGACGCCGCCCAGGGAGTGCCAGCCGGACCAGCCGCTGTTGGGGGCTGTCTGCCACATGTGCCACAGGGCGTTGTCCGTGCCGCGGACAAACACCTCCAGCCGGCCGCTCGCATTCTTGCCTGCGGCAATCTCGGAGGTGAGCAGGCCGCCCAGGGACTGCCAGCCGGACCAGTTGCCGTTGGGGGCCGTCTGCCACATGTGCCAGAGGGCGTTGTCCGTGCCCCGGACGAACGCTTCCAGGCGGCCGTCGGCGTTGCTGCCCACCGTGATGTTGGAGGTGAGGACGCCGCCCAGGGAGTTCCAGCCGGACCAGTTGCCGTTGGGGGCTGTCTGCCACAAGTGCCACAGGGCGTTGTCCGTGCCCCGGGCGAACACCTCCAGGCGGCCGTCCTTGTTCTTGCCCACCCCGATTTCCGAGGTGATCACGCCGCCCAGGGAATGCCAGCCGGACCAGTTGCCGTTCGGCGCCGTCTGCCAGCGGTGCCACACGGCGCCGTCGGTTCCGCGGGCGAAGACCTCCAGGCGGCCATCGGCGTTGCGGCCTGTGGCCGGCGGCCCGGTGATCACCCCGCCCAGGGAGTTCCAGCCGGACCAGCCGCTGTTGGGCGCGGTCTGCCATTTGTGCCACAGGGCGTTGTCCGTGCCCCGGGCGAAGATTTCCAGCCGGCCGTCCAGGTTGCTTGCCGCCGCGATGTCGGTGGTGATGACGCCGCCCAGGGAGTTCCAGCCGGACCAGCTGCCGTTGGGGGTGTTCTGCCATCTGTGCCACACGGCGCCATCGGTGCCCCGGGCAAAGGCTTCCAGCCGGCCGTCCTTGTTGTTGGCCACGGAGGCGTCCGTTGTGATGATCCCGCCCAGGGAATCCCACCCGGACCATGCCTGCGGCGCGGCCGGATACAGTGCCCGGAATCCGTCGAGGTCGTCCTGGGTGAGGGCCCGTTTGGTGAAGTTGGACGCCACGGTGGGGGCCATCACGGCGTTCGCGACGCTGGAGTGGGCCAGCCCCACGATATGGCCAAACTCGTGCAGCGCCACTGTTTCGATATCGAAGGCGTTGGCCGCGGCGCCAACGCTCCACACGTGTTCGCTGTCATCAAAGTGGACCGGCTTGGGCAGCGTGTTGGTGACCACGCTGCAGCCGGGAGGGAAGTCGGCGTGGGCCAGGACGCCGCCCACCATCGAATGGTCCGGGTCCGCCGCCGGGCGCCATCCGATGCGGATGTCCGGACTGGAGCCGAGGGCCACCTCGGTGAAGGTCAGTCCGCCCACGGTCTGCCAGGTCTGGATGGCGCGCCGGATGGCGTCGAATTCGGCGGTGCCCGCGACGTCGTCGGTCCCGGTGTCGAAGGCGTAGGTCAGGGTCCGGTCCGCCCATGCGCACGCAGTGGCGAAGGCGATTTCGCCGGCCCGCATGTCCGGAAGCCCGCAGCGCGGCCGCATCATTGCTTCGCGCGTGGCATCATCGAAGACGCCGGTGACCGGCAGGTGGAAAAACTCCTGGAAATTCCGAAGCGCCCCTTCGGTGGGATCGTCCAGGACGCCGATTTCCCTGGGGGTGGATTCCCCCAGGTAGCCGAAGCGCTCGAGATACGTTTGCACCTTGCTGAAGCCCGGCGTTCGTCCACCCGGGGCGGTGTTTTCGACTGCGGCAAGGTACGGTGCCGCAGGGTACAGTTCGTCAGTCATTTGGCTCTCCTTGATCGGTTCTGATGCTTCGCAGGATCTGCAGCGCGACGTCCCGTTCGGCGTCCGCAGGCAGATGGACGACGGCGGTGGCGCGCCCTGGAATATTCACGGCAACGGTGCGGATGCCCTCTTCCTCAAACAGGACGAAGTCCGCGATGTGGTTGCCCAGGGCTTCCCGCCAACGCTCGTAGCCAGGTTTGTTTGCATAGCGGGTGAGCGGGTCGGCGAACGGGCTTGCGTCGACGGTCAGGCGCATGCCGCCACCCTCCAGGACGGCAGCGCCGCCCTCGATGCCGTGCTCATGTGAGGGTGCAAGCTGGTCCGGCACGTCCAGCACCAGGCCTGACACTCGGAAGGAATTCCACGGCTGCCCCATAAGACCGTCCTCACATGCGAGGGAACACGGGAACAGTGGACCATTCTCCGCGTTACTGCACCGTTACTGCCGGGCCGGCTATTGACTGCCGGCGCCGTTCTGGTAACGATGAAGTTCCCGTTGACATTGAGAGGGCCTGTCATGAAATCCACGAAAGCACTGGGCGCGGCCGGAGCCGCTGCGGCTGCATCAGCACTGCTGCTGCTTGCTGCCGCCGGGCCGGCAGCAGCTGACCACACCCACGTCAAAGTCGTTGGCAGCGGAGGCTGCGTGGTGATGGCTGAGGGTGCGGGGGAGGAAGCGGTGGACCTTCCCGCTGCCGTCTTCGAGCACAACGTCCACGCCGCCGACCTGCCACAAACGGACGGCCGGACCCACCCCCTCCACGTGCTGGTGCACCAGGGCGTTCCCGGAGAAAACAACACGCTCTACGTCCTCGGAAGCGACGCCGAGAAGGCAGCCTGTGGCGGGGTCTACGTCAACCGGTAACTGACTGACAGCGGTCCAAAAACTGAAGGCGTACGACGGCGGCGCGCACCGCCGTCGTACGCCTTCTGCGTGGCTGCGTGCAGCCTGCGTCCAGCCTGCACCCAGCGCAGTTATGGAAACGTTATATATGCTGGGTGAGTGGTTTTTAGGTCAAGCAGCGGAAATTTGTCAGCCCCCGAACGTAACGCAGTACCCGGAACAAGCCTCATCGCCGGGCGGAAGCATGCCCTGGACGGGCTCCGGACTGTTGCCGTGGCGGGCGTGTTTTTCTTCCACGCGGCAACCGCCCTGGTGCCGGGCGGCTCCATTGGCGTGGACGTCTTTTTCACGCTCAGCGGCTTTGTGATCACCCTCCTGATCATGAAGGAGCATCTGGCCACGGGCCGGCTGCGGCTGGGCATCTTCTACGCCAAGCGGCTGGCCAGGCTGTGGCCGGCGCTGCTGGCGCTGTGCGGGGTGATCGTCGCCGTGGGCCTGGCCTTCCCGGCGTCGAAGTGGGCCGGCCAGGAAGGGTTTGTCCTCCCGGCCGCCGCGTACGTGATGAACCTGGCCCGCTTCGGGATGTTCGGCGACTCCGTGGCGGGGGAAACCCTTGGCCCCACCTGGACCCTGGCCGTCGAGGAGCAGTTCTACCTGGTGTGGCCGCTCCTGCTGCTGGTGCTGCTGCGGTTCTGGAAGGTCCGCACGGTCACCTGGATCACCGCAGGCCTGGCCGCGGCGTTCCTGCTGGAACGGTTCGTCCTGGTGCTGATCGGGGCGCCGCTGAACCGCCTCTACAACGGGCCGGACACCCGGGCCGACGAGCTGCTGATCGGATGCACCCTGGCGCTCGTGTTCACGGCAGTCACCCCCGGTTCCCGGTTCCACGCAGCCCTCCGGACGGCGGCGCGCCGGGCCGGACCGGCCGCCGGGCTCATCCTCCTGGCCGCCGTGTTCCTGCTCAAGGAGCCGGACACCCCCGGGCCCTGGTTCAGCGCCTTCTGGACCGTTGGGCCCGCCGTGCTTTCCCTGCTGGCGGCCGCCCTGATCGGATCACTGGTCCTGCAGCCCGCCGGCTTCGCCGCCCGAGTCCTCAGCCACCCCTGGCTTGCCGGGCCGGGCCGAGATCTGTCCTACGCCTTCTACCTCTGGCACCTGCCCGTCTACCTGTTGCTGATGCCGCTGATCCCTTCGCTGTGGCTCCGTGTGCCGCTGGCCGCAGCGTTGACCGTCCTGCTGGCCTATGCGTCCCACCGCCTGGTGGAGACGCCCGTCCGCCGCTGGGCAAACAGAAGGCTGGAGCCCGCCGTCGTCCGCTCCACGCCCGAAGCGGCGTCAACTCCGGAAGCGGCGCGAACGTCTGCACCGGCACCTGGCCGCGGGCCCGAACTGGCGTCCGCTCGCCGGGGATCCTAGCCGGCGGCGTCAGTGCGGGCGTTGATGTTGTTCTGGACGATGGTGGCCAGGGTGCGGAGCACCTGCTGGTCCGAGGCGCTGAACGCCCGGGGGCGGTGGTCAATGACGCACAGCGTTCCGATGTTCCAGCCGCGCGGCCCGTGCAGGGGGTAACCGGCGTAGAAGCGGATGAAGGGTTCCCCGACGACTAGCGGATTGGTGGCGAACCGGTCATCGGTGAGGGTGTCGTTGATGATGAGCATCGTGTTCAGCCGCACGGTATGCGTGCAGAGCGCGATCTCCCGGGGCGTCTCCTCGCGAAGGGGGCCGACCACGGACTTGAGGAACTGGGAATTTTCGGCGATCAGGGACAATGACGCAGCACCGACGCCAAAATAGTCCCTGGCGGTTTCCACCACCTGGTCAAAGATGTCCACTGTGCCTGTGTGGAGCAGGTCGGTCTCCCGAAGCGACTGCAGCCGTTCCTCCTCCGCCCGTTCAGGCGTCAGGAGGAACCTGCCCGCGGCCCCCAGGCCGGCCAGCGCATCCTCGCCGGCACGTCCTCTCCGGTGCTGGCGTCCCTGGCCCTGCGGCGGCGCAGGCATGGGCTCCGTGCCGGCACTGTAACCGCGTTCAAATTCGGGCAAGGCCAGTGCGCCGTGAAGGTAGGCATGCAGCTCAAAATCGGAAAAGCGCGGCCCGCCAAAGTAGGTCGGCCAGATGTCCGCCGGGTCCAGGCCGGCAACAACCATGGCTGCAAGCTCAAGCCGCCGCTCTGACTCGTCGCTCATGATGTCCGCCCGGGCAAGGCATAAGGTGCATCCAGCCCATACGCATGTGCTGATTTACCGGCCATGCTAATCAGTCTACTTACTAATTTCGCCTGCCCCTAACCCGGCGGAGGGTTATTACGTTTGTGGGCGCAGCAGAGAGCGGTTCGCGCCAAGCCGGGACCTGGCAGCGGCACCTGGGAGGTCAGGCCGCGGGCTCAGCCGCCTGCGTCAGCCGCACGGGCTGGTACTGCTCGCTGCAGACCGCCGCTTCGTGGTGCTCAGCACACTGGACCTCGGCAACCAGCGAGCCGCCGACGTCGTCCTTCTTATAGTGCGTCACGTGCTTGGTGCTCCTGCCGCACGTGACGCAAAGGGCCTGGTGCTGTTTAGTCCACATGCATGAATAATACGGTCGGGCCTGTTTCGCGCAAGTAAAAGTTCCGAAACGTGCGGAAATCCGCAGCGGGAGCGCGCGGACTTTTAATTTGGTGTTTACTTCCTGGGCACAGGTTATTAAAGTCAGGTCTTGTCATAGTCCAGATGGGCGCCGGGGGGCGTCTGGGAGGGGGTAGCGCATCACCACTGACCGTAACTCGAAGACAATTGACCACTACGTTGAAAGCCCCTCCTAGGAGGGGCTTTCCCCTTGCCCGGCCGGCCCGGCCGCTCCGTCTCCTGCCTCAGGATTCGAACCTGGCCGCCGGAGCGCCGCTGGGCAGCGCCTTGAGGATGTTCTCGGCCACGCTGCGGACCTTGAGGTTCCGCTGGCGGGACGCGCTGGCCAGCTTGATGAAGGCTTCGGGGTACGTACAGCGGTTCTGCGCCATGATCACCCCGCACGCCACGTCGATGGAGGTGCGGCTTTCCAGCACAGCCTTGAGGTTGTCCCCGGCGGACCGGACGCTGCGCACCTCAAGGGCCAGCCGCATGCTGTGCGTCGCCACCCCGGCAAACCATTTGGCCTCGGCGAGCAGGCCCTCGAACCCGGGGCCGGTGCGCGCCAGGAACACCAGGGCGCAGGACGTGCCGCCGTTCAACCCCAGCGGAACGGCCACCGCACCGCCATACCCGGCAGCTGCCAGCCGCCGCTGGTACGTCCGCCACCGCACTGACGTGTCGCCGTCGACCGTCACCGCACCGGCAGTGCTCAGTGCCTGCATCAGGGGCCCGTCCCCGTACCGGTCCTCCGATGCCGCCAGTTCGGATGCCGTGAGGCTGCTGCCGGCAGTGAGCGGGGCAGAGCCTCCGCGCGCCAGGACCGCGGCGCAGTCCGGCCCTGGCCCGTCCGGGCCGATGACCGCCTTCGCAGCGGCCTCGGTCAGCCGCTGGAGGGAGTCCAGTTCTGTTTCGGTCCCGGTGATCAGGTCCAGCAGGAACCCGGGCCGGTCCTGGCGCCTGCCGTCAGTCGCCGGATGTGCTGCCACGCTTTTGCCCCCGTCCACGTACGTCCCGCGCCTTGCCGATGCGCGGGCTTTCCCTGAACTTAATGGAGCGGCGCGGAAAGGGCACGAGTAGCAGGTACTCTACTTTTCCTGCCCGGTGCGGGGACTACTTGCCTGCTTCCAGCCACTGCTGGAACGTTTGGCGTCCGACGGCGGCGCCCGGCGCCGGGATCAGCGCGCCGCTGCGCATGGCTTTGCCCATGCGGCCCGGCAGCACTGCCTCCAGGACCTTCTTGCGCTCACCGGTCTTCGCGAGATAGGTGCGGACCAGGTCTGCGAGCTCCTCGGTCCGCGGCCCGCCGAGGTCATTGATCCGTCCCTGCGGTCCCGCCTCCGCCGCATCCACCAGGGCCTCGGCCACCTCGCGGGCAGCGACGGGCCGGGTGACCATTTTTGGAACGGCCACCAGCGGGCCCACCGTCCCGATCTTCACGGTCAGCGGGACGAACTCGTGGAACTGGGTGGAGCGCAGCAGGGTCCACGGGACGCCGCCGTGGCGGACCTCGTCCTCCTGCACCAGCTTTCCCGCATACAGGCCGGACGTGGCGCCGTCGATCCCCACGATGGAGAGTGCCACGTGGTGCCGCACGCCCGCTTCCTGTTCCGCGGCCAGAAGGTTCTGGGTGGCGTTGGTGTAGAAGTCCACGGCCTGCTTGGTGGAGATGGTCTGGATCCCGGAGACGTCTATCACGGTATCCAGGCCGGCGAGGGCCTGGGCCAGGCCGCGCCCGTTCACCAGGTCCACACCCTCGGCACGGCTCAGGCTGACAACGTGGTGGCCGCGCTCCTTCGCTACGGCTACCACGTGGCGTCCGACGGTACCGGTTCCCCCTGCAACGGCGATCCTCATGGGGAAATCCTACGTAAATTACCGCGCCGATGGTCTGCTGACCGGAAGGATATTTCCGGTTCCTGCCGGAGGAGGCGCCCTAACCTCGGATTGTCTTCTTTTCTGCAATATCTTGCGGTTTTCCTTGTTCTGGTGGATTGTGTCAGGAGCAAGCGTGTTAATCGGCAATATCCTGCGGAAAGGGAACGATGGAAGACGTGGCGGCCATTGGGGAGATGATCCGGCGCGCGCGGAAGGAGTCCGGAATTACCCAGGCCACGCTGGCGGACCTTGCGGGTACCTCCGCCCGCACCATCCATGCCATTGAAACAGGCACGGGCAACCCGTCCCTGGTTACGGTGGCCGCCGCCGCCAACGCGGTGGGGCTCCACCTCCGGGCTACCGATGACTGAGGACCTGCGGCGCCTCAAATTCGTCCGCGGGGCGGATGTGTACAAGGCAGGCATCCTGGCAGGGCACCTGACCCGCACGGAACGCGGCAGCGTGACCTTCTCCTATGCTGAGCACTACCTCCGTGCCGGTGCGCGGCCCGTGGCAACCACCCTGCCCGTCACTGCCGAACCCGTGGAATCGCCCAGCGGCGCACTGCCCGCCTTCTTCTCCGGCCTCCTGCCGGAAGGCCACCGGCTCACCGTGCTCAAGGACGCCGTTAAGACGAGCCTGGGCGATGAGCTGAGCCTGCTCCTCGCCGTCGGCGCGGATGTGCCCGGCGATGTGCAGGTCGTCCCGGCAGGCGAACCCCTGGTGGAGCAGCAGCCGCTGGCGGATACATCCCGGCCGGAGGACCTGGATTTCGCGTACCTGGCGGACGCGGTGGACCCGCACGGACTCCCCGGCGTGCAGCACAAAGCCAGTGCCTCAATGATGACCACGCCGCTGGCCCTCGCCAACCGGCGCTACCTCCTCAAGCTGGACCCTCCCCAGTACCCGCACCTTGTGGTGAACGAGGCTGCCCACCTCGCCGGGGCCAAAGCCCTCAAGATACCGGTGGCCAAACACAGCGTGGTCACCGACAGGAAAGGCAGGCCGGGGCTCCTTGTGGAGCGGTTCGACCGCGTCCACGCTGACGGGCCGGTCCGGCTGGCGCTCGAGGACGGGGCGCAGGTGCTGAACCTTCCGCCGGCGTCGAAATACGCGGTCAGCTCCGAGCGCCTGGTCCTGGCGCTGGCCGGACTGTGCAAGGCCAAGGCCGTAGCCGCCAGGAACCTCTACCTGCAGTTCGCCTTCGCGTGGCTGACCGGCAACGGGGACCTCCACGCCAAGAACGCCGCCATCCTTGCGGGCCGGAACGGCGGCTGGGCCGTTTCCCCGATGTACGACATCCCGTGCACACTGCTCTACGGCGACGACACCATGGCGCTGCCCATCGCCGGCAAGGTCAAGGGACTCAAAGCCAGGCACTGGCAGGAGTTCGCAGCCGCCATCGCGCTGCCCCCGCGGGCAGCGGCTGCCGCCAATGCCCTTGCCCTCGTAGCAGCCGAGGGCATCGACCTGGACGCCCTGCCCTTTGCGGGATCACCCCTCAACGGCGCACGCAGGGAGCTCCGGTTCCGCAGGGCCCAACTGGTTCCCTGATCCGGCCCGGGAACCCACCCTCCGCGAGGTCCGGCCCCCTATCGATTGACTTTCGATAGGTAGTGGTCGAAACTCGATACATGAAAATCACCCGCCTGGCCGTCACTGCTCTTAGGGTGGTGCTCGTTGCCGCGTTCCTCCTCCTGGTCCTGTTCCAGGTCATGTCCATTCCCGGCCAGTTCGCCCATATGGCGCAGGAGAACCCGGAGCGGGCGTACCTGCAGTGGCCGCTGACCATGTTCTTCATCCTGGAGGTGGCCTGCGTCCAAGTGGTGATCGTGAGCACCTGGAAGCTGCTGACGCTTGTCAGGCAGGACAGGATCTTCAGCCGAGGCGCCCTCGTGTGGGTGAACGCGATCGTGTGGGCCATCGCGGCCGGCTGGGCCATGCTCGCCGCCGTGGTGGTCCTCAATGCCGACGATCCCGGACTGCCGCTCCTGCTGCTGCTGGTCCTGGTGGCCGGCGCCGCCGTGGGCCTTGTGGTGGTGGTGCTCCGCGCCCTGCTCCGGCAGGCTGCGGACCTCCGCGCGGACATGGAAGCCGTCATCTGATGCCCATCGTGGTGCGCATCGACGTCGAACTGGCCAAACGGAAGATGAGCGTGGGGGAGTTTGCCGAACGTGTGGGCCTCACTCCCGCCAATGTGGCGGTCCTGAAAAACGGCCGTGCCAAGGCGGTCCGCTTCAGCACGCTGGAAGCGATGTGCCGGGTCCTCGAGTGCCAGCCCGGCGACCTGCTGGAGTTCGTGGAGGACTAGCGCCGCACCGCGATGCCGTCCAGCGATCCTAGGATTCGTGGACGTCCCGCCGATAGTATCTGATGCAGGAATAAGGTCAGCCTCCTTACGTTTGGTAAAGAAATGGTCGAAGCGGCACCCGCAACTGATTCGCCGGTTATCCGCCGGAACAACGTCACCCTCTCCGGCCGCCCTGATGGGCCGGTGATGCTGTTCGCGCATGGTTTCGGCTGCGACCAGGACATGTGGCGCAGGCTCCTGCCGCATTTCGCCGAGGACCACCGGCTGGTCCTCTTCGACCACGTGGGCGCCGGACGCTCGGATGCCTCTGCCTACGACCGCACCAAATACGGATCCCTGGACGGCTATGCGGCCGACCTGCTGGAAATCTGCGCGGCCCTTGACCTGAGGGACGTCACCGTCGTCGGCCACAGCGTCAGCGCCATGATTTCCGTGCTGGCGGAAGTCAAGGAGCCCGGCCGCTTTGCGCATCTGATCCTGGTGGCGCCGTCGCCCCGCTACACCAACGACCCGTCCAGCGGCTACGTGGGCGGGTTCTCGCGGGAGGACATCGAGAGCCTGCTGGACTCCCTGGACAGCAACTACTTTGCCTGGGCCGCAGCCCTCGCGCCGATGGTGATGGGCAACCCGGACGAACCCGAACTGGCCGAGGATCTCCGCGGCAGCTTCTGCCGGACCAACCCCTCCATCGCGCGGCACTTCGCCAGGGTCACCTTCCTCTCCGACACCCGGAACGAACTCGGCAAAGTACGCACCAGCAGCCTGATCCTGCAGTGCTCCGACGATCTGCTCGCGCCGCCCGAAGTGGGCACGTACCTGAACCGGCAGCTGGAACGCAGTTCGCTGGTGCACCTCAAGGCCGCCGGCCATTGCCCGCACGTCAGCGCACCGGAGGCAACAGCGGCGGCCATCCGGCAGTACCTTGCCGCCGACCCGTGACAGGCACCCAGGCCGGCGGGCCGGCGGACTTCGAGTCACTGTTCCACAAGGCGCCGTGCGGCTACCTGGTAACGGACGACGGCGGGAAAATCACCGCGGTCAACGACACCTTTGCACACTGGTCGGGTTATGCCCGGGCGGAACTCCTGGGAACCCGGCTGCAGTCCCTGATGCCCATCGGCGACCAAATGCTGTACTCCACGCACTGCATTCCGCAGCTCGGCATCACCGGGGCTGTTTCGGAAATAGCCATAGAGATAGTTGCCGCTGACGGACGGCGCCGCGCCGCGCTGCTTTCGGCCTCGAGATCTCCCGGCTCCCCGCAGCAGGCCGCGAGTGTCCGCGTCATCGTCTTCAGCGCCCACGAACGCCGGATGTATGAAAAAGAACTGGTGTCCGCCCTGCGGGAGGCCGAGGAATCCGAAGCCCGGCGGGTGCAGGCCGAAACCGAACTGCAGCACCTTGCGGCCCACGACGCCTTGACCGGCCTCCCCAACAGGGCGGGGCTGAGAGCCCGGCTCAGTCCGATCCTGGCGGATCGCCCTAACGGCACTGGCACCCTGGCCGCCCTCTTCATTGACCTTGACCATTTCAAGGCGGTCAATGACAGCCTGGGCCATGCCGCAGGGGACGAACTCCTGAAGTCCGTGGCGCAGCGGCTGGTGCCGGCGGCCGGGGAGGCCCGCACCGTGGCCCGGCTTTCCGGGGACGAGTTTCTCGTGGTGGACGTGTTTGGGTCCGCCGAGGAAGCAACAGCGCTCGCGGCCAGGCTCCTGGACGTCCTCAGCGCCCCGATCCTGCTCGAGGGCCTGGAGATCGTGACCTCCGCCAGCATCGGAGTGGCCGTATCCGGGGACGAGCCGGAAACCCTGGACGATCTTGTCCGCCGCGCAGACATCGCGATGTTCCGGGCAAAGGCGCTCGGCCGCAACCGCTGGGAGATTCACCGGCACGCGGAATCCGACCCCACCGTGGACCGGCTCCGGTCCCTCGGCGAGCTGCGCCGGGGGATCAGCGACGGCGACCTGCGGGTGCATTACCAGCCCCGCGTGGACCTGCGCACCGGCCTCGCCAGCGGGGTGGAAGCCCTGGTCAGGTGGCAGCACCCGACCCGCGGGCTGCTGCCGCCGTCGGAATTCATCACCATGGCCGAGGAATCAGGCCTGGTGCGGCCCCTGGGCGCGTGGGTCCTGGATGAAACCCTCAGGCAGGCAGCCAGTTGGCGCCGCGAGGGCCGCCGTGCCGCGGAGCTCGAAGTTGCGGTCAACCTGTCAACCCGGCAGCTGAATGACCCCGGGCTGGTGCCGATGGTGGAAGAGGCCCTCCGGCTTCGGCGGATCGACCCCGCGGTGCTGCTCCTGGAGATCACCGAAACAGCCTTGATGGCGGATCCCGGCGCTGCCCTCGAGTCCCTGACCGCCCTCAAGAACCTGGGCGTGGGCCTTGCCGTCGACGACTTCGGCACGGGATACTCCAGCCTGACTTACCTGAAGAAATTCCCGATTGACGAGTTGAAGATCGACCGTTCCTTCATCGGCGGACTGGACTCGGACAAGGGGGACGCCGCAATCGTGGGCAGCTGCATCGAGCTGGCACACGCGGTGGGCCTGCGGGCGGTTGCCGAAGGCGTGGAAACGTCCGGCCAGCTGCGAACCCTCAAGGAGATGGGCTGCGATCTTGCCCAGGGTTACCACTTCACCCGTCCGCTTCCGGCCCCCCTCCTCAAGGAATGGCTGGAGGCACACTCCAGCAGTTAGCCCGTTCCAAGGTCGAAAGACTCTGTGGGCCGGGGAGCCCCGGCCGGAAACTGGGGTATGGGCGCTGATGCGGTGGTGCAGCTGGTGGACCTCCGAAAGAGCTTCGGGAAGACCACCGCACTGGACGGCGTGAGCTTCACTATTGGCGAGGGCGAAGTCTTCGGCTACCTCGGGCCCAACGGGGCGGGCAAGACGACGACGATCCGCGTCCTGATGGGCATGCTGCGCCCGACTGCGGGGCGTGCGGAAATCCTGGGTCGGGACTCGTGGCGGCAGTCCGTGGAGGTGCGGCAGCTGGTGGGTTACGTCCCCGGTGAACCGGCACTCTATGACCGGCTCACCGGCCGCGACCACATTGCCTTCTGCTCCCATCTCCGCCGCCACGATGCCTCGGCACGGGCCATAGAGCTGGCCGCCGGGATGGACCTTGACCTGGACCGCCCGGCAAAGACGCTCTCACGGGGGAACCGGCAAAAGCTGGCGGTGGTTCTGGCCATGATGTCCAGCCCACGGCTGCTGGTGCTCGACGAACCCACCAGCGGCATGGACCCCCTGGTACAGCAGGTTTTCCATTCGTTTCTCCGCGAGCACACCGCGGCCGGCGGTTCCGTGCTGCTTTCCTCCCACGTGCTCGGCGAGGTGGAACGGGTGGCGGACCGGATCGGCGTGGTGCGCGAAGGGCGCCTCGTTGCCGTGGAGCGCCTGCAGGAGCTCGCTGCCCGGTCTTTGCACCGGGTCCGTGCCAGTTTCGCCGAAGACATAGCCCACTCGGACTACGACGACCTGCCCGGCCTTCGCGACCTCGTGGTGAACAAGCGGACCATGACCTGCAATGCGCCCCAGGCCTCCCTCGACGCTTTGCTGAAAAGGGTCAGCGCGCACCGGGTAGTGGACTTCGAGTGCGCGGAAGCGCCACTGGAGGAAACCTTCCTCACCTATTACGGGCCGCAGCACGCCGGAACAGAAGGTCCCGATGCTCACTAACGTTCTGGCCAAGGCACTCCGGGACCAGGGCCGGGCGCTCCTCGGCTGGTGCATTTCGGTTGCGCTGCTTATTGCCATGTATGTGGCGTTCTGGCCCACAGTGCGGGACCAGCCCTCCATGAGCGACCTCTTGGACCAGATGCCCGAGGCGTTCAGGGCCCTGTTCGCTTCCTCCGGCGCGGACATGTCCACCCCCACGGGCTACGTCGAGGTGGAACTGCTTGCCTTTATGGGACCGGCCGCGGTTTTGATGTACGCCGTCGGCTCGGGTGCCGGGGCAATCGCCGGCGAGGAAGACCGCCACACCCTGGACCTGCTGCTTTCCAACCCGGTCAGCAGGAGCCGTGTGGTCCTGGACAAATTCCTGGCCATGACCGCAGGGACCTTCCTGATCGCTGCCGTCATGGGTGTGGCCCTGGTGGCGGAAGGAAACCTCGTGGACCTCGACCTGCCGGCCGGCAAGGTGGCCGCCGCCATGCTGCACCTGGCCCTCCTGGGCGTGGTCTTTGGAACGTTGGCCCTGATGCTGTCCGCCTCGACGGGGCGGACCGGAATCAGCAAGGGTGTGCCCGCGCTGGTGGCCGTGGTCGCCTACGTTGTCAACGGCCTGGCGCCCCTGGTGGACTGGCTGGCAGACATCCAGGAGTTTTCGCCCTTCTACCAGTACATCGGCCACGATCCGTTGCGGAACGGACTCGACGGCGGAAGCGTGGCAATTTCTGCCGCGACCGCCGTCGTGCTCCTTGCCATGGCTGTGCTGGGATTCCGGCGGCGCGATGTCGATGCCTGATGGGCTTGCGGCAGGCCCGGAGCGCAGCTACCCGTCCATTCGGATACAACTGCGCTCACAGGCCGTGGAAACCACGAAGAAAAAGGTTGCGGCCGGCTCCCTGGCCCGACGATTGGGCGCTTCGGGTGCCGTTGCCTTGGGTGCCTAGGCGGCGATGAGGGCCGGCGAATAAGCGCGGCGCCCGGCGTCTGCGCGCGGTGCAAGGACGCTGATGGTGCAGGGTGCCTGCTCCGGATCGATCCTGGCCGGCAGGTGGTGTGTTGCAGAGGACGTATGGAGCATTTCCAGCGCTTCCGGGTCCACCCGGGCGTGGGAAATGTCCAGTTCGAGGTCGAGGCCATTCCGCAGGGAATTGGCGCGTTTAACTACTACATAAAGGGCGTTGACGCTGTGGACGGTGACGTGCCCCTTGGCAATCACGAGGGCCCTGGCGTGGTCGAGATCTACACGGACAACAATGTTCAGCTTGGAATTCAAGTTGTAAAGCCTTCCCCGGCATTGGCTGCGACGCTGCAGCTTCTTGCTATGGCCTGTTTCTTAAGCCTCAATCAGAGTAGGGGCTGAATGTGACGGACGCAACATCGGGCCAATTATTACAACGGTTAGGGTTTCCCCGTTGCCGGAAGCTTCGTGCGGCCCTGCAGCCCCGCCAGGCCCAGGGCCGCTTCCTTCAAGGCCCGTGGAAGGAAAGGCTTGGTGATGTAGGCGGCGGCTCCTGACGCCATTCCGGAAAGGACGTCCTCTTCCTCAGACCTGGCGGTGAGGAACAGTAGCGGAGTCTGGGTCACTTCCCGCAGGGCCCGGGCAACCTCATGACCGTCCATGTCCGGCAGGCCGAGGTCAAGGGTGATCAGGGACAGGGAGGAGCCGGCGGCTGTGCAGGCGGCAATTCCCTCGGCCCCGGATTCTGCGGTCAGCACCTTGAATCCTGCACGGCCCAGCACGACAGTAATCAATCCACGGATGTCCGGGTCATCTTCTATGACCAGGCAAACGCCTTGTTCTTCCACTTGGCCCCCCGGCTCTTGCACCTGCCAAAAGTCTAAGGCTGGCACGCAGGTCACGGCCAAAAAGAAGGGATATTTCTTTCCTGCCACCGCCCTTGCCGGTGCAAGGGCTGCCCTGCAGCCAGCCCTTGCCAGGCTGCTATTCAGTGATACTATGTACCGGTAGTCAGTAGTACTAGGTAGCTGGAGGGCGGCCACATGGGCAAGCAGATGACCGAGATGCTCAAGGGAACACTCGAGGGCATCATCCTGGCCATCCTGGCCGTGCAGCCGGCCTATGGCTACGACATCACGGCGCGGCTGCGGGAGCAGGGCTTCTCCGATATTGCCGAGGGGACTGTCTACGCCCTGCTGGTCAGGATCGAGCAGCGCGGCCTGGTGGACGTGGCAAAAGTCCCGTCCGAGAAGGGGCCGCCGCGCAAGGTCTATTCGCTGAACGCGCAGGGCAGGGAGTACCTCGAAGAGTTCTGGAGGTCCTGGAGCTTCCTCGAAAAGCGGATCGGACAACTTCACCGTCACGTCAAAAACCCCCAGGAACAAGGAGAGTAACCATGGCCCCAGGATGGATCGAGCGGGTTACAGGCCCTTTCGAGGACAAAAAGCGCTGGCGCCGGTACAAGGCCCGCAAGGAAGAACTCCCCAAGAGCTACCGGACGGCGATCGATGGACTTGAGCGCTACTTCATGTATGCCGGGTCCATCGTCAAGGGTGAGGTCCTCATGCAGATGCTTGAGGACCTCGCAGACCTGATTGAGCGGGCGGCCGTTGACGGCACGCCCATCCGCGACATCGTGGGGGACGACCCCGTGGAGTTCGCCGACACCTTTATCCAGAACTACGCGGACGGGCAATGGATCAACAAGGAACGCAAGCGCCTGGCTGACTCCATTGACGAAGCATCCGGGGACGGCGCGTAACCGCGCCGCTAAGGAAGGAACGGAAATGACCGCAGACCAGGCCGTGCAACCCGCCATCCGGGTGCACGGCATCGAGAAGTCGTTCAAGGACCTGCACGTGCTGCGGGGCGTCGACTTCGACGTGAAGGCGGGAAGTATCTTCGCGCTGCTCGGCTCGAACGGAGCCGGAAAGACCACCCTCGTGCGGATCCTGTCAACGCTGCTGAAGGCCGACGCAGGCACTGCCACCGTGCACGGTTTCGACGTCGCCACGCACCCCGGCGACGTGCGCGGGGCGATCAGCCTGACAGGCCAGTTCGCCGCGGTCGACGAAGTGCTTACCGGCCGGGAGAACCTGGTGCTGGTGGCCAGGTTGCGCCACCTGAAGGACCCCGGAGCTATCGCCGACGACCTGCTGGCCCGGTTCTCGCTCACCGAAGCCGGAAACCGGAAAGCATCAACATACTCTGGTGGCATGCGCCGCCGGCTGGACATTGCCATGAGCCTGATCGGCAACCCGCCGGTCATCTTCCTCGACGAACCGACCACCGGGCTGGACCCGCAGGCGCGCCTCGAGGTCTGGCAGACCGTCAAGAGGCTGGCAGGCCAGGGCACCACAGTCCTGCTCACCACGCAGCACCTCGAGGAAGCCGAACAACTCGCCGACCGCATTGCGATCCTGCACGAGGGGACCATCATCCAGAACGGAACCCTCGCCGAACTCAAGCAACTCCTCCCGCCCGCCCGGGTGGAATACATCGAGAAGCAGCCCTCCCTGGAGGATGTCTTCCTCACCCTGGTCGGCGGGGTACGAAAGGACCTTCGATGACAACCCGCGTCCTCGGCGACACCGGCGTCCTCACCGGCCGCTCGCTGCGCCACATCCTGCGCAGCCCGGACACCATCATGACCACAGCGGTCACCCCGATCGCGCTGATGCTGCTGTTCGTGTACGTGTTCGGCGGCGCCATCAACACCGGATCCGACGAGTCCTACGTCAACTACATGCTCCCCGGCATCCTGCTCATCACCATCGCATCCGGCGTCGCGTACACCGCCTACCGGCTGTTCCTCGACTTGCAGGGCGGCATCTTCGAACGCTTCCAGTCCATGCCGATCGCGAGGCCGAGCGTCCTCTGGGCCCATGTGCTCACCTCCCTTGTGGCGAACCTGGCCTCCGTGGCGATCGTCATCGGCGTCGCGCTCATCATGGGTTTCCGCACCGGGGCCTCCCCGGCCGCCTGGCTCGCCGTCGCCGGCATCCTGGTCCTTTTCACCCTCGCACTGACCTGGATCGCCGTGATCGCCGGCCTTTCCGCGAGGACCGTGGACGGGGCGAGCGCGTTCAGCTACCCGCTGATCTTCCTTCCGTTCATCAGCTCGGCGTTCGTGCCTACCGGATCCATGCCCGGCCCGGTCGCGTGGTTCGCAGAGAACCAGCCCGTGACCTCCGTCGTGGATACCCTCCGGGCCCTGCTGGCCCAGGAACCCGTCGGCAGCGAAGCCTGGACCGCCGTCGCCTGGCTGGCAGGCCTCCTCGCCCTGGCCTACGGCTTCGCCATCGCAGCCTACCGGCGCAGGATCCGCTGAGCAGGGTTCCCTGAAGCAGGGTTCCCTGCGGACGGGGCCCGTCGCGGCGGAACGCCTTTGTGTACCGGCCCTGGCGGAGGTCAGCCGATGATGGGCCGTTCCTCCGGCAGCCGGAAGAGGCGCGGGCGTGCCGCCAGGGCGAGTGCTGACGCCACCGCCACCGTTCCGATGCGGCCGGTGAACATGAGCGCCATAAGCACCCATTTCGCTGCCGGGGGGAGGTCGTACGTGATGCCGGTGCTCATGCCCACCGTGGCGAATGCGGAGATGGATTCGAAAAGGACCTTTTCCAGGCTGTAGTCCGTGAACATCAGCAGGAGCATGGTTCCAATGACGACGGCGGCGATCCCCAGCAGTGCGACGGACAGGGCCTGCCGCTGGGAGGACGAGCTGATGGAGCGGTGGGCGATGGTCACCTGGTCGCGGCCGCGGACCTCATTCCAGATGGCGAAGCCCAGCACCAGGAACGTCGTGATCTTGATACCACCGGCGGTGCCGGCGCTGCCGCCGCCGATGAACATCAGGATGTTGGTGACCATCAGCGTTTCGGGGGCAGCGGCACCGTAGTCAATGCTGTTGAAGCCGGCGGTGCGGGGAAAGACGCTGCCGGCGAAGGAGCCCAGGATCTTGCCCGTCAGGGAAAGCGGGCCCAGGGTTTGGTGCCTGTTCCACTCGAAGGCCGCGAACAGTGCGAAGCCGGCCACCAGGAGCAGCAGCGTTCCGTAGACGGTCAGGCGCAGGTGGACGGTCCAGTTCTTCGGCGCCACGTCAGCGCGGGTGAGCTGGATGAGCACCGGGAAACCGAGCCCGCCGGCAATCACGGCGAGGCAGATCGGAACGATGATCCACGGGTCTTCGGCGAAGCCGATCAGGTTGTCGCTGAAGAGGGAAAAGCCCGCGTTGTTGAACGCTGAGATGGCATGGAACAGCCCGTGCCACAGGGCGGTGGCAGGGTTCTGGTCGTAAGCGATCCAGAACCGGGCGGTCAGGATCAAGGCTGTTGCTGCCTCGAAGCCGAGCATGATCTTGGCCACCCGGAGCAGCACGGCCCGGACGTCCCCCAGGTTCAGGGTGTGGGTCTCGGACTGGGCCACAAGCTGGCCGCGAAGGCCGATGCTCTTGCGGACCAGCAGCGCCAGCAGCGTTGCCAGGGTCATGATGCCGAACCCGCCCACCTGGATGAGGCCCAGGATGATTCCCTGCCCGAACGGTGTCCAGTAGGTGGCGGTGTCTACGGTGATCAGGCCCGTGACGCAGACGGCGGAGACGGAGGTGAACAGCGCGTCGATGAACTCCGCGGAGCCCCCGTCCTGCCGGGCTGCCGGGATCATCAGCAGGGCGCCGCCGGTGATGATGACCAGCAGGAAGGCCACCGGGACGGCCCTGACGGGGTGGGTCAGCAGGCGGCGGACAAAGTTGTCCTTTTTGCTTTCCTTCCCGCTTTTGGCGTCCCGGAGCATCTTCTGGATTGCGGCGACATTGGCCGGTTCCGTGCCGGGGTTCCCGGCATTCGGCGAATCCGACGGCGGCGGGCCGCTCCTTCGCAGGCTCATCCCACGTGGATGCCCGGGCGGCGGTCCGGGTCGGGTTCGTTTTCGCGGATGATTTCCCGGACCACCGGGGCAGTGTCGCCGCGGCCCAGGAGGAGGTAGCGCATCAGGTGGGCCAGCGGGTTACCTTCGGACCACTCGAAGTAGGCATGCGGTTTGACACCCGTGCCGTCCCGCAGCGCAAGGAGGATCGCGGCGATGGCATTGGGTGCCGCCGGGCTGTTTGCCCGCAGGATCCTGTGGCCGTCCACTTCCACGCCCCGGACTTCCAGGGTCTCGCTGAACTCGGAGGGGTCGGTGATGTCGATTTCCAGGAAGATGACATCCGCGGTGCCGGGCACGGGGTTGTTTTCCCGCTGCACCGCTTCCTTGTCCCTGTACTCGGCGCCGTCCCGGTCCTGCGGACGGTTGGCGATCAGGTTGATCCGGCCGTCGTACTCCAGCGTGTCCCTGATGAAGCGGCGTGCGCCGTCGTCGAACTCTATTTTGTCCACGCGCAGCTCAGTGGTGCGGCTGACGCGGGAGACGAGGGAGATGGCAATGATGCCAAGGATGAAGAACGCGGAGATGGTGATGCCGTCCGGTTTTTCGATCACGTTGGCGGCCAGCGCGTAGAGCATCACCAGCGTGAGCACGGTGAAACCGATGGACGCCGCGCGCTGCTTCCGGCGGATGGCGGAAATGGTGACGGCGATGGCGCCGGAAACCATCATGGCCAGGACGCCTGTGGCGTAGGCACCGGCCTGGGCGTTGACGTCGGCGTTGAAGCCGATGGTGATCAGGACGCTGATGGCCGTGTAGACCAGCACCACCGGGCGGACGGCGCGGGACCAGTCCGGGGCCATGCCGTAGGAGGGCAGGTAGCGCGGCACGATGTTGATCAGGCCGGCCATCGCCGAGGCGCCGGCGAACCAGAGGATGAGGATGCTGCTGATGTCATAGACGGAGCCGAAGCCGTTGCCGAGCTTTTCGTGGGCAAGGTATGCCAGGGCGCGGCCGTTCGCTTCGCCGCCGTCCTGGAACTGTTCAGCAGGGATCAGGACCGTGGTGACGAAGCTGCTGCCGATCAGGTACACGCTCATGATGACCGCGGCTGCGGTCAGGAGTTTGCGGGTGTTCTTGATCTTGGCGGCGAGCTTCTCCTCGGCAGTGGCGCCTTCGGAGGCCACCAGGGGCATCATGCTGACGCCGGTCTCGAAGCCTGACAGCCCCAGCACCAGCAGGGGGAAAGCCATCAGGGCCGGGCCGACGACCCCGCCCAAGCCTCCGCCGGAGGACGTGAGGGCGGAGGTCCAGCCGTTCAGGGCGCCGGGGGTAGTGAAGATCTCCATGACTCCTGCCCCGATGATCACCGCATTCATCAGCAGGAAGACCGCTACCAGCGGGATGGCCACGGCCACGGCTTCGGAGAAGCCCATCAGGAACACCCCGCCCAGGATCAGGAGCAGGACCACGGTGATCGTGACGGCCTGGCCTTCCAGGAAGTGCGGCAGGAACGGGTTCTCGAGCAGGTGCACGGAGGCATCGGCGGCTGACAGGGTGATGGTGACGATCCAGGACGTGGCCACGAAGCCGAGCAGGATCAGCACGAAGACCTTGCCTCGCCAGAACGGCAGGAGCCGTTCGAGCATGGCCACGGACCCCTGCCCGTGGGGGCTTTCCTTGGCCACCCGCCGGTACATGGGCAGCATTCCGAGCAGCGTCAGGGCCACGATCAGCAGGGTGGCGAGCGGGGACAGCGCACCGGCGGCCAGGGCCGCGATGCCCGGAAGGTAGGACAGGGTTGAAAAGTAGTCCACCCCGGTGAGGCACATGACCTTCCACCAGCTCTGCTGCGGGGCATGGGCTTCGGCGGCTTC
The DNA here is from genome assembly GCF_050573415.1 of Paenarthrobacter sp. NEAU-H11. NCBI lineage: Bacteria > Bacillati > Actinomycetota > Actinomycetes > Micrococcales > Micrococcaceae > Paenarthrobacter > Paenarthrobacter sp. NEAU-H11. The sequence goes on along the minus strand of NZ_JBNZGA010000002.1, from coordinate 139,489 downwards.
CGGGCCGACGGGCTGGTGCACCCGGTGTTCAAGCAGCCACCGGGTGAAGGCGCTGCCGGGCACTATTTCACGTTCAGGGTTGGGAACGGTGGCGGGAAGGGAGAACTGGGCGGGAGCCGTCAAGGGACGTGTCTTTCTTTTCTGCCGGATGAGGACACACCGGCCCCCGTTTCCAGGCGCGGCACTGTGCTGTAACCACCGGAGCCTAGCACCGGGCAGTTCCTGTCCAACGCGCGTTTCCGGGGATCTTAATGCTTTCTTAACGCCTCTGCCGCAGCAGCGCAGGGTGTAGCGGCGCAGGGATTCACCGGGTCCGGAGGGTCACTCCTGGAAGCGGTACCCCAGGCCGGTTTCAGTGAGCAGGTGCCGGGGGTTGGCCGGGTCCAGTTCAAGCTTCCGCCGCAGCTGTGCCAGGTAGACCCGCAGGTAGGCGGTCTCGTCCGCGTAACCCGGGCCCCACACCCGGGTAAGGATGTCCTCGTGGGTGACCAGGGCGCCGCTGTTCCTGACCAGCAGTTCCAGGATGTTCCACTCGGTGGGCGTCAGCCGCACAGGCACTCCGCGGCGGGTCACCTGTTTGGCGGGCAGATTAACAGTGAACACATCCGTCTTCACAACCGGGGCGTCCCCCGGGGCCCCGCGGCGCAGGGCGGCGCGGAGCCGGGCAAGGAGTTCATCCATCCCGAACGGCTTGGTTACGTAGTCATCCGCGCCGGCGTCCAGGGCCAGGATCTTGTCCTCGGAGCCGTGCCGTGCCGAGAGGACCAGGATGGGCACTTTGTTCCAACGCCTGAGGCGGCGGATGACCTCGACGCCGTCCAGGTCGGGAAGCCCCAGGTCCAGGATGATGATGTCCACCGGGTGCTGCGCAGCCTGCTCCAGCGCGCTCTGGCCGGTGAACGCGGTCACGGTGGAATAGCCCCTGGCGTTCAGGTTGATCTGGAGCGCACGGAGGATCTGGACCTCGTCGTCAACAATCAGGACTGTTGCCATGATGCCCCCCTTATGCCGGGTTCCGGCGCGGCGCCGGTGGAGAGCGGCAGCCGGACCACCATGGTCAGGCCCCCGCCAGGAGTGGGTTCAGCCAGAAGGACCCCGCCCATGGCCTCGGTGAACCCCTTTGCGACAGCCAGGCCAAGGCCGATCCCCGTCCCCGGAGTGGTGTCATCCGCGCGCTGGAAGGGCCGGAACATGGCCAGGACCTCATCGGCGGGGATGCCCGAGCCGTGATCAACCACGGTGAGCTCACTGGCGGGAACATCCCCAATTCTCGCACTGCCCGCACCTCCCACCGCGCCGGCAATCACCACATCGGAATCCGGGGCGTACTTGAGTGCGTTCTCCACGAGGTTGGCGATGACGCGCTCCAGCATCCCCGGGTCCGCATCTACGGGGGGCATGTTGTCCGGCAGCAGCACCCGGAGGCGCTCCGAGTCCGTTCCCCGCAGCGCCTCGCCCACCACATCCACCCAGTAGACCGGGCGGATGAGCGGCGCCACCGAATCGGCCGTGATCCTGGACATGTCCAGGAGGTTGCTGACCAGCCGGTCCAGCCTGTCCGCGCCGTACTCGATGGTGGCCAGGAGTTCTTCCTGTTCCTCGGGCCCGAAGGTGATGCTCTTGTCCCGCAGGCTGCTGGAGGCCAGCTTGATGCCGGCCAGGGGGGTGCGCAGGTCATGGGACACCGCCCGCAGGATGGAGGTCCGCATGGTGTTGCCCTCGGCCAGGCGCAGGTTTTCACGCTGGCTGGCAGAGAGTTCCTCGCGCTGCACCATGGCCAGCAGGTGTGCGCCGAAGGCGGCCAGCAGCCGCCTTTCGTCCTGCGAGAGTTCCCTTCCCGTCAGGGTGAGCATCCTGTCCCCGTTCAGCTGCTCCACCGTGTCCGCCTCCGATACTTCAGCGGTGCGGGGTTCGCCGGAGAATTCCCGGAGCTCCCAGACCGCGGACCTGCCGGTCCCGCGCCTGGCCCACAGCCCGGCACCCTTCACCTGGAAATGTTCCCTGACCTGGTCCAGGAAGGCGGGGATGCTGTTGCCTTCGGCGACGGCCCGGCGGCTCAGTTCGCCCAGGACGGCGGCCTCCGCGCCGGCTATGTGTGCTTCCTTGCTGAGCTTGGCCGAGCGGTCCACCACCAGCGAGACGGCCACCGCCACCAGGACAAAGATGAGCAGCGCCAGGACGTTTTCCGGATCGAGGACTGACAGGGACCCGACCGGCCGGACACTGAAGTAGTTGACGATGAGCCCTGCGAGGACGGCCGCCGCCACGGCCGGCCAAAGCCCCCCGAGCAGGGCGACGCCCACAATGCCGGTCAGGTGGACCAGCATGTCCGTTGACAGCTGGTTGTGGGGGAGGAGGTCCAGGATGAACTGCAGGGCAGGGGGAAGCCCCACCGCCAGGGCAAACGCGGGGATCTCCCGGCGCCGGCCCAGCCGGGGAGGCGTCCGCCTCTGGCCGCCGGAGGGGCCGGGAAGGTGGTTGATGAGGTGGACATCCATGGCGCCCGCATCCCTCAGCACACCGGCTGCCACCCCGCTCCGGCCCCGGAAAGGGGACCGGCGCGAGGGGGCCCCCACCATGATCTGGGTGGCGTTGATGCTCCGGGCGAAGTCCACCAGGGCCTGCCCGACGTCCCGCCCGCCGATGGCGTGGAATACGCCGCCGAATTCCGCCGTGAGCCTGCGCAGCATCTCCAGGTCCTTGCCGGACTCCGCGGCTCCCTCCGTGCCGGTACGGACGTGGATTACGTGGAGCTCCCCGCCGGTGGCCGCGGCGAGCATCCTTGCGGCACGGCGGACCAGGACCTGGTCGCGGCTCTTCCCGCCCACCCCGACGGCGATCTTTTCCCGGGCCGGCCAGCTCTCCCGGACCCTCTTCAATTCCTTGTAGTCGGACAGGTCTGCGTCCACGCGCTCAGCCAGCCACAAGAGTGCGAGCTCCCGCAGGGCGGCGAGCGTGCCGATGCGGAAAACGCCGGCAAGCGCGGCGTCGGCCTCTTCCCGGGTGCCGTAGATCTTTCCGTCGGCAAGCCGCTGGCGCAGCAGCTCAGGCGAGGCGTCCACCAGTTCGATCTGGCCGGCGCCCCGCACCACGGTGTCCGGGACAGTGAGTGATTCCTGCTCTCCCGTGACCTCCCGGACCGCGTCGGAGAGGGATTCCAGGTTCCTGATGTCCAGGGTGGAGATGACGTTGATCCCGGCGTCGAGCAGGGCGTCCACCTGCTCCCACCGGTGCACACCGCCCGAGGCGGCGGCGTAGTCGTCCACCAGGACAATGTCCGGCGCCCGGTCCTTGAGGGCCTGGACGTCCAGCCCGCCTTCCAGGCCCTCGGTCGCCGGTTTCGGGCACAGCTCCAGGCCCTCCAGCATCTCCTCATTGTCGGCACGGCCTTTGGCAGCGACCGCACCGACGACGACGTCGAAGCCCTCCCCGGCCAGCCTGCGGCCTTCTTCCAGCAACGCAAACGTCTTGCCTGCCCCGGGCGCAGCCCCAAGAAAGATGCGCAGATTACCTCGTGCCATGGCTCTATTGTTCCCCCTGCGCGATCGTTCCCCCTGCGCACATGGTGGTTTGGCTAGAGTGATGGGTGGACTGAAGGCAGGGGGCCGCATGGTGGAAGAAACGCAGACGGGTATGGCCGGGACGATCCTGGGCGAACGCTACAGGGTTGGCCAGGTAATTGGCGACGGCGGCATGGGGAGCGTCTACCGGGGAACCGACGTGGTGCTGGGCAGGGAAGTGGCGCTTAAGGTCTTCCGTGCCGACGTCACCGATCCGGACGAACTGCGGAGGCAGCAGGCAGAAGCCCGGATGCTTGCCGGGCTGAACCACCCCGGCCTGGTCACGCTCTTCGACACCGGAACCCTGCTGAGCGGCGGGCGGGAGGTGCCGTTCCTGGTGATGGAACTGGTCAGCGGCGTGGACCTGCGCGGCCACCTGGCTTCGGGCCCGCTGCCCGGCGCTGAGGTGGCCCGGCTGGGCGCCGAGCTCGCGGGGGCGCTGCAGTACATCCACCACCGGGGCGTGGTCCATCGCGACATCAAACCCGCCAACATCCTCCTGACCCGTTACACGGCGGATTCCCCCCTGCGCCCCAAGCTGGCGGACTTCGGCATCGCACGGATGCTCGACGGCGCCCGGGTCACCGCCACCAACATGGTTCCGGGGACGGCGGCCTACTTGAGTCCGGAGCAGGCCAGCGGGGAGCAGGTTGGACCGCCGGCGGACATCTATGCGCTGGGGCTTGTGCTGCTGGAGGCGCTGACCGGGAAGGTGGCATTCCCCGGGCCGCCGCTTGAGGCCGCAGTGGCCAGGCTCTCGCGGGACCCGGATATTCCCGCTTCCCTGGGCCCGAGCTGGGTGCCGCTTCTCGCCGCCATGACTGCACGGGACCCCCGTGCACGGCCGGAGGCCTCGGCCGTGGCCGCAGAATTCGGCACGGCCGGAGACTGGGGCCGGCTGGCCGATGCAGGCGGCGGGGCAACGGCCGCCACCGCAGCCCTTCCGCAGCCCACCCGCGTCCTTGCTCCCCAACGGCCCGGAAATGCTCCCGGACCGTCCGGGAACTCCGGGCCCGCAGCGCCGGCAGGTACCCGGGGTCCCAGGATTCCCTCCCTTTCCGGCAGCGAAGCAACCAACGCGACGTCATGGCAGCGGGCTCCCCGGTCAGGAATCCCTGAAGCCGGGGCAGGAATCCCTGAAGCGCCGGCCCGCGGGCCATCAATCGCGCGGCGTCCGTGGAAGAAGCCCGGCACAATGGGAGGCCGCCGGCCCTGGGTCCTTGCCGCCGTCGCCGTTCTTGGGCTGGTCCTCGCGGCAGTCCTGCTGGCCGCCATCCAACGCCCCTCCCCGGCCCCCGTGGAAACACCCCAACCGGTCATCACCGGACCGCTGGGCGAGCACTTCAAGGAACTGGAAGAGAGCGTCACGCCATGAGCCGGACAAAACACGCGGTCCGGATCCTGGCCGCCTGCCTGGGGCTTGTGCTGTTGACGTCCTGCGCCGGTGCGTCGGAGCTGGATGCAGGAACGGCGGAAGGCCTGCAGGCCCGGGTGGCCTCGGCTAAGCAGTTCGCCGCGCAGCAGGACTTTCCGGCGGCGCTCGCCGAGCTTCAACAGCTGGGCCAGGACGTGGCAACCGCAGCGGAAAAGGGCCTGATGTCGGCCGAACGGAAGGCGCGCGCGGAGGCTGCGATCAGCAAGATCAGGGCTGAACTCGAGGCGGCGCAGCAGGCGGCGGAGCCGCAGCCCGCACCTTCCGCGGAACCAACGGCCGCTGAGGACCAGGAGGACGCCCAAAAGGAGGCTGAAAAGCAGCTCGAGGATGCCAAGAAGGACGCCGAGAAGGGCAAGGGCAAAGGTAACGGGTAAAGGCGGAGTAACCTCCGGCCGTTAGTACACGCTTGCCTGAATACATCTGTGGATGTACTTTGAGTCCATGGAATTGCTCACTCAGGCCCCCGTGCTGTCCAGGTTCGGTTATGCGGTGTCGGATGCCACCCGAGCGCGGATTCTCCTGGCCCTCTCGGAAGCGCCTGCTTATCCCTCGGATTTGGCGGACTCCCTGGGCGTCTCGCGGCAGAGCATGTCCAACCACCTGGCCTGCCTGCGCGGCTGTGGACTGGTGGTTGCTGTCCAGGACGGGCGGCGGAGCCGCTACGAACTCGCGGACGCCCGGCTTGGCCACGCCATCAAGGACCTGATCGGCGTTGTCCTTGCCGTGGATCCGGCCTGCTGCGCCCCGGACGGGGAGTGCGTGGCATGACGCTGATCCACACACCAACCCCGGAACGCCGTGCGGTGTTGAGCCGGAGGATCCGGCTGTTCGCGGCCGCCACCATCAGCTATAACGTCATCGAGGCCGTGGTGGCACTCTGGGCCGGCGGGACCGCGGACTCCTCGGCGCTGGTGGGCTTCGGCCTGGACTCGGTCATAGAGGTGGCATCCGCCCTGGCGCTGTCCTGGCAGTTCACCGCCAAGGATCCGGAGCGGCGCGAGCACCTGACCCTGCGGATCATTGCCATTTCCTTCTTTGCCCTGGCCGCGTTCGTGAGCGTGGACGCGGTCCGGTCACTCACGGGCGGGGGAGAAGCCCGGCACTCGGCGCCGGGAATCGCAATCGCAGCCTTGAGCCTGGCGGTCATGCCTGTCCTGTCCTGGGCGCAGCGCCGCGCCGGGCGGGAACTGGGCTCCAGGACCGCCGTGGCCGATTCCAAGCAGACGCTGCTCTGCACGTACCTTTCGGCCGTGCTGCTGGTTGGCCTGGTCCTGAACAGTGCATTGGGCTGGTGGTGGGCCGATGCCGGGGCCGCCCTGGTCATCGCCGGCATCGCCGTCCGTGAAGGAATCGACGCCTGGCGGGGTGAGGCCTGCTGCCCTGTCCTGCACGCCAATGACGGCAACGGCCCTGGTGAAGAAGACGCTGCCTGCTGCACCGGCTGCCAGGCAGACGCCCAGCCGGCGCCGGAAACCCCGGCATCCGGGCCGCCGCCGTCCGGCCGCTGAGCGCCCGCCTCCACCCCGGGGAACGTCCGGACCGCAGTGCGGAACCAGGATCCGGGTTCCGCACTTTCCCTTCCCCGCCAGTTGGCGCGGGTGGATCATTTAGCCATGGACAAGCGCGCAAGCCGTGGCGGCCATGGCGCCGCCGAGGGCGCGGAGGCCGCGAACGGGCCCGGGCGCCCCGGGCAACCTGGCCGGCCGGACCACGTGGTGGTGTTCGTCCACGGCATGGGCCGGGCCCTCAAGGGCGGCACCCTGCAGGAGTGGGCCCAGCCGCTGATGCTGAGCCTGCACGATCTCTCCCTGGACATGGTGCCGCACACCGCGCATCCGCACCTGGTGATCACCAAGGCCAACGCGGTGGGCGACGCGCCGGAGGTGCTGGTCAAGGTCCTCCGCGGCGTGGACGGCCACGAACCGGACTACCTGACTGTGCTCATGACCGAGGCGTCCTGGGGCAGGGACTTCGAGCCGGCGTCGGCCGCTTCAACCTACTCGTGGGCGCTGCGCACGGCCCTGCGCGTGTACATGCGGTCCGTGCAGCTGATCAAGTGGAACCTCCATCCCGGCCGGCGGAAGGACATCCGGTGGCTCGGCGCCTGGCTGAGGCAGCTGGTCCTCACATCGCTGGCCGCGTTCGCCGGGTTCTTCATCCTGCTTGCGGTGCTGGTGGTGCTGCTCCTGATCATCATCCTGGCTTGGATTCCGGGGCCGGGACGTTGGGCGGGGAAGCTCGTGTCCCTGTTCGCGGACTTCCTGGGCGATCCCCAGGTGTGGAAGCGCAAGCCACTTCAGGCCGCGGCCATGCGGCAGCGGGTGGTGGACACGCTCCAGCGCTGGGACCACAGCCCGGGCACGGAGGTGACCGTGGTGGCGCACAGCCAGGGCGCGGCGATCACCGGGCAGGTCCTGTTCCAGAACCAGGCCCGCGCCACCAACTTTGTCAGCGTGGGCAGCGGGCTGGACCTGCTGGGCTACGCGCAGTGGGGCGGCGGGACGGGGGAGGACCCGGTGACGGACTGGCTGGCCAACCCCCGTCGCCCCCGGTGGATTAACGTGTGGGGGAAGTTCGACTTTGTGCCCGCCGGGCCCATCTCCACGCACGCCAACGGCCCGCTGCCGGTCTTCGGCAAGATCTACGCCCGGGACACCGGGGGCGACGGCGGTCCGGGCCCCGAGGAACATCCCGTGTACAACAGGTCCGCCCTGATCTACGACCACATTGTCTACTCCAAGAACCGCGTTGAGGTGCTGGATCCGCTGGCGAGGCTGGTCCTGGACCCGCCGCCACCGGACACTGCCGGGCTGGCGTTCAGGATGCTCGACGGCGACCGGCGGCTCCGCCCGCACCGCGTCATGGTGAAGAGCCTGGGCGTGACGCGGCTTCTCGCCGTCATCACCTCAGCGCTGAGCGCTCCTGCTGCGCTGGTGTGGCTCGGTTCCCTGGACTGGACGCGGAACCTGGTCCAGTGCGGCCCGCCCGGCGCCGCCGGGGATCCCTGGTGGTCCGCCTGGCTGTGCTCCGGCCCGACCTACCACTGGGCGCACTGGCAGGACCTGGGCGTGCTGGCCGTGACAACCGCCGTGTTCGCCGGCGTGCTGGTGGGACTCCTGAACGGGCCGGTGTGGGGAGTGCTGCACGACCGGCTGCAGCGGCTGCGCAAGCCGTCCTTCCGGCAGTCCAGCGATCCCAGGCGGAACCTGCCGGCCAACCCCTGGTGGTACGTCACGTGGTATTTGCTGATCGTGACGGCGGTGGCCGTGGCCGTGCCGTTCATGCTGGCGTGGCCGGACCTGCCCTGGGTGGCCGTGGTGGTGCTGGTGGTTGCGCTCTGGGCGCTCTGCTTCACGCGCACGAGCATAACGGGCCTGCCGGCGCGGACCGGTGAACCCGTGCAGGCGCAAGCGGCTGCCAAGCCGCAGCGGGCGGCACCCCAGCGGCCGCCCGGCGTCGTCCGCGGCGAAAGGCAACAGGCTCAGCCCACCGGTTCGGCAAGCCTTCCGGCTAACACCGTGACCGGTGCGGCGGACCAGCGCTCGCGCTCGGGCTCATAGGAAATGACGACGGCGGCGTCGCTGTCCCGTGCCTCGTCCATGGCGAGCAGCAGGGCGTCCTCCACGTGCCGGGCGTACTCCAGCCGCTCCGCCAGCGTGCCCTGCAGGTCGGCGTCGTCAATCAGCACATGGCCCTTGCCGTCCACGATGACTTTCAGTGAATACCCCTGGTCCTCGTGCAAGGACCCCCTGGTGGATGAAATTTCGGTGACTCTGTCTGCCCGGACCAGCCCGTTGCCGAGCGTGCGGATCCACACTTCACCCATCGAATGACCTCCCCGTTGGCATGGGCGCGGAACAGCGCCCCATAAAGCGAACGCTACTCCTCCGCGGGGCATTTGTGACCCCCGAATTGCTACATTTACGGGCCTTTTGGCACTTCCGGCCGGGGTTTCCCGTGGGAACGATGTTGGCAGGCGGCGCGCCCAATCATTCCGGCCGTCCACTCGCTTTGGGAGTCACTATGGCGGACAAGACCGTGACCACCCGCGGCGGCAACATTGGCTCCGTGCTGGTTAACGCCGTGCTGCTGTGGGGGATCAACATCTGGCCGGGCTGGAAGGTTGTGCCCTTCCTGACGGCGGACATGGAACGTGTGCTCGGAATGATCAACGCGTCCCTGACCGCGGGCATCATCGCCAACCTCATCTTCGTGGTGATCCGCAACCGGGGCGTCATGGCCCTGGGGAACCTGGTGGTCCTGGGCATCGGACTTGCGGCCACCCTCCGGATGCTGGAGGTCTTTCCCTTCGACTTTGGGGACAGCTGGTCCGGCTGGCCCGTGGTGGTGCGGGTCCTGCTGGTGCTGGGCATCGTGGGCTCCATCATCGGCATGGTGGTGGAAATCGTGGCCATGTTCAGGTCGCTGGCAGGCTTCGGAGAGCGGGCCCGCCAGTAGTCTCCCGGCGCTGGGGATAGTCGGCTTGGCGTTGTACCGCGCTGCGCACCGAGGCCCGGGTTCGGTGCGCACGGACAGTCCCTGCGCACTGAGCCCGGGCCTCGAGGCGCAGGCCGGCGGCGTGCCGGGGAAGGGCGTGCCGGGCGCGGTCATAGGATAAATCTGATGACTTCCCCGGACGACCCCCAGCCCTTCAGCCTGCGCGGCATGGCGGTGGCTGCTTTCGGGCCCACGCTGCTCTACGGGATCGGCACGGGAGCCATCCTGCCCGTGGTGGCCCTCACCGCCCGCGATCTCGGCGCTTCGGTGGCCGTCGCGGCCCTGGTCGTCACGCTGATCGGCGTGGGGTCCTGGTTCTTCAACCTGCCCGCCTCCCTGGTGACCCTCAAGTTCGGTGAGCGCTGGTCCATCGTGGCTGCCGCCGTCGCCGCCGGGCTCGCGCTCGCGGCGGCCGGGCTGACTTCCGTGGTCCCCAACGGGCTGTGGCTGCTCGCAGTGGCGATGGCCGTCGTCGGGATGTCCGGGGCCGTGTTCGGCCTGGCCCGGCAGAAGTACCTCACCGAGGCCGTGCCCGTCGAATTCCGGGCCCGGGCGCTCTCCACGCTGGGCGGGGTGAACCGCATCGGCGTGTTCATCGGCCCGTTCCTGGGCGCGGCGGTGATGCAGTTCGCCGGGATCAGCGGTGCCTACTGGGTGGGCGTGGTGGCCATGGCGGGAGCCGCGCTGCTGTCCCTCACCATCCCGGACCTGGCCGTTGCGCCAGGGCCCGACGGCGGCCACAAGGGTCCGGAGCCCACCCTCCGGAGCGTTGCGGCGTCCCACGCAGGCGTGTTCCTTTCGCTGGGGGTGGGGATCCTGCTGCTCAGCGCCCTCCGCTCCTCCCGGCAGGTGGTCATCCCGCTGTGGGCGGACAACCTGGGCCTGGATGCCACCTCAGCTTCACTGATCTACGGGCTCTCCGGCGCGATCGACATGCTGGTGTTCTATCCCGCCGGCAAGCTCATGGACCGGAAGGGCAGGCAGTTCGTCGCCGTCCCGTCCACGCTGCTGATGGGCGCGGCCCTGCTGGTGATTCCGCTGACCGGCTCCTTTGCGGGGCTGCTGCTGGCGGCACTGCTGATCGGGTTCGGCAACGGCATCAGTTCGGGCCTGGTGATGACGCTGGGCGCCGACTTTTCGCCGGACCGGGGCCGCGGGCAGTTCCTGGGGCTGTGGCGGTTCATGGCCGACGCAGGCTCCACCGCCGGGCCCGTGCTGCTCTCCGGGGTGACTGCCCTTGCCACCCTTGGCGCGGGGATCTCAGCCACCGGCCTACTGGGGTTCGCGGCGGCGGCCGTGTTCGCCGTCGTGATTCCGCGCCTGAAGCACCGCCGCAACTACTGACCGGCGGGAGCGCGGGATATCCTCGACAGATGAGTGAACCGGGCACGCCCATGAGGATCAGTGCGCTGCAAAAAGGTGTCTGGTGGCTGCAGGACTACCTTTATGCCGCGGGATGGCAGGTCCGCGGCATGTTGTCGCGCGTCCAGCCCGGGTCGTTCCACCAGGGCCACCGGCGGCCGGTGCTGATCATCCCGGGTGTATACGAAAACTGGCAGTTCATGATGCCGCTCATCCAGTCCATCCACGATGCCGGCCATCCCGTCCACGTGGTCACGGTGCTGCAGCGGAACCAGCTGGACGTCCCCGCGGCGGCCCGGATGGTGGCGCAGCACCTGGAGGAAGCGGGGCTGCGGGACGCCGCGATCGTGGCGCACAGCAAGGGCGGCCTGATCGGAAAGTACGCCATGCTGATGCTGGACCCCGAGCAGCGGATCGACAGGATGGTCACGGTGTGCACGCCGTTCTCCGGTTCACGCTATGCCAGGTACATGCTGATGCCGAGCCTGCGCATCTTTTCGCCCCGGCACCCCCTGACCCTCGAACTGGCCCGCGAAGAGGCGATCAACAGCCGGATCACGTCCATCTACGGCCCGTTCGATCCGCACATTCCGGAGGGCAGCGTCCTTCCGGGCGCCACCAACATCGAGCTGCCCACCGCAGGGCACTTCCGGATTTTGGGTGATCCTGAGACGGCGCGGATCATCGTTGAGCAGCTGAACCTCGACGAGCCGTGACCCCCGGGCTGGAAAATCCGGATGTCGGGGATCCGCATGCGGGGTCCTCCGACGCGGGGTCCGCGCGGGCGGTTCCGGACGAGCCTGACCACTCCCGTTCCAGCAGCGCCGTGGAGCGCCGGCAGAGCAGGTGGGCCACAGTCCTGGCGGTGCTGCAGCGGCTGCTGTACCTGGCGGTCACCGTCGCCGTTGGCTGGGCGGTGTACTTTTTCCTGCTCGCCAGGCTTTCCCGCGGCCCTGAGCAGGCGTGGGTGTTCCTGCCCGTCTGGCTGATCCTGGCCTATGCGCTGCTGCCGCGCGTCCACAAGATCCTGAGCAGCCTGTACATCCCTGACTACTTCATCGGCCGGGCAAGGACGGGCGACGGCGTGCTGGGCGATCCCGTCAATCTCGCCGTAGTGGGGACGGAGGAAGAGCTGCGGCGGGCCATGCTTTCCGCCGGCTGGGTGGAGGCGGATCCCATCACCCCGGCGACCGCCTGGCACACCCTGGTGTCCACCGTCCTGGGCCGCAGCTATCCCGCCGCCCCGGTAAGTTCCCTGTACGTCTTCGGCAACAGGCAGGACCTGGCGTTCCAGCGCGAGATCGACGGGAACCCGCGCAAGCGGCACCATGTCCGGTTCTGGAAGTGCCCGCCCGGTTGGATGCTGCCGGGAGGCCTGTCCGTGGACTGGGTGGGGGCCGGCACGTACGACAGGAGCGTGGGACTGTCCCTGTTCACGTTCCAGATCACGCACAAAATTGCCGACCGTACGGACGAGGAACGCGACTTCATCATCGCCACGCTGCAGGCAGCCGAGGCCGTGCAGTCCGTGCACGTCATCCTCAACTACTCCAGCGGCTACCACCACCGCAACGGCGGCGGCGATGCCATCCGCACCGACGGGCATCTGCCGATCATTGACCTGTACGAGCCGGGCCGGCCGGGTGTTTCCGCCTGACTGCAGGTGCGCGGCGCCCGAACCTCGCATACGTTCCGAGTCCAATCGAAACCAGGATGAGGGCAGTACCTGTGGCCTCGGGCCCGGCCAGCAAGCCCGCGGCCAGGAACCCGCTGTCCATTGCCAAGGCGAGGAAGTGAATCCTCGGCGGTATCCTCATCTGACGCCTCCCCGCCCGGCACGCTTTGCCTGGCCCGCGGATCAGTCGCGTTCAGGCGCGCCCGTGCGCAGGACCTGGAAGTCTGCTCCCAGTTCAACGTCAACTTCGGAGCCGTCGTCAAGAATGATTTCCGCCTCGTAGGCGGCGCCGCCTTCATTCTCCCTTTCGACGTCCCCGATCCGGCCCTTGCCCACGTTCGCCAGTGCGGCTTGTCCTGCCCTGTCGCGGTCTGCAGCGCTCAGCGGCTGCCCTGAATCGTCGTCCCGGCCCTCCGAGACCACCCGGAACGAGCTGTCGAGTTCCACTTCCACCCGGTTGCCGTTGTTCAACTGAACGTTTACTTCATAGGAAGTATTGGGGTCGTTGTCAGTCTCGGCGCTGATAACGGTGCCGGGACCCGTGCGGGCAATGGCCGCATCGCTGGCCTGCTGCAGGGCGCTTCCGGTCAACGGCTGGTCGTCGCCCGGGGCGGTGCCGGCAGTGGCGACGGACGCTCCGGTGATGGCGGCTGCCGCGGCAGCAACGCCTGTGATCAATAGAATTTTCCGGCCCATGACGGTCTCCTGTTGTGTGGCCCCCAGCAGATCCTGATCGATAAAACCAGTGTGCTGCCAAGGCTTCTGCGCCCACAAATTCCGCCGGGCAAATCTCAGCCAGGTCTCAGTTTGCCTCAGCAGGGGCACAGCCTGGACAAGGGAATCAAAAACAGTTGCCGGGAGGGTTTGTCACAGGCGGCAGCGGGACGCATCCTTGGTTCATGGATGCCGAAAAGCGGCGCCCCCGCTTCGGGAAAACGCGCACCCGACGCTGGGGGGTGCGCAAACGGGCAACGGCCACGGCGGTCGCCTTTGTGGCGGCCGCGCTGCTCGTCGGCGGCCTGATTCTGCTGCTGCTGCTGCAGAGGGCCCTGGTAGCGTCCACCGAAAGGCTCACCCGGCTCCAAGCCGAGGATGTGGTGGCCCACATCGCGGAACAGGACCTCGAGGAAGCGGCCAACTACGTCAGGTCTGCGGCGCGCCCGGGCCAGTACATCCAGATCCTGGACCCCAACGGAGCTGTCCTGGCGGCGTCGGTCCCCGCCGCGGCTACCAGGCCCATTACGGCGCTGCGGCCGGAAGCCAAACAAACGCTGTTCGAGAATGTCTCCGTGCAGCAGAGCCTGTTCGATGATGACCTGCTCGTTGCGGCCACGGGCGTCGGCGAGGACGGGAAGGTGTACACCGTAGCCGTTGCCGCCACGGTAACAGTGCAGGCGGAGACCGTGGCCACCGTGGCATGGTTCATCCTTGGCGCCGCGCCACTCCTCCTGGCAGGTGTGGGCTTCGGGGTCTGGGTCCTCGTGGGACGGTCACTGCGGCAGGTTGAGCAGATCCGCGATCAGGTTGCGGGCATTAACGCCCGGAGCCTGGACGGCCGGGTGGGGGTGCCCCGGACGTCCGACGAGATCCAGGCCTTGGCGCAGACGATGAACATGATGCTGGACCGGCTGGAGGCCTCGGACCGGGAACAGCGGCGCTTCGTTTCCGATGCGAGCCACGAACTGCGCAGCCCGCTGGCAACCCTCAGCGCCGCGGTGGAGATCGCAGCTGCCGATCCGTCCGGGGCCATGTGGGAGGAGAGCAAGGAAGTTGTGGCCGGGGAAACGGCCCGGATGCGCTACCTGGTCCAGGACCTGCTGACCCTGGCCAAGGCCGATGACCAGGGCCTGCGCCTGGAGGCGGCGGACGTGGACCTGGACGACGTCCTCAACGACGAAGTCCGCCGCCTGCGCTGCACCAGCAGGCACGAGATCGAGGCCAGGCTTGAACCGGCCCGGATCACCGGTGATGTCCGGAGCCTCGGCCGGGCCATCAGGAATGTCCTGGACAACGCGCAGCGGTACGCGCGGGCCCGGATCGGCATCCAGGTGCGCAGCTCCCCGGACGGCGTGCTGCTCACCATCGATGACGACGGGCCGCCGGTGCCCGTTGCCGAACGAGAGCGGATCTTTGAACGCTTTGTCCGGCTTGACGAAAGCCGGTCGCGCGAAAGCGGCGGCAGCGGCCTGGGTTTGGCCATCACGTCCGCGATCGTCAGCGCCCACGGCGGCCGGATCCTGTGCACGGAAGCTCCCGACGGCGGCTGCCGGTTCGAGCTGGCATTTCCCGCCCAGGCCACCAGGGCTGAGTCCGCCGAGAAGGCCTTGGTCCAGCCGCTCACTCCGCTGAAAGGGCCGGGGAAACCGCTGCGGCAGGGCGGTCGGGGGTGAGCATGTACCCCATTCCCCGGATGGTGGTCAGGGTGTGCAGCCCGAAAGGCGTATCGATTTTCCGCCTCAGGTAGCCCATGTACACCTCGACGACGTTGCCCCCTCCCTCGAAGTCGGAACCCCAGACGTTGTCCAGGATTTCGGACTTGGACACCACCTGGCCGTGCCGGCGCATCAGGTAATACAGCAGCGCGTATTCCTTGGCGGTGAGCCCGATGGGGGTGTCTCCGCGGCGGACACTGCGGCTCACGGAATCCAGGTTCAGGCTCCCGAGGGCGAGGACCACAGGCCGCTCGGGGGCGCCGCGGCGTGCCAGGGCCCGGATGCGGGCCACCAGCACCAGGAAGCTGAAGGGCTTTGTAAGGTAGTCGTCCGCGCCAAGATCGAAGGCGTCGGTCTGGTCGTACTCACCGTCTTTTGCCGTCAGCATCAGGACCGGCGTCCAGATCCGGTGTTCCCGGATTCCCCTGAGTACGTCGTAGCCGTTCTTCAGGGGCAGCATCAGGTCCAGCAGGATCACGTCATAGGGGTTCTCCACCGCAGCCCGCAGGCCGCTGACGCCGTCGTGTGCCAGGTCCACGACGAACCCCTCATTGCGCAGCCCGCGCCGAACCGTTTCGGCCAGCACCACTTCGTCGTCGACGATCAGGACCCTCACGACCGCGCCTCCCGGTTCATACCGACAGTATCCCTGACCCCGTTGGGCTGCACCACACTCGGCACGGGGTAGGCGGCCGGAAGTCCCGGCGCCGCCTTGGGGGGCATACGGCGCCGGGACGCGGGATACCTGGCGGCGCCCACTTCAAAACGACGCCAGGAGACCGATGGGCGGGGTCAAAGAGCACCAATGTGGTCGAAATCCCCGGCCAAGCACCAGCAAGTATTCACGGGCTGTATCAAAAAAGGGGCCGGAAATTCCTCAAGAAACGGTCAACATTCACCCAGCCGGGGTCAGAAGCGACCGTCAGCGCCCTGGCGGGTCCCGCCGTCGTGCGGCATACGCGAACAGTGAGGTGGTGGCGACGGTGGCCAGGTACCCGGCGATCACGATCAGCGCGATCCCGGCCCAGAAATAGTTCGTGGTGCTGGCCTCCTGCCAGGGGCCGGGCGCGATGCGGGCCAGCGAGTACACCGCCACCGCCGCGGACACCAGCCCGATCGCAACCGGCAGCGTCAGCCAGAGCCGTGCCGAGCCGATGTGCCTGCCGAACCCGTCCCACTCATTCCAGGACCCGCGCCGCATGATGAGCCACCCCGCCGGAATCATGAACGCGCCCACCAGCAGGAACGCGGCCACCACGTCAGCAGGCCGGTGCCACTGGTTGATCAGCGTGGAGACCCCTGAGGCGATGGCGAAGGTGCCGCCCACGAAACCGGCCATCGGACGCCACCGGGGGGAGGCCATGAGGAAGACCGCGGCCGCAGCCGACGCCGCCAGCGTGGTGTGCCCGGACGGCAGCGAGTTCAGCTCCAGCGTCACCACACCCTTGTCCGGACGGGCCGGGAGCAGGTCCTTCAGCACCTGGGTGGCGATGTTCGCCCCGACGCACGCGGCCACGGCGATCCCGGCCTCCGTCCAGTGCTTCCGGATCACCGTGACAAACAAAACCACGACGGCGGCCATCACCAGTGAGATGGTGGGCAGCAGGTCCAGGAACCGTGTGCTCGCCTTGCCCGCCGGGCCGTGGATGCCCACGGCCTCCACCAGCGCCGACTCATCGATGAACTGGCCGGTGGTGGTCTGCACGAAGTAGTAGTAGGTGGCGATCAGTCCGGCCACGCAGGCCAGGGTGGCAAGCACGAACAGGAAGCCCGACCCCGGCGCGGGTCGGGCCGGTGTCCTGCTGGGTGCCTGCCGTTGGAAAGTCATCGGTTTAAGGGTGTCACAGAAAGCTGGGAGCCGGCGTCACCCAACTGGGTAGCGCCAAGTGTCGTTTTCAGGGTTCATAACGACACTTGGCGCTACCTAGTTGGGCGGGGGCGGGCCGGCCGGGGCGAGGCGGGGGAGGCTGGCCGCTGCTATCAACAGCGCGAGGGCGCCGAGTCCGAAGGGCAGGGCGGTCAGCGTGGCCACGCCCCCTACCAGCAGCGGCCCGCCGGCGTCGCCGAGTTCGCGCCCGAGTTCGGCGGAGCCCATGGTGCGGCCCATGCGCTCGGGCGGGGTGGTGTCCGCCAGGTGCGCGAAACCCAGCGGCGTGGCCGCCCCAACGCCGACCCCGATTGCCGCAGCGGCAAGGAAGATGGTGACCGGGCCCGGGGCGGCCGCGAGCACGCCGACGCCCGCCGCGATGAGGAGGAGCCCCGCCGTCGTGCCCTTGTTGTCCGTGATGCGGTTCCGGTCCCGCAGCCGGCCGATCCGCGGCTGGGTCAGGACGGAGCCGAGCGCCAGGAGGCTGACCGCGGCGGTGCCGGCGACGGCGTCCAGGCCGTGCCTCGTGGCCA
The DNA here is from genome assembly GCF_050573415.1 of Paenarthrobacter sp. NEAU-H11. Taxonomy (NCBI): domain Bacteria; kingdom Bacillati; phylum Actinomycetota; class Actinomycetes; order Micrococcales; family Micrococcaceae; genus Paenarthrobacter; species Paenarthrobacter sp. NEAU-H11. The sequence continues at coordinate 122,128 of NZ_JBNZGA010000002.1, read as the reverse complement.
GCGCCGGGAGGAATCCGACGGCGGCTCCGAGCGCCGCCGTCGAAGCCGCCAGGACCAGCGTGGGAACGAGGAAGCGCCGCTCGCCCACCTGCCGTGCGAGGTCCAGCACGGTGTAGCGCTGGCGGGGCAGGGGTTCAAGGTGTGGCACGACCAGCAGGACCCAGACTGCCGTGGCTGCCGCGAGCACGGACAGGGTGCCGAAAAGCAGGGCGAAGCCGCCGGCCCAGATCAGGCCCGCGCCCAGCAGCGGCCCGATGATGTAGCCCAGGCTTTTCCACGACCCGTACCTGCCGAAGTACGTGCCCGCATTTCCGCCCCGTGCGAGCCGGGCCACCATGGCGGACGACGCCGGCGAGAACGCGGATGCCGCCGCGCCCTGGCCGAGCCGCGCCAGGGCCAGCATCAGCGGATCCGCCGCCCAGAGCCCGATCAGGGACAGTGCGGCAAAAGCGAGCAGCCCGCCGACGATGACGGGTTTGGCGCCGATCCTGTCGCTCAGGGCACCGAAGACGGGCTTGAGGAAGACTTCGGAAACGTCGTACAGGGCGAGGAGGATGCCCAGGTTAAGCAGCGTCAGGCCGATGTTCCCGCTTTGCGCGCCCAAGCCCGCCGCGATGCTGTGGGCACCGAATGCCGTAACGAACCCGGCGGCATAGAGGGGCGCGGAGACGCTGGCGGCCTTGGCTGCAGCGGTGCGGGCGGCGGTCACGAGTGCACCTCGCCGTAGACGAGGGCGGCAAAACCGTCCAGGGCTGCGGCGCAGTCACCGAGCTTCCGCTCGGCACCCGCAGAAGCCGGGCTGCCGAAGACGTCCTTGGTCCGGAGGGCGCGGAACCAGCGGCGCAGCCGGTCCAGGCTCTGCTCCTCCTCCTCAAGCTCGGCCAGCGTGAACTTCCGCTTGGCGATTTCCTTCGCGATTTCGTCGGTGAACTTGCCGCAGTCGGCAACGAATTCCGCCCACTCCTCCGCGCGTGCAGCGGTGAAGAGTTCACGCAGCCTGGCGGCGTCGTCGTCGGCCGGCGCGGTGGTGAGCAGGAGCACTTCGCCGTTTCCGGCGGCGGCCAGCTCCTTGGCCTTCTTCGCGCCTTCGCGGCAGGCGGGCACGTCGGGCGCCGTCCAGGCGCCCTGCCCGACGGGGACCGCGCCGAAGCGCCGGAGTTCACGCCAGACCGCCACCCGGTGCCGCGAAGGTTCCGAGGGTACCTGCACGAGCATCACCAGCCAGGGCGCTTGTTCAAGGGAAGTCACACCATGAAGTGTAACAACTGTTACATGATCGGGAGTGCGGGTTGCCTCCCTCCCAAGTAGGTAGCGCTAAGTGTCGTTTTGACGCTCCAGAACGACACTTAGCGCTACCTAGTTGGGAAGGGGCGGGGGTCAGCCGAGCGCAGCCGCCAGCTCCTCGATAATCTCGAACTGTTCCCGCACGCCGCCCTCCATGCCGGACTGCGCGATCATGTCCCGGACTTCCTTGCTGCCCGCGTTGGTGCGGATGCGCACCACGGTCGCGCCGCCGTCGGCCTCCTCAAAGGTGACCGTGGTGACCACCGCACCCTCCTCGCTGTCCGGCCGCGTTCCCGGCGTCTCCATCACCTCGGTGTGGACAATCCGCTCGTTCGGGACGATCTCCCGGTACGTCCCGTGGAAGGCCACCTCGAATTCGCCGTGCGCCACCATGACGTACCGCCAGGCCCCGCCCACACGGAAGTCCATGTCCGCCACGGTCATCCCGCCGCGCCGGCCGGGCCACCACCTCCTGACCAGTTCCGGCGTGGTCCAGGCCTTGTAGACGAGATGCCGGGGTGCGTTGACCGTGCGCGTGATGAGGATTTCCTCGTCGGTGGGGAAGCTGATGTCCAAGGTGTTTGTTGGTGCCATTGCCCTGCTCCCTTATTCTTGCGTGTCTTCCTGTTGAAGATCCTCGAGAACGTCATCGAGCAGCTCGAAGCGCTCGTTCCAGAGATGCTGGTAGCCCGAAACCCAGTCGTGGATAGGCTTCAGCGCCTGCGGGTTCAGCCGGTACACCCGCTGCCGCCCTTCGTCGCGGACCACGACGGCGCCCACCTCGCGAAGGACCCGCAGGTGCCGGGACACGTGTGGCTGGGCCAGGCCGAGCAGGTCAACGATCTCGCTGACCGGCCGTTCGCCGGCGGCCAGGGCGTCCAGGATTTCGCGCCGGCGGGGTTCCGCCACCGCGTTGAACGCGTCCGCTGTTGTTGCCGCCCGTGCCATGCCGCGATTGTATATCCATATGGATATGGATTGGAAGGGCTGCGCGGCACCCTCCAAGGGCCGACTTTCGGCCCTTCACAAACGGATGAATCTGAGTAGTGTCCGGACTATGGAAGCCATCATCCACACTGTTGAATTGCACAAGCATTTTGGCCGGGTGCGGGCCCTCGACGGACTCAACCTGGAGGTCCAGCGCGGCGAGATCCACGGGTTCCTTGGCCCCAACGGTGCGGGCAAGTCAACCACCCTCCGCGTCCTGCTGGGCCTGGCCAAGGCCACCTCCGGCACGGCCACCGTCCTGGGCCTCGACCCGTGGACACAGTCGGTAGAGCTGCACCGCCGCCTCGCCTATGTCCCCGGCGACGTCCGGCTCTGGCCCAACCTTTCCGGCGGCGAGACCATCGACCTCCTCTCCCGCCTCCGCGGCGGCACCTCCGACTCCCGCAGCTACCGGGAGCGCAAGGACCGTCTCTGTGAAGCGTTCGACTTCGACCCTGGAAAGAAGGGCCGCGCCTACTCCAAGGGCAACCGCCAGAAGGTGGCGCTGATCGCGGCCCTGGTGACGGACGCCGAGCTCTACCTCTTTGACGAGCCCACGAGCGGCCTTGACCCGCTCATGGAGGCGGTGTTCCGGCGGGAGGCGCTGGCCGCCGTCGGACGCGGTGCAACGGTGCTCCTGTCCAGCCACATCCTCTCCGAGGTGGAAGTGCTCTGCCACCGCGTCAGCATCATCCGCGCCGGCAGGATCGTGGACGGCGGCACGCTGGACTCGCTGCGCCACCTCACGCGCACGGAGGTTTCCTTCGCAGCGGACGGGCTGGACACCGGTTCCCTGGCTCAGCTGGGCGCTGTGCATGACCTGACGGCCGACGGCGGCAGGGTCAGGTTTGGTGCCGACTCGGACCGTATTGCGGAGGTGCTTCCGGCCCTGGGAGCCCTGGGCGTCCAGGGGCTGACCATCACGCCGCCGTCCCTGGAGGAGCTGTTCCTGCGCCACTATGGTGACACCTCGGTGCAGGCCAACGCGGAGACTGCGGAGAACGGGCCTGCCCAGCACGCCCGGCGGCGGCACCTGCTCGGCGCGAGGGGCCGTGGCTGAGGTGCGCGAGCTCCGGATCCTGTGGAGCCAGCGGCTGCGGCGTGACCGCTGGCAGCTGGCCATCTGGGTGCCGGGCATCGGCGCCCTCGCCCTGTTCTCGGCAACGGCGATCCAACAGACCTACGGCGACGAATCCAGCCGGGCGGAGCTCCTGCAGATAGCGGTTGCCACACCCGCGATCCTGATGCTCCGCGGCCTGGCGCGCGGGGCGGGCGTCGGCGCCTTCACCTTCTTCCAGATCTACTCCTTCCTCGCACTGCTGGCAGGCCTGATGAGCACCTTCCTCGCTGTGCGGCATGCCCGGGCCGACGAGGAAACCGGCGCCGCGGAACTGGTGGCATCCACCCCCGCCGGGCGCCTGACTCCCGCGGCTGCGACGATCCTGCACGGGACCGCTGCCAACGTCCTCGTGGCGCTCGCGGTGTTCGCAGGCTTCACGGCGGCGGGGCTTGATCCCACAGGTGCCCTGGTTGCGGGAGCCGCCACGGGCGCCGTCGGGCTGGCATTCCTCGGTATAGGCCTGCTGGTGGCCCAGCTGATGGCCACATCCCGCGGCGCCAACGGGTTCTCCGCGGCGCTCGTCGTGCTGGCGTACATCCTGAGGGGCATCGGGGACGCCACCGGAACGCCGGACCCGGGCGGGACGGTGGTCACAGCGGGGCCCGCCAGTTGGTTTTCCCCGATCGGCTGGGGCCAGCAGACGTTCGCGTACACCGGCGACCGGTGGTGGCCGCTGCTCCTGCCGCTGGCGCTCGCCCTCGCCTGCGGGGGTGCGGTCTGGCTCATCCTGAACCGGCGCGACAGCGGCGCGAGCGTGTGGGGCGCGCTTCCCGGCCGTGCTGCTGCCCGCCCCGGGTTGAACAGCCCTGCGGCCCTGGCGCTGCGGCTGCAGGCGGGGTCGATCATAGGCTGGAGCATCGGCGGGCTGGCGATGGGGCTGCTGGCCGGGTCCATCGGCAGCGCCATCGCCGCCGCGGACACTGTCAACAGCAGTGTCACATCCGCCCTGCGGGCCATGATCCAGGCGCAGGGTGTGTCCCTGACCCAGCTCATGGTGTCGGCCATGTTTTCGGTCGCCGGGATCCTGGCAGCCGCCTGCGCGCTGCAGGCCATCATCAGGATGCGGCAGGAGGAGGCTGCCGGCACGGCCGAACTCCTCCTCGCCACCCCCGTCAGCCGGATGCGCTGGCTGGCCAGCTACCTTCTGCTGGGCGCGGCCTCGGTGGTCCTGGTGATGTTCCTGACGGCGTTCGGGGCCTGGGCATCGCTGGCGGCAGCCGGCGAGGACTCGATGGACGCCGGTGCCATCTGGGAGACCGCCGCAGCCCAGCTTCCCGCGGCGTTCATCTACCTTGCCGTCCCGGCGCTGGTGTTCGTCCTGTGGCCATCGGCAACCATCGCTGCCAGCTGGGCATTCCTGGGCGCGGGCGTGGTGCTGGGCATCTTTGGCGGGATGCTGGGGCTGGACCAGGCCATCCGCGACCTCTCGCCGTTCACCCACACCCCTGTTCCCAGTGGTTCGACGACGGACTGGAGCGGAGCGTGGTGGATGCTGGCCATTGCCGTGGCTACTGCCGCCGTGGCCGCGGCAGCGATGCGGCGCCGCGAAACCGGGACAGCCTGACGGCGGGGACGGTTCCTGACACCACCGCCGTGCACCTGCCGGAGGAGGACGCAGACACAAAGGAGGCCAGCCGTGACCATCATCGACAACGCCGTATACGTCGGCGGGCTGCGGACGGAGGATCCGGGCAGCCTGGACGAAACCTACTTCGTGCTCCGCCAGCGCGAGGGGATGGCGTGGATCGGCCTCTACCGGCCGGACCCCGCGGAACTGCAGTCGGTGGCCGAGGAATTCGACCTCAGCGCGCTCGCCGTCGAGGACGCCCTGGCCGGCCACCAACGCGCCAAACTGGAGCATTACGGCGAGTGCGTCTTCCTGGTGCTGCGGCCGGCCCGCTACCTGGATGATGTGGAGAAGGTGGACTTCGGCGAGATCCACGTCTTTGTCGGCGCCGACTACGTAGTGACCGTGCGGCATGCCGAATCCCCGGACCTGGCCAAGGTGCGCCGGCGGATGGAGGCCATGCCGGAGTTCCTGGCCCTGGGCCCGGATGCGGTCCTTTACGGCATCCTGGACCAGGTGGTGGACGAGTACGAACCCGTGGCGGCGGGGCTTGAAAACGACATTGACGAGATCGAGGACGACCTCTTCGGGGCGGACCCGGAGGTCTCCCGGCGCATCTACGAGCTTTCCCGCCAGGTCATCATGTTCCAGCGCGCCACCAGCCCGCTGGCAGGGATCCTGCAGGTGCTGATGGCCGGGACGCCGGAGCGGGAGCCCGATCCGGAACTCCAGGACCACTTCCGCGACGTGCTGGACCACGTGCTCCGGCTCAATGAACGCGTGGCATCCTTCCGTGTGCTGCTGCAGAACGCACTGGCCGTGAACGCCGCGCTCGTGGCCCAGCGGCAGAACGACGAGATGCGCCGCCTCACGGAATCCAGCATCGCCCAGAGCGAGCAGGTCAAGCGGATTTCCTCCTGGGCGGCCATCCTGTTTGCGCCCACGCTGGTGGGAACCATCTACGGCATGAACTTCCGCTCCATGCCGGAGCTCGACTGGGTGTTCGGCTACCCGTTTGCCCTTGGCCTGATGATTGCCATGGGGCTGGCGCTCTACGGGACCTTCCGCCACAACAGGTGGATCTAGCCCCCGCTTGTACAGTGGGTCCATGCCCACGCCGCTGCCCACCGTGCCCCCGTTCGAGGAACTCCTGGCCGGCGCGCACGTCGTGAGCCTGCCCATGCGGGTCAAGTTCCGCGGCATCATGGAGCGCGAGTCCCTGCTGCTGCACGGCCCCGCCGGCTGGGGCGAGTTCTGCCCGTTCCCCGAGTACGGCGACGCCGAGGCCTCCCGCTGGCTCGCCGCCGCCGTCGAAGCCGGCTGGCATGGCTTCCCCGCCCCGCTGCGTTCCGTGATCCCCGTCAACGCCACGGTTCCCGCCGTACCCGCGGACCGCGTGCCGGACGTCCTGGCACGCTTCGGCCGGGTGGACGCGGTCAAGGTCAAGGTGGCCGAGCAGGGACAAACGCTGGACGACGACGCCGCCCGCCTCGCCGCCGTCCGCTCCGCCCTCCCGGACGCCGCCGTCCGCGTCGACGCCAACGGCGGCTGGGACGTTCCGGCCGCCGTCGAGGCACTCACCCGGCTGGCCGGCGTCGGGCTTGAATACGCAGAGCAGCCGGTGCCCACGGTTGAGGGCCTGGCGGAGGTGCGGCGAGCCCTGCGCGAGGCAGGAACGCCGGTGCTGATCGCGGCCGACGAAAGCGTCCGCAAGGAATCCGACCCCCTGCGGGTTGCCCGCGCCGGCGCGGCGGACCTGATCGTGGTCAAGGTGGCACCGCTCGGGGGAGTGCGGCGCGCCCTGGACATCGTGGCACAGGCCGGGCTGCCCGCCGTCGTCAGTTCCGCCCTGGACACCTCGGTGGGAATCCGCGCGGGACTGGCCCTGGCGGCAGCGCTGCCGGACCTGCCGTATGCGTGCGGTCTGGGGACGGTGTCCCTGTTCGAATCGGACATCACCCGGGATCCGTTAGTGGCCGACGACGGCGCCATCCGCCTGCGTGACGTCGCCGCCGACGCCGGGCTGCTGGAGCGGTACGCGGCTTCCGCGGAACGGCGGGACTGGTGGCTGGACCGGCTCCGCCGCGTCCACGCGCTCCTGGCCGCCCACTAGCCCACCCCGACGCTCTCTCACTTAACGTGCCTTTTGGGCCGACGCTCTCTCACTTAACGTGCCTTTTGGGCCGACCCTCTCGCATATGCGCAGGTCATCAGGGGTTACCGGCGGGTTTACCTCCGGTTCACCTCGCTGACGGCTCCCCGTAGGAACCGGCTGGCAGGGTGAGGGCACCGCATCGATTTTTTGGAAGGCAACCATGTCTGAAACTGCCCGCAAGTTCACCCTGCTGCCGATGCTCGGCCACACCAAGGGCAAGCGCAGCGCCGTCACCTGCGCCCTGAAGTGCGACAACGCCTGCGCAGGCGACGTCTGCAACACCAGCTCCAACAGCTACTTCCGCGACATCGCCTCCGCCACCATGTCCCGCCGCGCCGCCCTGGGCTTTGGCGCCGCCGGTGCCCTCGCCGTCGTCCTCGGCAGCGCCGTCACCTCGCCGGACTCCGCACAGGCCGCCGGCCTCTCCAAGGCCGCGAAGGAAGGCTTCGGCGCGTCCAAGCTGCAGTTCACCGCCATTCCCTCGATTGATGCGATGGTGGACGCTGTCACCGTGCCGGAAGGCTTCACCTGGAAGCCGGTCATCCGCTGGGGAGACCCCATCTTCAACGACGCGCCGGAGCTGGACCTGAACAACCAGACGGTTGCAGCCCAGGAAAAGCAGTTCGGGTACAACAACGACTACACGGACATCCTTGAGATTCCGGGCAGCAAGGGCCGCCGCGCCGTTCTGTTCTCCAACCACGAGTACACCAACGACGCCATCATGTTCCCTCCCGCCATGCCGGCCGAGCAGCAGCGCAAAGTGGGAGCAGCCGCGCACGGGCTGACCGTGGTGGAGCTGGAGCGCCACAACAAGAACCAGCCGTGGACCTACGTCAAGGGCGCGGCACTGAACCGCCGCTACCTGAACAGCACGGTCTACGAACTGACCGGCCCCGTTGCCGGATCGGCACTGGTCAAGACCGTTGAGGACAAGGACGGCCGCTTCATCAAGGGCACCCTGGGCAACTGCTCCGGCGGAACCACCCCTTGGGGCACCATCCTCTCCGGTGAGGAAAACTTCCAGGGCTACTTCGTCGGCAACGGCACTTCCGCCGGAGACAAGCGCTACGGCATCACCAGCAAGCCAACCGCCCGCAAGTGGGAACTGGACGAGGACCGCTGGGACACCCGCAAGCCCGGCTACGAGAACGAGGCCAACCGCTTCGGCTGGATCGTGGAAGTCGACCCGTTCGACCCCACCTCCACCCCGAAGAAGCACTCCGCCCTGGGCCGCTTCAAGCACGAGGGCGCCAACGTCATCATCGCCGAGTCCGGCCACGTGGTGGCCTACTCCGGCGACGACGAGCGCTTCGACTACCTGTACAAGTTCGTTTCCAAGGACAAGTACATTGAGGGCGACCGCAAGCACAACATGACGCTGCTCTCCGCCGGCAACCTGTACGTCGCCAAGTTCACCGGCAACTCACCGGCCGCTGAAATCACCGGCACCGGGGCAGTCCCCGCCGACGGTGCGTTCGACGGCATCGGCCAGTGGCTGCCGCTGGTGGTGGACGGCAAGTCCGCTGTTGCGGGCATGACCGTCGAAGAGGTCCTGGTCTACACCCGCCTCGCGGCCGACAAGGTTGGCCCCACCAAGATGGACCGCTGCGAAGACGTGCAGCCCAGCCTCCACACCGGCAAGGTCTACGTGGCGTGCACCAACAACTCCAACCGCGGCACCGGAACGAACGAAGGCGCCACCGAGGTCAACCCGCGCAACCAGAACCGCGACGGCCACATCGTGGAAATCACCGAGACCGGCGACCAGACCTCCACCACCTTCACCTGGAACCTGCTCATGGTCTGCGGCGATCCCAAGCAGGGCGACGTCACCTACTTCTCCGGCTTCCCGGTGGACCAGGTCTCGCCCATCTCCTGCCCGGACAACCTCGCGTTCGACTCCGTGGGCAACCTCTGGATCTCCACCGACGGCGCCCCCTCCGGCATCGGCCGCGCGGACGGGCTCTTCAAGGTCACTCTGGAAGGCGCGGAGCGCGGCAAGGTAGAGCAGTTCCTGGCTGTTCCGCGCGACGCCGAGACCTGTGGCCCCGTCATCCACGATGAGGAGCGCAGCGTGTTCGTCGCCGTGCAGCACCCGGGCGAGGACGGCACGTTCGAGACGCAGGTATCCTTCTTCCCTGACTACGTCGCGGAAGGCACGACGCCGGCTCCCGGCCAGGTGCGCGCACCCCGCCCGTCCGTGGTCCAGGTGTTCCGCACCGACGCCTGATCCCCGCCCGATGTGAGGCGCTCTCTCACCTTTCGCCCTGTCCGGGCCGAAAGGTGAGAGAGCGCTTGGGTTTAAGCGACATTAAGTGAGAGAGCGTTTGGGTTTAAGCGACGTTAAGTGAGAGAGCGCTTTTAGCCGATCAGGCCCGCGCCGAACTCCTCGTCGGCGATGAGCGGCTTGATGACCGCCTCCACCTCGCCCTGGACGAAGTTGCGGCGGATCACGTCGTTACCGAATACGTTGCCGATCGCACCCAACACCATGGCCTGGTCCAGCGAGAGGTACCGCCGGGCGATGGTTCCGGACTTCACGGCCACGGCATCGAAGAATCCGCCCTGGCCGTAGGCGCCGAGGTCGTTCTCGATCTTCACGAGGTTGTCGTATGCCTCTTGGGGCTCGTACTCCATGGCGAGGAACGCCGCGTGCGGAGTGACCACGCCGTCGCCCCAGGCCGGCGTCGGGTTGGTGGCCGGCCGGCAGCCCTCAAAGCCCACGTCAACGCTGGTGCGTTCGACGTCGGACGGGTAGCCGTCGCTGCTCATGCCCAGGATGTCCACGCCCCATTCGGAGTACCCGCCGTTGGGGTGGCTGGCCGGGGAGAAGCCCCAGTATCCGTACTGGGCCTCGTCCAAGCCGAATTCGCGCTGCGCCCGCACGGTCAGGGGGTGGTTGATGCCCCAGGCCTTCGGTGCCCAGGTGGCTTCGGGGACGAACAGGTCGGGCATCAGAGCCTCAAACATGTCGCCTCCCCAGCTCGGGACGATCCGCATTCCGCGGTACGTGTAGGCGCCTTCGAAGACGTCGATGCCCATGTAGGTCCGGTGTTCGCCGACGGGCTTCTGTTCCTGCCAGGACCAGTCGCAGGTGTCGGGGAAGACGCGCATGGTGGCGAAGTAGTGGGATGGCGGAATCTGGCCCAAGGCTATCCCGATGTACGTGGCGATGCGCGGCTCGGAGTTGGTGATGTCGTAGTGGTTCATGGTGTAGAAGACGTCGGGGCCCTTGCCGAGGTAGTTGCCCTGGATAGTTTCCACCGTCGGTTTGACGTCGTAGAACCCGCCCCGCAGCAGGCCAGCCGCCACACCCGCCCGGGCGTCCTTGTTGTAGAAGATCCCGAAGTCCATCCTGCCAAGGATGGTGTTCGCCAAGCCGGCCACCTTCGGCTCGGCGTTGCGGACCACCATGAGGGCGGCAGCGAACCAGCCATTGTCGACGCTGGACATGAATGGCGCCACGGGGTTCCCGTTCTCCGGCCAGATGGTGATGACCTCGCCGGTGGCCTCGTCGTACCAGTTGTAGAGCATGCCGCTGGGCTCATGGTGCTTGAGCCCGGCCAGCGTGGTGAGGGTGCGCGTCAGCCGTTCCCGGCACTCGCTCGCGCTGATGATGTTCAGCTCGCGGGCCACCACCGTGCTCCACATGTAGCCGCCGATATTGGTGGGCGACGTGAAGCGGCTGCGCTTCGGAGCGGTGGTGGACTCGCCAATGTAGTCTGCCGGCAGGCCTGTTTCGGGATCCGTCATGGCAACCAGGGACTGCCACGTGTCGTGCGCCCAGCGGTTGATGGTTTTCCGGTCGATGCCCTCTTTGTTCCGCGCCCGGGACAGCGGCGCTCCCAGCCCGGATGCAGCGGGTGAGGCGGACCGGGCGGCATGGCCCGGAGTCGCGGATGCCGCAGCGAGGCCCGTCACAGCGAACGCGGCCGCTCCCGCAAGAAGCTGGCGACGCGTGGCGGTGGAGATGCTTGGGTTTGGTCCAAGGTTGCGGCTCATAGTGTGTCTCCTGGCGTTTCCATGGTTGTTGCGGCGGCCGGTTCGGGCAGGGCGAGGCCGTGCCCGAACGGGAAGAGTGGATCTGCGGTGTCGCCCGGTACGTCCGGACGGGAAGCACGCACGGCGTCCATGGACCGGGGGATTTCGAACGGCAGGCGGCCCCTGGGCCCGATGCGTCCGAACAGGGCGTCCAGGAGAGCCCCGTCCGAGACCCCGAAGGTGCCCACCAATGCTGTGGCGAAGCCGGCCAGGGGCGTGAGGATGGCAGGCCGGTCCAGCCGCACGTCGATGACCAGCGGAACCTTTTCGGCCAGGGTGCGGAGCCGGGAGATGAGGCCCGGCGGGAAATCCAGGCTTCCGGCGTGGAAATGCTGCTCCAGGAACAGGTCGTCGCGGTGGTCCCAGGGCGAGTGCAGCCGGATCAGGGCAACGTCCGCCTCGGCGGGATCCTGCACCGCGGTCCCGAAGCCGTCGAGGCTTGCGGGATCCATTCCTTCCACGTACACCGCCGGTGAGCCGGACAGCGGCAGGACCGGCCCGGCGTCGGACGTCCCGTTGGTCAGCACGGTGACGGACCGGGACTGCGCCCGGTGGCCCTCACGCCGGAACTCGGCGTTCCCCACAATGGCGTCTGCTGCGTCCTCATCCACGAACGGGTTGTCGAACAGGCCCAGCTGGAACTTGACCAGCAGCAGCCGGCGCGCGGACTCGTCGAGGCGCTCCTCGCTGACCAGGCCGTCGCGGACCAGCCCGATCAGCAGGTCGGTGCACTCCTCGCCGCCGAACTGGTCCACGCCGGCGTTGAGGATCTTCAGCATGCGTTCGGGCGCGGTGAGCTCCTCAACGCCCCAGGCCCGCGCCGGGAGCACCTGGTCGCCCACGATGTTGTCATTGACCAGTTCCCAGTCGCTGAGGACCACGCCGTCATAGCCGAGTTTTTCCCGCAGGAGGTTGGTGATGATCTGCTTGTTGTAACCGAAACCGACTTCCTCAACCGGCTCGCCGTCGAGTTCAACCCCGACAGGCATTCCGTAGTAGGGCATGATGGCGCTGGTCTTTTCGGCAATTGCCGCCCGGAACGGAGCCAGGTGCTCGTCGAAGCGGCCGCCGGGGTAGACCTGCTCGCGGCCGTAGGGGAAGTGCGCGTCCTCGCCGTCGGCCTGTGGACCGCCGCCGGGGAAGTGCTTGGTGGTGCACGCGACGCTGTCCGGTCCCAGCTCCTCGCCCTGGAACCCCTGGAGGTACTCCACCACGTAGGCTGCGCTGATCGCGGAGTCCTGGCCGAACGTCCCGGCCTGCCGGCACCATCGGGGTTCGGTGGCAAGGTCAACGGTTGGGTGCAGCGCCGCGCGGATCCCGACGGCGGTGTATTCCTTGCGCGCGATCTCGGCGAAGCGGCGGATGAGGTCTGTGCTGCCCACGGCCGCGAGGCCGATCGGCTCGGGCCACTGCGAGAAATGGGCGGCCGTGAACGAAACGCCGGAGTTTTCGATGAACGCGTGGCGCGGGTCTGTGGAGATCGTCACGGGAATTCCGTGCGGGGTTTGCGCGGCCAGCTCCTGCAGGGCGTTGCTCCAGCGGGCGGCCTCGCGGGCGCTGCCGAGCGCATGGACATTGAAGTGGTTCATGAACTTGCCCAGGATCACCGTGCTGGTGGGCGATTTGCTGATATTGCCCGGGGTCTCGAGCAGGGTGCCTTCCGGACCGGTCTCGATGACGGTGTGGAACATCAGCCCGGCCTTTTCCTCGAGGCTGAGGCGGCCTACCAGGTCTGCGGCGCGCTCCTGCGGGCTGAGGTCGGGATTTTCGAAGGGATCCATGATCCCGTTGCCGTTGAGGTCCCGGAACGTTTTTCCGTCGGCGACGGGCGTCCCGGGGCGCGGGTGATTCTGGGTTTCAGTCATGGGGACTTTCTGGGGAGGTGGGGGGCAGGGACGGCTATTTGATGCCGGTGGCCGCAACGCCCTGGATGAAGTACCGCTGGAGGGCGACGAAAAGCAGGATGATGGGCGTGATCACCAGCACCGAGCCGGCGAGGAGCAGCCCGTAGTCGGTGGCGTTCTGGCCCGTGGAGTAGAGGGAAAGTGCCACCGGCAGGGTGTACATTTCCTCGCTCTGCGCCACCACCAGCGGCCAAAGGAAGTTGTTCCACGAACCGAGGAAGGTCAGGATGCCGAGCGTGGCCAGCGGCGGCCCGCACAGCGGCATCACGATCCGCAGGAAGGTGCGCAGTTCGCCGGCGCCGTCGATCCGTGCGGCCTCGATAAGGGAATCCGGGATCCCGGCGATGAACTGCCGCATCAGGAACACACCCATCGGTGCCGCGAGGAACGGCAGGATCAGGGCCGGATAGGTGCTGACCATCCCCAGTTTGCTGATCAGGACGAACAGCGGGACGAACGTCACCACGCCCGGGACCATCAGCATGACCATTACCAGCAGGAACAGGAAGCGCTTGCCCGGGAAGTCCATCTTGGCCAAGGCGTAGCCAACCATGGAGCAAAACAGCAAGTTGCCGAGCACGGTGAACACCGCCACCACAACGCTGTTCAGGAAGAAAGTGCCGATCTGCAGCTCGGTGAACCAGACCACGAAGTTCTCCAGCGTGGGCTGTTCCGGCCACCAGGTGATGGGACGGCGGAGCAGCTCTCCCTGGGTCTTGAAGGCGCCAAGGAACATCCACGCGAAGGGCAGCAGTGTGGCAGTGACGGCGACCAGGAGGACTGCGTACGTCAGTGCCCGGTGTGCGGGCGGCCGGCCGGTACGACGGCGGCGGGCCGGGCCGGGCGGGGCGGCCGGCACCCGGGGGCCTCCCGCCGTCGTCCGTTCGGCTTTTTTGCGTTCTGTCAGCATTTTTTCCGTGGGGGTGGGTGCGGTTTCCGGGATTGTCATGGAGCTCAGTCCTTGGATCGCAGGGCTCGGAATTGGATGAGGCTCAACAGGGCAATGGCTATAAAGAGCACATAGCTCGCGGCCGAGGCGAGCCCGTACTTACCGAACCCGAACTGGTTGAAGGTGAAGTAGCTGACCGAGAGGGTGGAGTCCAGGGGCCCGCCCTTGGTCATCACGAACGGCTCCTCGAAAAACTGCAGGAATCCGACCGAGAGAAGGACTGTGCCCAGGAGGAGGGTGGGGCGCAGCATGGGCAGCGTGATCTTCATGAACCGCTGCCAGGCGTTGGCTCCATCAACCTGGGCCGCCTCGAGGATGTCGCCCGGAACGGCCTGGAGCCCGGCCAGGAAAATGATCATCAGCGTGCCCAGGTTGCGCCAGACAGCAAGCATGATCAGGGCGGGCATGGACCAGGTGGTGCTGTTGAGCCAGTCCGGACCGGCGATGCCCACCCATCCGAGGATCACGTTCAGCAGGCCGTCAGGCTGGAGGATGAACCGCCACACCACGGCCACGGCCACGATGCTGGTGACCACCGGGGTGTAGAAGCCCACGCGGAAGGCGGTGCGGAAGCGCGTGATGCCGCTGTTCAGGGCAACTGCGAGGGCGAGGGCCAGGACGGTGGTGAGGGGAATGCCGGCCAGCACGAAGTAAGCCGTGTTCAGGACCGAGTGCAGGAACTGGGGGTTCCGGAACAGTGCGGCGTACTGGTCAAGCCCCACGAATCCCACGGACAGCGGGTTTTCGATGTCGCGGCTGGTGAAATCCGTGAAGGACATCACGAACGATGACACCAGCGGACCCAGCATGAACACGCCGAAAATGAGGACGAAAGGCAAAGCGAACAGCCATGCCGTCACGGCGTTGCGACGCCGGCGCGAACCGCCAGGCCTGGCCGGACCCCTGCCGGCACCCCGTGAGGTGCCGGCAGACGTCGTGGTGGTGGTTGCAGCCACTGTTACTTCCCGGTGCCGATCGAGTCTGCGGTCTGCTGCAGGGATTTCAGGGCGTCGGCGGGGTCTTTTCCTGCCTTGACGATCTGTTCAATTTCGGAGTCTGCGGCTGCCGAAACCTGGGTCCAGGTCTGGACGGCGGGCGGGTTGTCGGTGGTCTTCAGCTGCTCACCGAAAACGGAGAGCTTGCTGTCGTCGGCCAGGGTCGGGTCTTTCCAGGCAGTCTGCTGGGACGGCAGGTCACCGGTTGCCTTGTACCACTTGAGCTGCACCTCCGGCTTGGACAGCCACTGGAGGAGCTTCCAGGCCGAATCGCGGTTTTCGGACTTCTTGAAGACCACCATGTTGGAGCCGCCCACGAAGGATGTGGCGGTCTTTGCCTTCGGCATCGGAGCCACCTTGTACTTGTCGGCGAATCCCTCGCCGCCGGTCTTGTTCAGCAGACCGACGTGCCACGGGCCGCTGATCATCATCGGCGCGGAACCGTCCACGAACGAGGCCTCGGCCGTGGTCCCGGTGGAGACCGCCTTGGAGGCGATGCCGTCCTTGAAGAAGCCCGCGTAGTACTTGAGGGCCTCGGCTGACTCCGGGGTGTCGAGCGTCCACTTGGTGCCGTCGTCGTTCATAAGCTTGGCGCCGTTGGACCACTGGAACGGCAGGGTGGCCTGGTACGAGTCGGCGCCGCCGGTAGGCAGCTGGACGCCGAATTTGGCGCCGGCCTTGGTCTGGAGCGCCTCAGCCAGGGCCCTGAAGTCCTCCCAGGTCGCGGGTGCCTTGGTGATGCCGGCCTTTTCCGCCAGGTCGCTCCGGTAGTAGACCACGCGGGTGTCCACATACCAGGGCACGCCGTACTTGGTTCCTTCGACCTCGGTGGACTTCAAGGAGCCCGGGAAGAAGGAGCTGGTGTCGATTTCGGCCGGGGTCGGGTCGAAGGCGGTGCTGAAGTCACCCATCCAGGTGGTTCCCATCTGGGCCACGTCAGGTGTGGTGCCGCCGGCGATGGCGGTCTGGTACTTGCTCAGCGCGGCATCCCAGGGGATGGCCGTGAC
Source organism: Paenarthrobacter sp. NEAU-H11 (assembly GCF_050573415.1). Lineage (NCBI taxonomy): Bacteria > Bacillati > Actinomycetota > Actinomycetes > Micrococcales > Micrococcaceae > Paenarthrobacter > Paenarthrobacter sp. NEAU-H11. Next base: position 106,116 of record NZ_JBNZGA010000002.1, on the reverse strand, counting down.
ATTGACTTTGACGTCGGGGTTCTCGGATTCGAAGTCCTTCAGCAGCGCCGGCAGGGCCTCGCCTTCAGCGCCCTGTGCCCACACTGTGAGGGTGCCGGTCGCTGGACCAGATGCGACGGCTTTGGCCGGAGAGGTTGCTGCCGGACCGGCGGAGTCCCGTCCGCAAGCAGTCAGAAGCAACGCTGCGGCGATGCCGACGGCTGCCGCCTTCTTGGCATTGGCATGGATCATCATTGTTCCTTTCGGGGGTTCCGCGAGCCGGCAGGCCGAACTGAGCGGAGGAGGCAGGAGCAGGGGAGTCATCCCGCCGAAAATTATCTAAGCGCTTTGATTTACGGTGTAAACCAATCTAAGCGCATTGAATGTGAGTTTGGCAACAGCTGCCGCCAACTTTCTCAAAATGGCCGGGCTCCCACGAAGTTGCGCCCCGGCGCGGGCAGGCGTGCTCAGCCCGGGCGGCAGCCGCAGCTTTCGCGCAGGACCATGCGGACCGGCAGGCGAAGCTCCACCGGGGGCTTTTCGGGGTGGTCAAGCCTGTCCAGCAGCAGGTCCACCATGGTCCGCCCCATCCGCTCCATGGGCTGGCGCACTGTGGTCAGCGGCGGCCGGATGACGCGCCCGGCGGCGATGCCGTCGAAGCCAGTGACGGCCACGTGCCGGGGCACGTCAACTCCGGCCTCCGCCAGCATGTCCATTACCACCAGCGCATCCTGGTCGGTGGCGCACACGAAGGCCTGCGGCAGGGTACCGAGCCTGCAGAGGGTCCGGACGGTTTCCGCGACGGCGGTTTCGCTGCCGGCCGGGTAGCAGGGATCGTGGCGCATCCCCACGCCGGCCTCTGCCAGTGCCGCTTGGAAGGCTTCGAGCCGTTCGTCGTTGTCGGAGGACGGCATGGCGCCAATGAACATCAGTTCGGTCAGCCCGTGCACGTCGACCAGGTGCTCCGTCATGGCCCGCATGCCGGCGGCGTTGTCCACGGTCACATGGTCCACGCCGCGGTTGCGCAGGCTCTCCGAAACCTCCACCACGGGAATGCGGCGGGCTATCCGGGTCAGTGCATCGACGGGTACCGACCGCGGAAAGACAGCAAGTCCGTCAACCCGGCCGGCAATGTCGGAGAGCACGGCCTCGTTGTTGGCCGGATTGCCGCCGCCCACCAGCAGCGCCTGCCCCCGGCGCCAGCACTCCAGTTCAACACCGCGCTGGACCTCATCCACATACAAGGGGAACAGGCGGAGGTCCCCGTCCTCGCGGTCGCCCTCCGACGCCGGATCCTGCGGGAGTTCGGCCTGCCCGCCGGGACGTGCTGAAGGGTCCAGCAGGTAATCGTAGGCGAACAGGCCCAGGGCGCCGGTCCTGCCGCGCGCCAGGCCGCGGGCGCTCGCGCTGGGGACATAGCCCAGTTCCTGCGCCGCCGCCAGCACCAGTTCGCGGGTCGAGGCCTTGACCTTTTCCGGCTGCCTGAAGGTGAACGAGACGGTGGCTATCGACACGCCTGCCCGCTCCGCGACGTGGTAAACAGTGGGGCGCTTTGCCATGTGATTCTCCTTCTGGTCAGAGTCTATGCGCTTAGTACGGAACCGGGGGAGCGCCGGACCCGGAACGCACCGGCCGGGTGGCAGACTGGTTTGGTGACTTCGCACAACGATTCCGCTCCCGGCACTTCCCAGACAGGCTCACCGGACGCCGCCCCTTCGCTCAGCGCCATCGCGGCGGCGAGGATCGCCGTCGGGGTTTTGATCGACGGCGGCGTGCAGCACGTGGTGGTTTCACCCGGTTCCCGCTCGGCCCCCATGGCGTACGCGCTGGCCGAAGCGTCAGCTGAAGGCCGCCTGGAACTGCTGGTGCGGATCGACGAGCGCTCCGCCGGGTTCACTGCGCTGGGCCTGGCGCTGTCCACCGGCTCTCCAGCGGCCGTGCTGACAACGTCCGGGACCGCCGTCGGAAACCTGCTGCCCGCCGTCATGGAGGCCAACCACGCCGCGGTTCCCCTGGTTGTGCTGTCCGCCGACCGTCCCGACGAGCTCCGCGGCACGGGCGCCAACCAGACCACCATCCAGCCGGACCTCTTCGGCGACCAGGTGCGCTTCGCCGCCGATGTGCCCGCGGGATCGGACCCCGCGCGCGCTATCCGGACAGGCCTGTCAGCCGCCACCGGCGCCTTCCCGGAACTCCCGCCGGGCCCCGTCCAGCTCAATCTCGCGTTCCGCGATCCACTGGTCCCCTCCCCGGGGGAGGCGCTCCCGCCGGCGGCCGGGCGGCAGCGCTACCGGGTCGGCACCGAGCCCCTCATCATGAACCTGCCGCCAGCTTCAGCAGGGCTGCCGGAGCGGCGGACGGTGGTCCTGGCAGGGCACGACGCCGGGCCCGTCGCCGAAGCGTTCGCCCGCGCCCACGGCCTGCCGCTGCTGGCGGAGCCGTCATCCAACGCACGCTTCGGCCCGAACGCCGTGGGGCCGTACCGGCTTCTGCTGGAGCACTTCGGGCCAGGGTCCGTGATGCCGGTCGAACGCGTGGTGTTGTTCGGCCGCCCCACCCTGTCCCGCCCGGTGGCAGCCCTGCTGGCCCGTGCAGAGGTTCCGTCCGCCCTGTACCAGCCGGTTCCCGTAGCCTGGTTCGAGCCCGGCCGCCGCACCGAACTGCCGCTGGAAAACCTTGCAGACCTGGCGGAATTCGCGGGCCGCGGGACGCCGGAATGGCTGGATACCTGGCTTCTGGCCGGCTCCGCAGCCCAACATGCCCTCGATGGAATACTTTCCGCCGACACCGCCGCCACCGGCCCGTCAGTGGGGTCGCTGGTGTGGAAGCACAGCGGAGGCCAACTGCTGCTGGGATCTTCCAATGGAATCCGGGACGTGGACCTGGCCGGGGTGCCCGCCCCGGAACCAGCCGCCACGGTCTATGCCAACCGCGGGCTGTCAGGCATTGACGGCACCATCTCCACGGCTACCGGCATAGCGCTCGGGGGCCGGCGGGAAACCACCGTCCTGCTGGGGGATGTAACTTTCCTGCACGACGCCGGGGGGCTGTTCCTCGGTTCCGGGGAGGAACCGCCGCAGCTCCGGATCGTGGTCCTGAACGACTCCGGCGGTGCCATCTTCGACCTGCTGGAACATGGTGCGGTGCGCGAGGCCGGAACCTACGGGGACGCCGTCGAGCGCCTCTTCGGTACCCCGCACACAGTGGACCTCTCGGCACTCGCCGCAGCGTACGGCGTCGGGCATTCAGTGGTGGGTACGACGGCGGGACTCGCCGAGGCGCTTGCCCGGCCGGTCGAAGGCCGCACCATCGTGGAGGTCCGCACGGACCGGCACGGCCTGCGCGCCCTGCACGCGCGGATCACGGAAGCCGTAGCCGCGGCCGTCGGGGGAGTGCTGGCCCGGTGACGGCGGCCGGATCGGGTCTGCGCTACCCGTTCGGACATCGGCCCCCGGGAACCGGGTAGCGGACATCCGAATCGGGCGCGCCACCTTAATCCACATACACGTGATCGGGCATTACGGCGGCGTACACGCCCCGCAATTATGGCTGGATGGACACCAACGCACTCATACTCAGCAGCGATTATGCCCGCCTTGGCAAAGACTCCCGGGAACTTGCACGGAAGTGCGCAGCGGGGGAGTTGCGCCGGATCAGGCAGGGCGTATACGTTGCCGAGCCCGTCTGGAAAGCCCTCAAGCCATGGGACCGGTATCCGCTGCTGATCCTGGCCACAGCCACCACATTGAGGACGCGGAACGTGTTTTGCCTGGAATCGGCGGCAGCCCTTTGGCGCATTCCGCTCCTGGGGGCCCAGAAGGTGGTCCATTCCTGCACCGACGATGCGGCCGGTGGCCGGTCAAAGGCAGGAATCAGCCGCCACCGCATCAGCGTGAGTGGTTCGGAGATTTGCGAGCGTACAGGGCTCCTGGTGACCTCAAGGGAGCGTACTGTTCTGGACCTAGGCGCTCTGCGGCCGTTTGAGCAGGCCGTCATTGCCTTCGACCACGTCCTCAAACCGGACGCCGTTACGGGGCTGCCACCCCTGGACAGGGACGCTTTGAAGGCGATGGCAACCGAAAGATACAGTGCCGCCGCGGCCAGGCGCATCAGTACGGCACTGGACTTCGCCGACCCGAATTCCGGATCACCGGGTGAATCCTTGAGTCGCGCCTACATGTTCCTTGGAGGGTTTTCCATCCCCTTGCTTCAGTGCAGGGTGGCGGACAGGAAAGGCTTTGTGGCCTACCTCGACTTCGAATGGGGCGTGGAAAGAATAGCAGGCGAGTTTGATGGTCTCATCAAGTACCAGAAACCGGAGTTTCTGCGGGGCCGCACTGTCTCCGAGGTGGTGATTGCCGAAAAAAGGAGGGAGGACCGGGTCCGTGCAACTGGACGGAGGGTTGTCCGGTGGACCTGGGCTGAGCTGCGGGATGCGGAGACTTTTGCGGCCTTCCTTATCGCGGAGGGGGTGCCCAAGCTACCGCTTCGCGCCACCATTCCGGGTGTTCGCGCCCGAAAAGGACAGCCGCCATCCGGGGCCGGATAGCGGCTGTCCTTTTCGGGCGCGAAACGCGCTACTCCTCGAGGCCGATGTGCGTCGGATCGAGGACGCGGCGCAGGAACTCCTTGGTGCGGGGCTGGGTGGGGGCGGCAATGACCTGCTCGGCCGCGCCTTCCTCCACCACAACGCCGCCGTCCATGAACACCACGCGGTCCGCCACCTCGCGGGCGAAGCCCATCTCGTGGGTCACCACCAGCATGGTCATGCCCTCCTTGGCGAGGTTCCGCATGACGGAGAGGACATCGCCCACGGTCTCGGGATCCAGCGCGGAGGTGGGCTCGTCGAAGAGCATCAGCTCCGGGTCCATGCTGAGCGCCCGGGCAATGGCCACACGCTGCTGCTGGCCACCGGAGAGCTGGTCCGGGAAACGGTCCGCGAGGTGTCCCAGGCCCACGCGCTCAAGGTTGTGCATGGACACCTTGTCCGCCTCGGCCTGGGAGCGCTTGAGGACCTTCGTTTGGGCGATGGAGCAGTTGCGCTTGGCGTCCAGGTGCGGGAACAGGTTGAACTGCTGGAACACCATGCCTACCTTGCGGCGCATTTTGTCGATGTCCACGTCGGGGTCGGTGGCTTCGAATCCGCCCACGTGGATGGCGCCCTCATTGGGCTGCTCCAGCAGGTTCACGCAGCGCAGCAGGGTGGACTTGCCGGAGCCGGACGGGCCGATCAGGCACACCACTTCACCCGGCGCCACGTCCAGGCTGATGCCCTTGAGGACTTCGTTGCTGCCGTAGGACTTGCGCAGGTCCTTGATGGACACGCCGGCCGCGTGGACGGGACCCGTGTGATTGCGGGAGTGAATTACGACGTCGTTCATGGTCTTCCCTGCCTATCGATTGTTCCGCGCGGTGCGGCTTTCGAACTTCCGGGCCAGGAAGCTCAGGGGGATGGTGATCACCAGGTAGAAGGCGCCGGCCACGAGGAGCGGCGTCAGGCCGGCACCGAGGCTTGAGATGCCGTCGCGGCCAAACTTGGTGAGTTCGTACTGGGAGGCGGTGAGGCCCAGGACATAGATCAGGGACGAGTCCTTGGTGAGCAGGATGACCTCGTTGGTCAGCGGCGGCAGGACAATCTTGAAGGCCTGCGGGATGACGATGGTCACCATGGCCCGCCACTGGGGCATGCCCAGCGACCGGGCGGCTTCCAGCTGGCCCTTCGGCACCGCCTGCAGGCCGGCGCGGAGGGTTTCGGCGATGTACGCCGAGGCCACCATGCCGAGTGAAACCATCACGATCACGGTGATGTTCCACGAGACGCCGAACGCCAGCGGCACGCCGTAGCCGAAGGCAATGAAGACCAGCAGCGCGGGGATGCCGCGGAAGAACTCGATGTAGCCGGTGGCGATCCAGCGGTAGAGGGGGAAACTGGAGAGCTTCATCAGGGCCAGCAGCAGACCGCCGGAGAGGCCCACGATGAAGCCGAGGACGGTATAGATCAGGGTGTTGACCAGGCCGGTGACAAAGATGCCCGGGAACATCGGCCCGATCTTGGCGAAGTTGAAGACGCTGTTGCCGATGGTCTTCCAGTCGGTGGCCAGGATCAGCGCGGCGATGGCCACAACAAAGATTCCGGCTTGGACGTACAGGCTTACTCTGGCTCGTTGACGTGCGGTCATTGCCATGGGGTGCTCACATTCGTAGTGCGTGGCAGAGGCCCCGGACGGACTGGGTACAGCTCGTCCGGGGCCCCAACTGCGGAGTTCTCAAGGCGGCGTAGTCCTCAGTGCCGTGCAGGACCCGGGGCGGGGCCTTCGCGGCGACTACAGTGCCGTGGTTACTTGGCGGTTTCGCCGAACCAGGTGGTCTTGAACTTTGCCAGGGAGCCGTCGTCGGTCAGGCGCTTGAGCGTGCCGTTGACCTTCTCCGCCATGGCGGTGTTGCCCTTCTTGATGGAGATGCCCAGCTGCTCGCCGGTGGCAAAGTCCTCAACGCTCTTGAACTTGGGCTGGTCCTTGATCGCGTAGCCCAGGACGGACTGGTTGCCCAGGGCGGCGTCGATGGTGCCGGCCTCGAGGGCCTGCACCAGGAGGCCGGTGTCCTCGAACTGCTGGGCGTCGATGCCCTTTTCCTGGGCGTAGTCGGCGCCGGTGGTGGCCTGCTGGACGCCCACCTTCTTGCCCTTGGCGTCGTCCAGGCCCTTGATGCCGGAGTCATCGCTGGCAACCAGGGCCAGGTCGTCATCCAGGTACGGGGTGGAGAAGTCCATCACGGACTTGCGGGTGTCCGTGATGGAGATCGAGGAGATCCCCAGGTCGCACTGGGTCAGCGCGGTACCGGTCTCGATGGCCTCGAAGGAGCTGTCCACGATGCTCAGTTCGGCACCGAGGTCCTTGGCAACCTCCTTGGCGATGTCGATGTCGAAGCCGACGGTCTGGCCGTCCTTCTCGAACTCGAACGGCTCGTAGGGGATGTCCGAGCAGACCGTGAGCTTGCCGGCGTTGATGAGCTGGATGCCGCCTGCGGAGGCAGCCGGGGTGGAGCTTCCGCCACCGCAGGCCGTGAGGGTGAGGGCGCCGACGGCGAAGAGTGCTGCTGCCTTGGCGGTCATTTTGGCCGTGGCCAGGGACTTGAGCTGCATGTTTTCTTACCTTTTGTTGCGGGGAGTATGTGGTGCTAAATCGGTACATAGTGTAGCGCCGATTATGAGATGTGCATCACAGGAAACTTAGTTTCACTATTGGATAACTAAAGCACAGTGAAAATCAAGCGCGTCGGAGAAGAGCTTGTCTCCGATCCCGGACTTCCTGGGACTGAGGGGTCAGCTGCTGATGCCGAGCGATTCCAGCATCGGCCGGAATTTGGCCCACGTTTCGGCAAGCTCGGCCTCCGGCTGCGAGCCGTCGACTATGCCGCAGCCGGCATACAACCGCACCGAAGTGGGGGACTCGATGACGGCGCCGCGCAGGGCAATGCCCCATTCGCCGTTTCCGGCGGCGTCAAGCCAGCCCACCGGCCCGGCGTACGGTCCGCGGTCCAGGTGCTCCAGCTTGCGGATGAGCGCACCGGCCACCTCCGTGGGGGTCCCGCAGACGGCGGCGGTGGGGTGCAGGGCGTTGATCAGGGCAAGGCAGGTAGGCACATGGCCTTCGATCTCGGCGAGCTCGGCCTTTACATCGGACGCCAGGTGCCACACGTTGGGCAGTTCCAGGATGAACGGCTCGTCGTGCGCGTTCATGGCTTCCGAGAACGGTGCCAGCTGTGAGGTCAGCGATTGGATGGCGATCTCGTGTTCATGCCGCTGCTTTTCCGATCCTGCCAACACCCTGGTGGCGTAATCCATCGGAAGGCCGTCCTCGCCGTGCGCATCCCGTCGGTCCAGAGTTCCGGCCAGCACGCGGGCCTGGGCAGTGCGGCCCTCAACCTGGATCAGCATCTCCGGAGTCGCCCCCACCAGCCCGTCTACCCCGTACGTCCAGCACTCGCGGTACCGCGCGGCGAGCTCCCTCAGCACCGCCGACGCATGTACGCCCGACGGAATAGTGGCCACCACGTCGCGCGCAAGCACCAGCTTCTCCAGTGCGCCCGTCCGGATTTCCGCCACGCCCGCTTCGACCGCGGCCATCCAGGATTCCTCGCTCAGGGAGCCGGTGTGCAGGGTTGCCGCCGCGGCGAGCGGGAGGGGACGTACGACGGCGCCGCCCGCCTTGGCGCGGGCACCACCCATGGTGCCGTCCCCGGCCGGGTCCGCTGCCGCCGTCGTGCCTGCTGCAACGGGTGCGGCCGCGGCAGCTGCGGGACCGCCGGCAAGCCAGCGGTCCAGTGCGGCGAGGGCACCGTCCTCCGTGAGGAGACCGTCGTCGAACGTCAGCTGGGTGAGCCACACCTGCCCGTCGCGCACGCCCACCACGATTTCGGGCACGATCAGCCGCGATTCGTGCGCCGAGGTCTTGGAAAAGGCAAAGGATCCGAAAGCCACCGGTCCGGTGCCGGGAAGCTCCACGGTATCAATGACTTCGGCCTCGAGGACCAGGTGGCGCCACCAGATGTCTGCCTCAAGGAACCGCTCAGGGCCCGTTGCCGTGAAGCGCGCGATCTCGCCGAATCCTGCCAGTCCGGCCTCGCGGCGGGTCCAGCAGAGGACATCGTCCCGGACCAGAAACGCAGGAAGCCCCCCGGGGAATTCTTTTCCATCCAGGGGGACTGTCAAGGTGCGGAACGTGCTCGTCATGATGAGACAACACTACTCCCGAGCGTGCGGTGGCCCGGGAGGCCTGCTGGAGGTACCCGCGGCGGCGGGGGCGGGCGTACCCTTCAGTCATGGACTCCGAAGTCCGCCAGCTGTTCCTCAGCACCGGGATCCACGTGCCGTGCCTGATCCAGGGGGACGCGTCGCCGCGGCCCCTGCTGCTGCTCCATGCCTGGGGGGAATCGCGCCGGAGCTTTGACCGGCTGGCCCCGCTTCTGGAGGGATTCCGGATCCTCGCGCCTGACCTGCGCGGCCACGGAGACGCGGACAAGCCTGCCAACGGCTACTCGCTGGAGGACCAGGCCCGGGACGTGGCGGCCATCCTCGATGCGCTGGCTCTTGAATCGGCCGCCGTCCTGGGCTCCTCAAGCGGGGGCTACGTGGCCCAGCAGCTGGCCGTGATGCAGCCTGAACGTGTTGATGCCCTGATCCTGGTGGGTTCGCCGCTGACCCTTCAAGGCCGGCCCGCGTTCGCCGACGAAGTGGACGCCCTGGCCGACCCGCTCGACGAGGACTGGGTGCGTCAGTCGCTGCTGTGGTTTCCCCTGGGCCAGGCCGTGCCCGGCTGGTACCTCGATGACCGGGTGGCGGATGGGCTGAAAATGCCCGCGCACGTGTGGAAGTCCGTGCTTGCGGGGCTCTGCCTGGCGGCACCGCCCACCGAAACCGGAACCATCCACGCGCCCACGCTGATCCTGTGGGGAGAGCAGGACGGGTTTCTGCCCCGCAGCCAGCAGGAAATCCTGGCAGCCCGCATACCCGGCTCCGTCCTGAAAACGTACGCCGGAACCGGCCACGTGGTCCTCTGGGAATGCCCGGAGCGGGTGGCCGCGGATACCAGGGCATTCCTCGCGAAGCTTTGACTCCATGCCGCCTTGGTCCGGACCTTCCCGAACATTTGAGACAATGGCATGGTGAACCGAGCATCCTTGGATAAGCGTCCGGACGAAGTAGCCACGATGTTTGACGACGTCGCACCGAAATACGACGTCGTCAACGATGTCCTGTCCCTGGGGCAGACCCGGCGCTGGCGCAAGGTTGTGGTGGAAGCCATGGACGTCAGCAAAGGCCAGCGCGTCCTTGACCTGGCAGCCGGTACCGGCACCTCCAGCGAGCCGTATGCCGATGCTGGAATAGACGTTGTGGCCTGCGACTTCTCCCTGGGAATGCTCAAGGTTGGAAAGCGCCGCCGCCCGGACATCAATTTTGTTGCCGGGGATGCCACCAACCTGCCTTTCGCCGACAACTCGTTCGACGCCAGCACGATCTCCTTCGGCCTCCGCAACGTCAACGAGCCGAAGAAGGCGCTGCAGGAGATGCTCCGCGTCACCAAACCGGGCGGCAAGCTGGTCATCGCGGAGTTCTCCCAGCCGGTGATCCCGCTCTGGCGCACCATGTATACCGAATACCTGATGCGCGCCCTGCCGGCCATCGCCACGAAGGTGGCCTCCAACCCGGACGCGTACGTCTACCTCGCTGAGTCCATCCGCGCCTGGCCGGACCAGGACCACCTGGCCGCCTGGCTGCAGGAATCCGGGTGGGAACAGGTCACCTACCGCAACCTTTCCGGCGGGATCGTGGCCGTCCACCGCGCGTTCAAGCCTGCAGGGCCGGCCCCGGACAATGCGGCTGCCGCCATCGCCGCGCACAAGGGCCCGGTGGCCAAGCTGCGCCGCAACATCGTCCGCTGACCTGTGAAGGTACTGATTGTCGGCGCGGGGCCGGCCGGCTCCACCGCCGCGTACTACCTTGCCAAGGCGGGCATCGACGTCACCGTTCTGGAGAAAACGAGCTTCCCGCGCGAGAAGGTCTGCGGCGACGGCCTCACCCCCCGCGCCGTCCGTGAAATCCAGAAGCTGGGCCTGCCCCACCCCGAGGGAGAAGGCTGGCGCCGGAACAAGGGCCTGCGCCTGATCGCCGGCGGCCGCACCATCGAACTGCCCTGGCCCGAGGTGTCCGACTTCCCGCAGTACGGCCTGATCCGCACCCGGCTTGGCTTTGACGAGGAACTGGCCCGGCACGCCCAGGCCGCCGGTGCCACCATCCTTGAGCGGCACAGCGTCACCGAAGCACTGCGCAACGGCGGCGGCCGGGTCACCGGCGTCCGCGCAGCGCTCCTGGACGAGTCCGGACGCAAGGCGGGGGAGACGCGCGACTTCAGTGCCGACGTCGTCCTCGCAGCGGACGGCAACTCCACCCGCACCGCCGTCTCACTCGGCATCCAGAAGCGGGACGACCGCCCGCTCGGCGTCGCCGTGCGCACCTACTTCACCTCGCCGCGCACGGACGACGACTGGATGGAAGGCTGGCTGGAGCTCCCCGGCCGCGACGGCAAACTGCTGCCCGGCTACGGCTGGGTGTTCGGCGTGGGCGACGGCACTTCCAACGTGGGCCTGGGCATCCTGAACTCCTCGAAGGAATTCGGCAAGCTCGACTACAAGCAGGTCCTGCGCGAATGGACCGCCGGCATGCCCGCCGAATGGGGCTTCACACCGGAAAACCAGGTGGGCGAGATCCGCGGCGCAGCGCTGCCCATGGGCTTCAACCGCACCCCGCACTATTCGCCGGGGCTGCTCCTGCTGGGTGACGCCGGCGGCATGGTGTCCCCGTTCAACGGCGAGGGCATCTCCTACGCCATGGAATCCGCCCGCTTCGCCGCCGAGTTCCTGGTCGACGCCTCCTCCCGCTCGCTGGCAGCGGGAGGAACGTACGACGCCGACGCGCACCTTGCGCGGTACGCGGACTACGTGCGGGACCAGTGGGGCTCCCACTTCACCTTGGGCCGGGCCTTCGCCGCGCTGATCGGCAAGCCGGCCGTCATGAAGCTCGCGCTGCGCACCGGCATGCCCATCCCGGTTCTGATGCGCTTTGTGGTCAGGCTCCTGGCCAACCTCACGGACCCATCCGCGAGGGGCTTTGAGGACCGGGTGATCCGCGTCCTGGAGTCTCTGGTTCCGGCCACATCCAATACAAAGCCCGCCCCGGCAGACTCCAATCAGCGGTATCCGCTACAAAAAGTTAGGGTTAACCCGTGACCAACGCCGCAGACCACAGCTGGACGCACGCCGGGCACGGCCTGCCGGACTCCGAACCCAGCCTCAACACCACCGCCATCGCTACGGGTTTGCAGCTGCCTGCGGGCTTCGCCGCCATTGCCGGAGACGCCGAGCTGGGCCCGGCCATCACCAACAACCTGGCACGCGTGGAGAAGAAACTCCGCGAAGCGATCGCCAACTCTGATCCCCTGGCTGATGCCACGTCGCGGCACCTGGTGGAGGCCGGCGGCAAGCGCATCAGGCCCCTGCTGACCCTGCTGTGCGCTCACCTCGGCGACGCTTCCCTTCCCGCCGTGGTGCAGGCCGCCGTCGTGGTGGAACTGACGCACCTGGCCACCCTGTACCACGACGACGTCATGGACTCTGCCCCGTTCCGCCGCGGCGCGCCCACGGCCCACGAGGTCTGGGGCAACTCGGTGGCGGTGCTCACCGGCGACCTGATCTTCGCGCGGGCCTCAATCCTGGTGTCCGAACTCGGTTCGCGGGCCCTCGGCATCCAGGCCCGCACATTCGAGCGGCTGTGCCTGGGCCAGCTGCACGAGACCGTGGGGCCGCGTCCGGATGAAGATCCGATCGAGCACTACCTTTCCGTGATTGCTGACAAGACCGGTTCGCTGGTGGCGGCGTCCGGCCAGCTCGGCGCCATCTTCGCCAACGCCGATCCCGCGTTCGAGCCCGTCCTGGTGGAATATGGCGAGAAGGTGGGTGTGGCCTTCCAGCTCGCGGACGACGTCATCGATGTCACCGGGATCAAGGTCAAGTCCGGCAAGTCCCCGGGCACCGACCTGCGCGAAGGTGTTCCCACCCTGCCGGTGCTGCTCCTGCGCAAGGCGGCCGCGGACGGTGACCAGTCCGCCGTCGGGCTTCTCCGGCTCATTGACGGGGACCTGTCCTCGGATGAGGCGCTTGCCGAGGCCGTCGCCGGGCTGCGCGAGCACCCCGTGACTGCGGAGTCCTGGGTTGTTGCCCGCCGGTGGGCCGATGAAGCCATCGCCGCCCTGGCCCCGCTGCCCGAAGGCGTGGTCAAGGACTCGCTGTCCAACTTCGCGCTTGCTGTGGTGGACCGCGCCAGCTAGCCCGTGCCTGCGTGGAAGCCCGGTTGCCGCAGGCGGTGCCGGGCTTTTCCGTGTCATCGATTGCTGTGCAGATGGCGTTTTGGCGCCACATAACGGCAGGTATGGAGCAATCGATGGGTTAAACGGGATAGCCCCGGTTCTCCGCAACGATACGAGTCATACGTTGCTTTGAACCGAGGCTATCTCTCCGTTCGCATCAGACCCGCCGGAGGCGTTTAGCGGATCCGTGAATAGTCTATGACAGCTTTGTCACATCGCGCAAGTAGGTTGTTACCTCTTTTGTCACAGGCGTTGAAGCCATATTGCGGCCGGTGGGTAAATGACCGAAAGGCGCCAAAAGATACGCGTCCGGGACCACCTTCCTTGAGTGACGCTCAGTCTTCGTCCACATAGCTCCTCCCTTGCCTCGCGGATCGGGCCGCCTCGGGTGACGCTGTCGTGGTGGACATCAGCGACTATCTTCAGCGCCGCGGTGGCGTGGCCCGGACATCGCATCTGGAAAAGGCCGGATTTGGACGGGCAGCCGTCAGGGGTGCCGTGGCCAGTGGCCGGATCGTGAAGTCCAGCCGCGGCGTTTACGCCATTCCGGCAGCAAATCCCCTGCAGCAGGCCATGAATCGGGGAGGGCTTCTGACGTGTGTGTCTGCTGCGCCCGTATACGGGTTGTGGACCTTGAAGAGTGACCCGGCCTTGCACATCTGCCGCAGTCATCCGGGGCGCACCCCGGGAGTGGTGGAGCATGGGCGGCCCAGACATCCGAGGCACGGCTGGCTTCCTGTTGTGGGCCTGGCAGACGTCCTGCTGCATAGCATGCGTTGCCTACCCGAGCTGGAGGCTCTGATAATGATCCAGTCTGCTGCCGGACGCGGCGACATCTCTCTCGAGTTCCTCTATGCCAGCTGTAGTGGCAAGCGCAATGGCAAGGCCAGGAAGCTTCTGGACCTGGTGATCCCCAGGGCGGACTCATTGCTTGAAGTGCTTGCCAATACGCACTTTGCCAGAGCTGGGCTAAGAGTGCGGAGGCACGTGAATATTCCAGGGGTGGGGGAGGTGGACTTCCTTATCGAGGAGTGCCTTGTTGTGGAGACCGACGGCTCAACCCACTTTGAACCACGTTCGGTCAAGAAGGACCAGCGGCGGAACAACCGGAGCATCCTGGGCGGTTACCTGGTGCTCCGCTACTACTACGAGGACGTGGTCCACGCGCCGGAGGCGATGGTCGCAGAGGTCCTGTCTGTCCTCGAGTTGAGGCGCAGAGGTGTCTTTCCGGCGCGTCCTGCCGATGGCGGCGACGAAAATGCGTAACTTTTGGCCCTGCCACGGCTGCCCGTTCCCGGAAACTCAGGGATCTGCCAGAGTGCCGGCTCTATAAGTCACGCATTTCCGGCCGGCGCGTCCGTGTCAAGGTGCCCCGCTTTGGCCGGAAACCTAGTCTTCGTCGTCCTCGAAGGCCCACTCGAACATGTCGAACACGAACTCCGAGAAGGTGCCTTCCTCGGACTTCCACTGGCCGCGGGCGTTGTTGCGGCGGTACACGATGGGGTCCGGGACGCTGAGGTCTCCCATGCGGAACCCCCAGGTGTACTCCTCTTCCTCGTCCTCGAGGAACATCAGGAAGCCTTCGTCGTCGACTTCCAGTTCGTCCGGATCCCAGAAGTAGTGGTACGCCTCCATCAGGTCCTCGCAGCCGCCAACGGCCAGGTAGAACTCGCGGAGCACCAGGGGAATCTGGAATTGGTGGTCGGCCAGGGCCTTGTCCAGCTCCTCCGGAGTCAGCCCGTCCTCTGCCTGCCATTCGTCCTCGAGATACTTTGGAACCAGCGCACGGAATTTCTCGAGGAACATGTCAGTCATGGTTCAATCCTAGCTAATCGCGGCCCCGCGATTCGCCGCTGTCGGCCTCAGCCCGGTGCCAGCCGTGGACGGCCAGGGGGATGCGCCAGGACCGCCGCCAGCTTGCCACCCGGAAGGCAAATACGACGGCGGCAACGGCGCATGCGGTGAGCGCATTGAAGGTTCCGGTCACCCAGAGCACTCCGGTCAGCGCGGCCCCGCAAAACGCGGGCACCGCGTACAGGTCCGCGGGGTTGAACAGCTGTGGCACCTCGTTGGCCGTGATGTCCCGGAGCAGCCCGCCGCCCACCGCCGTTGTGACCCCCAGCAGGACCGCGGCCGGGGGGTTCACACCAAAGGACAGCGCCTTCAGTGTGCCGGTGATGCAGAAGAGGGCCAGCCCGCCGGCGTCGAACAGCACCAGCAGGGACGTGAAGCGCTGGAACGCGGGGAACAGGAAGTACACCAGGACCGTGGCCAGCACCGGCGGGACGAGGTATGCGGGGTTGGTGAACGCGGCCGGGATGACGGCGAGGATGATGTCCCTGATCACGCCCCCGCCGAGGGACACCAGCGAGGCCAGCAGGAGCGAGCCCACGATGTCGAACTGCTTCCGGGCCGCCAGCAGCGATCCGGACACGGCGAAGAAGAAGATGCCGGCCAGGTCCAGCCATACCAGGGCGATGTCAAAAGGGAATGTCATGGAGCGTCCCGGCGGTTTAAAGAGGGCGGACAGGGCGGCTCCAACGTTACGCTAGCCCCTATGAACAGCCCCATCATGATCGCCTGCGCCCATGGGACGTCCAACACACAGGGAGCCGCGGAGGTCAACGCCCTGCGCGCCGCCATCGCCGCCCTCCGCCCGGGCCTCGATGTCCGGGAAGCCTATGTGGATGTCCAGCAGCCGGACCTGGTGGATGTGGTGGCCGGCCTGCCCGAGGGTGAACCCGCTGTCGTGGTTCCGCTGCTGCTCAGCGTTGGCTACCACGTCAAGGTGGACATCGCCCGGGCCGTGAAGAGCCGGCCGGGCAGTGCTGCTGCCGCGCCGCTGGGGCCGGATCCGCGCCTGGCCGCGCTGCTGGACCAGCGGCTGCGGGAGGCCGGTGTCACGGACAACGACGTGATCGTGCTCGCCGCCGCGGGCTCCTCCAACCCCAACGCCGCGGTCAGCGTCGAAGACCTGCTGGGCCAGCTCCGCGAACTGCGGTCCAACCGGATGGTGGCGGCCTATGGTGCCTCGGCCAAGCCGTCCGTGCCCGACGCCGTTGCGATGCTCCGCGAGGAACTGGAAGGCGGTGCCGGGGCGGGTGAGTCCGCGGGGGCTGTCGACGTCGGCGGGCGCGTGGTGATTGCCTCCTACCTCCTGGCGCCGGGCTTCTTCCACGACCAGCTCGCCAAGGCCGGGGCCGACCTTGTGACGGAACCCCTGCTGCCGTCCCCCGTGCTGGCCGAGATCGCGCTGGAACGGTACGACGCCGCCGTCGCAAAGGCCCGCGAAACCGCGGCCCAGGCGCCGGCCGCCGCCCCGGCCCCCGAGCCCCAGGAAGCCCCCGCAGAACCGGAGCCCGAAACACAGGAGGGTGGCTTCTTCAAGGCTGTCCGGCGTTTCGTGACGAAATATTTCCCTAGGTGACTTAGCGTTTCCGGGCCTTTGTGACGCACTTCGGGCGGGACCTACAGTCGATGCATGACTGATACAGCTCTAGCCGGAGCGTCCGCGGACTCCGCTGCCGCCAAGCGCCCCGCGCGCACCAACCGCCCCGCCGCGAAGCCGCACGGGCAGTGGAAAGTGGACGGCAAAACGCCCCTGAACGCCAACGAAACCTGGAAACAGGAAGACGACGGCCTCAACGTGCGCGAGCGTATCGAGACCATCTATTCCAAAGAGGGCTTCGACGCCATCCCCGGCCAGGACCTGCACGGCCGGTTCCGCTGGTGGGGCCTGTACACCCAGCGCAAGCCCGGGATCGACGGCGGCAAGACCGCAACCCTTGAGCCGCACGAGCTCGAGGACAAGTACTTCATGCTCCGGGTTCGGATCGACGGCGGGGCGCTCACCACCGAGCAGCTGCGCGTCATCGGCCAGATCTCCGTGGACTTCGCGCGTGACTCCGCTGACCTCACGGACCGCCAGAACATCCAGCTGCACTGGATCCGCGTGGAGGACATCCCCGAGATCTGGACCCGCCTGGAAGGTGTTGGCCTGTCCACCACCGAGGCCTGCGGCGACGTTCCCCGCGTGATCCTTGGTTCGCCCGTGGCCGGCATCGCCAAGGACGAGATCATCGACCCCACGCCGCTGATCGCGGAGCTGGGGGAGCGGTTCATCGGCAACCCGCTGCTGTCCAACCTGCCGCGCAAGTACAAGACCGCCATCACCGGCCACCCCAGCCAGGACGTGGTCCACGAGATCAACGACTTCGCCCTGGTGGGTGTCCGCCACCCGGAACTTGGCATCGGCTACGACCTCTGGGCCGGCGGCGCGCTGTCCACCAACCCGATGCTCGGCAAGCGCCTCGGTGCCTTCGTGACGCCGGAGCAGGCTGCCGACGTGTGGCTCGGCGTTACCAGCATCTTCCGCGACTACGGCTACCGGCGCATGCGCACCAAGGCCCGCCTGAAGTTCCTGATGGCCGACTGGGGTCCGGAGAAATTCCGCCAGATCCTCGAGGACGAATACCTCGGCTACAAGCTGGCCGACGGCCCCGCCGCGCCCAAGCCCACCACGCCCGGTGACCACGTCGGCGTGCATGAGCAGAAGGACGGCAAGTTCTTCATTGGTGCCACCCCGCTGGCCGGCCGCCTGTCCGGCGCCGCGCTGGTCAAGCTGGCGGACACCCTCGAGGCCCGCGGCTCCTACCGGCTGCGCACCACCCCGCACCAGAAGCTCGTGGTCCTGGACGTCGAGAAGGAACAGGTTGAGCCCCTGGTGGCTGAACTGGATGCGCTGGGCCTCTCCGCCCGCCCGTCCGTGTTCCGCCGCGGCACCATCGCCTGCACCGGCATCGAGTACTGCAAGCTGGCCATCGTGGAAACCAAGCACACGGCAGCCACCGCAGTTGCCGAGCTGGAGCGCCGCCTGGCCGACCTCGCAGAATCCGGCGAGCTGCCGCACGCACTGTCCCTGCACATCAACGGCTGCCCCAACTCCTGCGCCCGCATCCAGACGGCGGACATCGGCCTCAAGGGCATGATGCTTCCCACGCCCGACGGCGACCCCTCCCCGGGTTTCCAGGTCCACCTGGGCGGCGGGCTGGCTTCCAACGACCGCGAGGAAGCAGGCCTGGGCCGCACCGTCCGCGGGCTCAAGGTCTACGTGGACGATCTCCCGGACTACGTGGAGCGCGTAGTCCGCACCTTCGTAGCCCAGCGGGCCGAAGGCCAGACCTTCGCCGAATGGGCCCACGCAGCAGACGAGGAGGCACTCCAGTAATGGCAAAACATCTCGCACCCGCACCTGCCAAGCGTCCTGTGGAAGAGCTCAAGGCCCTGGCCGAAGCCGGCGCGGCCGAGCTCGGCTGGGACGCCCCCGCCCGCGATGTCATCGCCTGGGTGGAGCGCAACTTCGAACTGCCGGCCGTCGCCGTCGCCTGCTCCATGGCCGACGCCGTCCTGCCGGCCCTCGTCGCTGACCAGATGCCCGGCGTCGACGTCCTGTTCCTGGAGACCGGCTACCACTTCCCGGAAACCTATGCCACGCGCGACGAGGTGGCCGCTAACCTCCGCGTCAACGTGGTGGACGTGCTTCCGGAGAACACCGTGGAACAGCAGGACCGCCTCCTGGGCAAGGACCTCTTCGCCCGCGACGCCGCCCAGTGCTGCGCCCTCCGCAAGGTGGCCCCGCTGCAGCGCACCCTGGCCGGCTACGAACTCTGGTTCACCGGTGTCCGCCGCGACGAGGCGCCCACCCGCACCAACACTCCGCTGGTCAGCTGGGACGACAAGAACGGCCTGGTCAAGGTCAACCCGGTGGCCGCATGGACATTCGACCAGCTGGTCCAGTACTCCGACGACAACCTCCTGCCCGTCAACCCGCTGCTATCCCAGGGTTACCCCTCCATTGGCTGCCAGCCCTGCACCCGCAAGGTGGCGCCCGGCGACGACCCCCGCGCCGGCCGCTGGGCAGGTACCGACAAGACAGAATGCGGGCTACACGTATGAGCACTTTCCTAACCGAGGAGACTACCCAGGTGACCGACTCCGCCGTCTCAACCCGACTGAGCAGCCTGGACACCCTCGAATCCGAGGCCATCCACATCATCCGCGAGGTTGTCGCCGAGTTCGAGAAGCCCGCGCTGCTGTTCTCCGGCGGCAAGGACTCCGTGGTGATGCTGCACCTGGCCACCAAGGCCTTCTGGCCGGGCAAGGTCCCCTTCCCCGTGCTGCACGTGGACACCGGCCACAACTTCCCCGAGGTCATCGACTTCCGTGACCGCACCGTTGAACGCCTCGGCCTGAAGCTCGTCGTCGGCTCCGTCCAGGAGTTCATTGACCGCGGCGAGCTCGCCGAGCGTGCCGACGGCACCCGCAACCCGCTGCAGACCGTCCCGCTGCTGGACGCGATCCAGCGGAACAAGTTCGACGCCGTCTTCGGCGGCGGCCGCCGCGACGAGGATAAGGCCCGCGCCAAGGAGCGCATCCTGAGCCTCCGCGACGAGTTCGGCCAGTGGGACCCGCGCAACCAGCGGCCCGAGCTGTGGAACCTCTACAACGGCCGCCACACTGTGGGCCAGCACGTCCGCGCGTTCCCCATCAGCAACTGGACCGAGCTGGACATCTGGCGCTACATCGAGCGCGAGAACATCGAGCTGCCCGGCCTGTACTACGCCCACGAGCGCGAAGTCTTCGCCCGCGACGGCATGTGGCGCGCGGTGGGCGAAGTGTCCCAGCCGCTGCCGCACGAGGAAGTCATCACCAAGACCGTCCGCTACCGCACCGTGGGGGACATGTCCTGCACCGGCGCCGTCGAATCGGACGCGTACACCGTGTCCGACGTCGTGGTTGAAGTCGCTGCCTCCACCCTGACCGAACGTGGCGCCACCCGTGCAGATGACCGCATCTCCGAGGCCGCCATGGAAGACCGCAAGAAGGACGGGTATTTCTAAATGAGCACCGACACAGTTTTGTCCGGCGCGGCCGGCGACCTCGAAGCTGCCCTGCCCACAACGCTCTTCCGCTTCGCCACCGCGGGATCGGTCGACGACGGCAAGTCCACTTTGGTGGGCCGCCTCCTTCACGATTCCAAGGCCATCCTGGCTGACACCCTCGACGCCGTTGCCCGCACCTCCGCGGACCGCGGCTTCGGCGGGGCTGCCGGCGGGATCGACCTGGCGCTGCTGACGGACGGCCTGCGTGCCGAGCGCGAGCAGGGCATCACCATCGACGTGGCCTACCGCTACTTCGCCACCGACCGCCGCAGCTTCATCCTGGCCGACTGCCCCGGGCACGTCCAGTACACCAAGAACACGGTGACCGGCGCGTCCACTGCGGATGCCGTCGTCGTCCTCATCGACGCCCGCAAGGGCGTGCTGGAGCAGACCCGCCGGCACCTGTCCGTGCTGCAGCTGCTGCGCGTGGCGCACGTGATCGTGGCCGTGAACAAGATCGACCTGGTGGACTTCAGCGAATCCGTGTTCCGCGGGATCGAAGCCGACGTGCAGCAGGTGGGCCGCGAGCTGGGCCTGGGTTCCGATGGAATCACCGACCTGCTGGTCATCCCCGTGTCCGCCCTCGACGGCGACAACGTGGTGGACCGCTCCGAGCGGACCCCCTGGTACACCGGCCCCGCCCTGCTTGAGGTCCTTGAGACCCTGCCGGCCGCCGACGAACTGGAAAGCCACCTGGAAAGCTTCCGCTTCCCGGTGCAGCTGGTCATCCGGCCGCAGGGCGCCCTGGCACCGGACGCCGTTGCCGCCGGGCTGGACGTGGAGGACTACCGCGACTACCGCGCGTACGCCGGCCAGATCACCGAAGGCTCGGTCAAGGTGGGGGACAAGGTCTCGGTCCTGACCCCCGGCCAGGACCCGCGCACCACAACGGTGGTGGGCATCGACTTCGCCGGCGCCTCGCTGGAGGAAGCCGCCGCCCCGCAGTCCGTGGCCATCCGCCTGGCCGAGGAATTCGACGTCGCCCGCGGCGACACCATCGCTGCAGCCGGCACCGTCCGCGAGGCCTCCGCAGACCTGTACGCGTCACTGTGCTGGCTGTCCCCGAAGCCCTTGCGCGAGGGCCAGAAGGTGCTGGTCAAGCACGGCACCCGCACTGTCCAGGCGCTGGTCCGCAACGTTGGAGGCAAGCTGGACCTGGCATCGTTCAAGCTGGAACCGGCGTCCACCCTGGAACTGAACGACATCGGCAACGCGCAGCTCCGGCTCGCCGCGCCGCTGCCGCTGGAGAACTACCTGCACCACCGCCGCACCGGCGCGTTCCTGGTGATCGACCCGCTGGACGGCAACACCCTCGCCGCCGGCCTGGTCAAGGACCACCCGGGCGACCACGAGGACGAGCGCTACAGCATCTAGGGACTCCCTTTCGAAGCCGCGGCTTGTTCGCAGATCCGGACCTTCAAGGTCCTGATTCGCGAACAAGCCGCGGTTTTGTCGTCTCGTATGGTTGTTGGAAGGAGGCGGAGCATGGAGACCATCAACCCGAAGCTTCTGAACTGGGCTTCGATCCTGGATGAAAAGACCCGCGAGCAGGCCGTGATGACCTCACAGCTGCCCTTCATCTATCCCCACCTGGCCCTGATGCCGGACGCGCACCTGGGCCTGGGCGCCACCGTGGGCTCCGTCATCCCCACGCTCGGCGCCATCATCCCGGCGGCGGTGGGGGTGGACATCGGCTGCGGCATGATCGCGGTCCGGACCCAGTACGCGCTTAAGGACCTTCCCAAGAACCGCAAGACGCTGCGCGAGGACATTGAACGCGCCATCCCGCTTTCGGCCGGTCACAACAACCGGACAGTGCTCCCCACGGCGGAACCCCGGATCGCGGAGCTGAAGAGGCTGGCCGCGAAAGCCGGCTTCAATCCGGGCCAGTATGTCGAAAAATGGGAACTGCAGTTGGGCTCCCTGGGCTCGGGCAACCACTTCATCGAGGTCTGCGCAGACGAAGCCGACGCGGTCTGGCTCTTCCTGCACTCCGGCTCGCGCGGCGTCGGCAACAAGATCGCCCAGCACCACATCGGCGTCGCGCAGCGCGTGGTGACGAAAAGCAGGGTCCACCTCCCTGACCGGGACCTGGCCTACCTCGAGGAGGGCACGCCCGAGTTCGAGAGGTACATCGCGGAGCTGCGCTGGGCCCAGCACTTCGCGCTGCTGAACCGCGAGGAGATGATGGACCGCGTTACCACCCGGTTCGGCCACTGGGTGCGCGGCCGGGTGCGCGAGCTGGAACGGATCAACTGCCACCACAACTTCACCCAGCAGGAGACGCACTACGGCAAGTCGGTGTGGGTGTCCCGCAAGGGCGCCATCAAAGCCGGGCCCGGCGATCCTGGACTCATTCCCGGGTCTATGGGGACGGCGTCGTACGTAGTGGAAGGCCGCGGCAACCCCGCGTCGCTGAACTCCTCGCCCCACGGGGCCGGCCGTGAGTACTCCCGCAACGCCGCCCGCAAGGCGTTCTCCCTGGAGGAGCTGAAGAAGGCCATGCGGGGGATTGAGTTCCGGGCGTCGGAGGCCTTCATCGACGAGATTCCGGCAGCCTACAAGCCCATTGACCAGGTGATGCACGACGCCGCGGACCTGGTGTCGGTGCGGCACAAGCTGCGACAGCTGGTCAATGTGAAGGGCAACTGAATCGCGGAAGTCCGGTGGCAGGGCGGCCGAATGTGACGCTAGATGAACGTGCGTGACCCCCCGTTTAGGCTTCATTGAACGGGAATATGACTCTCCCTATGGTGAAACAATGACTAGTTCCAAGCCCGGGATGATCCGCATCGTGGCAGGCGAAAGCGCAGCACCCAAGCGCAAGCGTGCCGTCGAGGCCGCCCTTGCCATCGGACTGGTCCTGCTGATCGCCGTCGGGGCCGTGGTGGCGTCCACCGTTTCGCGGAACACGGAGGCGCAGGCCGCTGAGCCCACGCCAGCCGCCGAGCTGAAGCTCGGGTACTTCGGCAATGTCACCCATGCCCCGGCACTGGTTGGCATCAAGGAGGGGTTCCTCGCCGAAGCCCTGGGCAGCACGTCGCTCAGCACCGAAACCTTCAACGCCGGGCCGGCAGCCATCGAGGCCCTGAACGCCGGCGCCATCGACGCCGCCTACATCGGCCCGAACCCGGCCATCAACTCGTACGTCAAGAGCCGGGGCGAGTCCGTCAGGATCATTGCCGGTGCTGCCGCGGGCGGCGCCCAGCTGGTGGTCAAGCCGGAGATCAAATCGGCCGCCGACCTCCAGGGTAAGACCCTTGCCTCCCCGCAGTTGGGCGGCACGCAGGACGTTGCCCTCCGCGCCTGGCTGGCCTCCCAGGGCTACAAGACCAACGTGGACGGCAGCGGCGACGTCGCCATCAACCCCACGGAAAACGCGCAAACGCTGAAGCTGTTCCAGGACGGAAAGCTCGACGGCGCGTGGTTGCCTGAGCCGTGGGCGTCACGCCTGGTGCTCCAGGCCGGAGCCAAGGTGCTGGTGGACGAAAAGGACCTGTGGGACGGCAGCGGCACCGGGAAGCCGGGCGAGTTTCCCACAACGGTGCTGATCGTGAACCAGAAGTTCGCCGCGGACCATCCGGACACCGTCAAGGCACTGCTGGCCGGCCATGCGAAGTCGGTGGCCTGGCTGAACGAGGCCCCCGCCGCGGAAAAAGCTTCCGTCATCAACTCGGCACTGCAGGAATCCGCCGGCGCGGCCCTTGCCGAGGACGTCCTGGCCCGGTCCCTGGCCAACATCACCTACACGCTGGACCCGCTGGCCGGAAGCTACCCGCGGCTGCTGCGCGACGGCGTCGAGGCCGGCACCACCAAGCAGGCCGAGATCAACGGGCTCTTCGACCTCCGCCCGCTCAACGACGTGGCGGGCGAAGGCCCCGCCGGCCAAGGCAGCAGCAAGATTTCATCAGCCGGCCTCGGCCAGGACTGATCCCACCCACCTACTTAAGGACGGCACCATGCCAGTCGTACTGGAACACCTGGGCAAGCGCTTCGGCGACGGCGCCCCGGTACTGGACGACGTCAACGCCACCATCGGGAAGGGCGAGTTCGTTGCCCTCCTCGGCGCCTCCGGCTGCGGCAAATCCACCCTGCTGAACATCATCGCGGGACTGGAGCCGCCGTCGTCGGGCGCCCTGGAGGTGCCCAGCGACGGTGCCGCCTTCATGTTCCAGGACGCCGCGCTGTTCCCGTGGCTGACCGCCCGGGAAAACATCGAGCTGGCCCTGAAACTCCGCGGCGTGGGCAAGGCGGAGCGCAAGGCCAAGGCCCAGGAACTCCTTGAGCTGGTGCACCTGGGTTCGGCCGGGGACAAGCGCCCGCACGAGCTCTCCGGCGGCATGCGCCAGCGCGTGTCACTGGCGCGCTCGCTCGCCCAGGACCGGCAGCTGCTCCTGATGGACGAGCCCTTCGCCGCCCTCGACGCCATCACCCGCGACCTGCTGCACGATGAACTGGAGCGGATCTGGAAGGAAACCGGGCGGACCATCGTCTTCGTGACCCACAACGTCCGCGAGGCCGTCCGGCTGGGCCAGCGCGTGCTGCTGCTGTCCTCGCGGCCGGGCCGGGTGGTCCAGGAGTGGGACGTCACCGAGGAACACCGAACCGACGCCGGGCTCGCCGGCCAGCTGACCGGGGTCATCACTGCCCGGCTCCGGGAGGAGATCCGCCGCCATGCCAAGTAACCCAACGCCCCTGGCCGAAGCTTCCGCCGAACCGGCCGAGCCCCGCCACATCCACGCCGCGCTGACCCGGTCCTCCACCGGGCGCGAGGACCTGCGCGAACTCGAGTCCGGGCTGGACTCCCTGCAGTCCGACGCCGACCGGAAGCGCCGGGTGGACTGGAGCCGCATCCTGCTGCCCATCGCCGCCCTGGTGGTGCTGGTGCTGGCGTGGCAGTTCTACGTCTCGCTTGGGTTCAAGCGCCGCGATCAGGTGCCAGGCCCGATGGACGTGCTGGGCCAGATGGGAGTCCTCTGGAGCGAGGGCAAAGTGCAGGAATCCGTATGGACGTCACTGCAGCGAGGGCTGGTGGGCTTCGTCATTTCGGTCGCCATCGCCACACCGGTGGGACTGCTGCTGGCCCAGGTCGCGCCGCTGCGCCGGGCCTTTGGTCCGCTGATTTCCGGCCTCCAGGTGCTGCCGTCGGTTGCCTGGGTCCCGGCGGCCATCATCTGGTTCGGCCTCACCGACGCCACCGTGTATTTCGTGGTGTTCATGGGCGCCATCCCGTCCATCATCAACGGCCTGATTTCCGGTGTGGACCAGATCCCGCCGCAGTACCGGCGCGTGGGCACCGTCCTGGGCGCGTCCCGGCTGGAGATGGCGCTGCAGATCATCCTCCCCGCCGCGCTGCCCGGCTACCTGGGCGGCCTGAAGCAGGGCTGGGCCTTCTCCTGGCGGTCTCTCATGGCGGCGGAAATCATCGCCGTGGGCGGCACCATCGGCTTCGGCCTGGGCTCCCTGCTGGATCAGGGAAGGCAGCTGTCCGACATGGCCGTGGTGATGTCGGCGATCCTGCTGATCCTCGCCGTCGGCATCCTGATAGAGCTGTTGGTCTTCGGGCCCATCGAGAAGCGGCTCCTCCGCAGCCGCGGGCTCCTGGCCGGCAGTACCCGCTAAGCACCCCCGCCTTCCGCACCCCGCAAAGCCCGACGGCGACCTCCCGCCGTCGGGCTTTGCCGTGTCCGCCGACCTAAATGCGTAACTTCTGACCGCCCGGGGCCGCCCCCGCCGCGCGGTATCGCGGGCACCATCCTGCATCAGGCCCAAAAGTTACGCATTTGCGGCCGGACCCGGGAGGTGCCGACCCAAAGGACCTGGATGGCAGACTGGCTCCATGACCGCCAATTTTGCGTGCCACACCGAGAGTTCCCTTCCACCGGAGAGGCTGTTCGACCTGGCCCGCAGCGTCGACGCCCACGTGGAATCCCAGAAAGGCTCGGGGGAGCGGGCGGTGGCCGGCGTGACGTCCGGGCTGATCGGTGAGGGCCAGGAAGTCTCCTGGCGGGCACGGCATTTCGGGCTTTCGCTCACGATGACCAGCCGCGTCACCCAGATGGACTACCCGCGGAGCTTCACGGACGAGCAAATCCGCGGCCCGTTCCGGTCCTTCCGCCACGTCCATGAATTCGAGGCCACCCCCGGCGGCTGCATCATGACAGACCGGGTGGAGTTCACGGCGCCGTTCGGGCTCCTTGGCCGTGCAGCCGAAAAGCTGGTCCTGCGGCCCTACCTGCACCGGCTCATCCGGGACCGCGGCCGGTTCCTCGCCGGCATCAGCAACTGAACCGGGCACATTGGCAAGGACGCGCCGGGGACAAGGGCGCAGACGGCCCTGAGCCCCGCCAATGTGCCCCGTGAAGGCGCACGACGACGGCCTGCCAGCTTTGTGACGAAGCGTTACCTTGCGTGAACTGGTGTTGCTCGGCCTTTGTGGGCGATTGTGACGCGGCCCTACCGTTGATTCATGGCAATTCAGGATATTTACCCCACCGCGCTGCGCCTCCTCGGCCGCCCGGTGCTGGTGGTGGGTGGGGGCCCCGTTGCTGCCCGCCGCGCCAAGGGGTTGCTCGACGCCGGTGCAGTGGTCACCGTTGTGGCTCCCGTTGCCTCCGCCGCGCTCCAGGACATGGCCGACGCCGGCCTCCTCACCTGGGAGCAACGCACCTACCTTCCGTCCGACGTCGACGGCGCCTGGTTCGTCCAGACCGCCACCGGCGATACCGCCGTGGACGCCCAGGTCTCGAACGACGCCGAGGCGCAGCGCGTCTGGTGCGTCAACGCCTCCGACCATGAAGCCTCCGCCGCCTGGACCCCGGCAGTCGCCGAGGTGGACGACGTCAAGATCGCAGTGAACGCCGGGGGAGACCCCCGCCGTGCCATGGCAGTGCGCGACGCCGTTGCTACCGCCCTCGAAACGGGTGACCTTCCGTTGCGCCGCCGCCGGGCCCACCGCGGTTCCGTTGCGCTGGTGGGTGGCGGCCCCGGCGATACCGGGCTCATCACCGTCCGCGGCCGCCGGCTCCTGGGCCAGGCCGACGTCGTGGTGGCCGACCGCCTGGGCCCCCGCGAACTCCTGAACGAACTTGCACCCGATGTCCGCGTGATCGAGGTTGGCAAGACGCCCGGCCACCACCCCGTGCCGCAGGCGGAGATCAACCGGATCCTCGTCGAGGAAGCCCTCAAAGGCCACCGGGTGGTCCGGCTCAAGGGCGGCGACCCGTACGTCCTGGGCCGCGGCGGGGAAGAGGCCGAACACTGCCGGCAGCACGGCGTCGAGGTTGAAGTGGTTTCCGGCGTCACGTCGGCGATCTCCGTTCCCGCCGCAGCCGGAATCCCGGTGACGCACCGCGGACTGGCGAAGGGCTTCAGCGTGGTGACCGGCCACGAGGAACTCTCTGAAATCCCCGCCCGCCCCGACCACACCATCGTCCTGCTCATGGGTGTGGGCCAACTTCGCGAGTCCGCGTCCGCCCTCGGCAAAGCCGGACTGCCTGACGGGACGCCAGTTGGTATCGTGGAAAACGGCTATTTGCCGGACCAGCGCGTGACGATCGGCACCCTTGGTTCCATTGCGGACCAGGCGGAAGCCGCCGGCGTCGCAAATCCCGCAGTCATTGTCATCGGCGACGTGGTGGGCGTGAGCCCCTTCGCGCCGTCGCACTTCAAAACCGCTGACTACAGCACCACCACCCCGAACAGCCCCCGCAAGCCCCGAGTCCTCACAACCTAGTAGCCCCCACCCAACTAAGTAGCGCCAAGTGTCGTTTTGAACCCTCATAACGACACTTAGCGCTACCTAGTTGGGACGGACCGAAGAAAAGGAACACAGCCGTGTCATCAAGCACCACCGTAGGTTCTGCCGAACGTCCGCTGCGCGTCGCCGTCGTGGGCTCCGGCCCGGCCGGCGTCTATGCCGCGGACATCCTCACCAAGAGCGAGGCCGTCAAGAGCGGCGAGCTGACCGTGAGCATCGACCTCTTTGACCGCTACCCGGCACCCTACGGCCTGATCCGCTACGGCGTTGCCCCGGACCACCCCCGCATCAAGGGCATCGTCAACGCCCTGCACAAGGTCCTGGACCGCGGCGACATCCGCTTCTTCGGCAACGTGGACTACGGCACCGACCTCACCATCGAGGACCTCCGCACCCACTACGACGCCGTCATCTTCGCCACCGGCGCCATCAAGGACGCGGACCTGAACATCCCCGGCATCGAGCTCGAAGGCTCCTTCGGCGGCGCAGACTTCGTCTCCTGGTACGACGGCCACCCGGACGTGCCGCGCGAATGGCCGCTCGAGGCCAAGGAGATCGCCGTGATCGGCAACGGCAACGTGGCCCTGGACGTGGCCCGCGTCCTGTCCAAGCACGCCGACGACCTGCTGGTCTCTGAAATCCCGGACAACGTCTACGCCGGCCTGAAGGCTTCCCCGGTCACGGACGTGCACGTCTTTGGCCGCCGCGGCCCCGCCCAGGTGAAGTTCACCCCGCTGGAGCTGCGCGAGCTGTCCCACTCCAAGGACGTGGACATCATCCTGTACCCGGAGGACTTCGAGTTCGACGAGGAATCGGACCGCCAGATCCAGACGAACAATCAGACCAAGACCATGGTGGGCACGCTCACTAACTGGATCGCCGAGCAGCCCGAGGACCTCTCCGAGCTCAAGGCCTCCCGCCGCCTGCACCTGCACTTCCTGCACAGCCCGGTGGAGATCTATGACGACGCCGAGACCCCGGGCAAGGTGGCCGGCATGCGGTTTGAGCGCACCGAGCTGGACGGCACGGGCAACGCCCGCGGCACCGGCGAGTTCGTGGAGTACCCGGTCCAGGCCGTGTACCGCGCCATCGGCTACTTCGGCTCCGCCCTGCCGGAGATCGAGTTCGACCACACCAAGGGCGTCATCCCGAACGACGGCGGCCGCGTCCTGGACGCCTCGGGCACCCACGTGCCGGGCATCTACGCCACCGGCTGGATCAAGCGCGGACCGGTGGGCCTGATCGGCCACACCAAGGGCGACGCCCTCGAGACCGTCACCTACCTGCTGGAGGACCGCGAAAACCTCCCGGTGGCCAGTGTTCCCGCAGAGGACGCCGTCGTGGAACTCCTCGATGCCCGGGGCGTGAAGTTCACCAGCTGGGAAGGCTGGCTGGCGCTGGACGCGCACGAGCTCGCGCTCGGTGCTGCGGCCACCGAGGCCGGCGGCTCCCACGGTGTCGAGGTCAAGCGTGAGCGCATCAAGGTGGTGCCGCGCGAGGACATGGTGGACATCTCCCGCGACGGCGTGGCCGCGCAGGTCTAGTTCGCAGGAACAACGCGGGGTCACTTTCCGCCCGATAATCCGAAGTTATTGGGCGGGATGTGACCCGCGTTGCTTTAACCCGTGCGTGCTATCTCCCTGCCCCGCCTGCTGCCATGAGTTCGAGCCGCTTGAGGGTCTCGCGGTTGCGCACTGAGATTGCGGGGTCACGCAGTACCTTGGGCACCCGCTTGCCGGGTCCGCGGATGGCGTCCTCGGCGATGGTCACCAGGCACTGATCGCCCCGGTCCTCAAGGGTGATGGCCACCTTCGCTTCGCCCATGGGCCAGCCGCGGGCCACCAGTTCCAGGGATTTACCGGGTTCGACGCCGGTCACCTGCGTGCTGTCGTTGATCACCAGCGGCCACGCGCCCACGGAGTGGTGCAGGCGTGAGCCGGCCTGCGGCCACGTGTCATCCACGGCCCTGATCCGGGAAGCGCCCACCACCCAGCCGGAGTACAGCCAGCCGTCGGCGATGACTTTCCAGATATCGGCGGCGGGGGAGTTGAACAGCTGGGACACGGTGGACATGGTGTTCCTTCCTGTGGTGGTGGAGCGGGCAGGATTTCCCGCCGCAGCGGGAGCCGCAGCGGGGGAGCGTACGACGACGGCAGGAGCCGGCTGCTGTGCCGCCAGGTAGGAGCGCTCCCGGAGGCGGCGCGCCCAGGCATACGTTTGTGTTCCGGGCGGCTGGTTGGCGAGCGGGTCGAAGCGCAGGGGAGTGTCCCGCGGCTCGGGGGCGGCGCGCAGGCGCAGCTCGCCGCACTCATGCCACTGCCCGGCTGGCCTGGCCCAGTACAGTCCAAGAATCCATTCCCCGGAAGCCAGCGACGCGTCCGGAAGCTGCTCCGTCCGCAGGCCCAGCAGCACCGGACCTTTCCGGCCGCGGTACGGCATGAGGGTGGTCAGGGTGGCGCTTGCGACGTCGAGTTTGGGCTGGAGCAGGAACCGGCCGGGCAGCCGCCAGCCGGTGGACGCGAAGAGGACGTCGGCCGGGCCGGGGCCGGCAAAGCCGGCAGCAGGGCCGCCGGGAGCATGACCGCCGGGCGGGGTGACCCGAAGCGCAAGCCCCAGGATGTCCGGAAGGTTCTGCGGCAGGCCCGCCGAACGGGAAAACCTCGCCTCGACGGTGTCCGTGCCGGGCTGGTCCAGCCAGTCCAGCCCGCTCGGCTCACCGGGGCTGCCGGTCCTAGCCAGGTCACCGGCCAGCGCCACCCCGTCCGGATGGATGGGCCGGTCAGGCCGGGCCAGCTTGACGAGGCGGAACATGCCCGCGAAGGCGCCGCCCGCCGTCGCACTTAAGGCCCCGCCCGCCGTCGTACCTATGGGTCCGGCGCGGCCGGCCGCTGGTTGGTCACTCACAAGGTGGTCCGTCATGCTTCCTTCCTACCCCGAAAAGGCGGAACTACATGCGTCCGAACCGCGACCGGACAAGGGCGAAAATCCCATAGGCGAT
This sequence comes from Paenarthrobacter sp. NEAU-H11, assembly GCF_050573415.1. Classification (NCBI taxonomy): domain Bacteria; kingdom Bacillati; phylum Actinomycetota; class Actinomycetes; order Micrococcales; family Micrococcaceae; genus Paenarthrobacter; species Paenarthrobacter sp. NEAU-H11. The sequence continues at coordinate 75,519 of NZ_JBNZGA010000002.1, read as the reverse complement.
GAATCCGGCACCGATGGCCACCAGGAGGTACGGCCCGAAGGGATGGTCCTGGAGGGCCTTGAGGCTGCCGTCCAGCCCGGTGGATTCGTCCGGGCTGTGCTTGGCGGCGGCGATGACGAAGAGCAGTCCGGTGAGGACCAGGGCTACGCCTTTGGCGATGTGGCCGCCGACGCCCAGGACGTCGATCAGCCTGCCGCGCCGCCTGCCGTCGAAGTAGTACAGCTCCTCCTTGAACCCCCGGCGGACCCCCTTGGCCATGAAGTAGATTCCAATCCCAATGATCGTCAGGCCGAGGGCCACCAGCGTCCACAGCCCTGGCGGCGTAGCCATCAGCGAGGCGCTGAAATCCCGGGTGCTGTCACTGGAATCCCCACGCAGCCCGACGGCGAAACCGGCGAAGCTGAACCCCACGCTGCTGTAGGCGATGGCCAGGAAACCGGAGGAAATGAGCTTGGACACGCGCTCCTTGCGGGGGAGCCGGCGTGCCCGCAGGGTGGCCTCGCTTGCCTGCCACAGCCCCAGGCCGAGGCAAGCCAGTACGCAGGCCCACATCACGGCCGGGCCCCAGGCGTTGGCGGCGAGCTGCTCGATCGCCCCGGTGGGTTCGGCCTCGCCGGGCTGGCCGAACGCCACGGCGATGGCAATGGCGCCGATGATCACGTGCAGCAGGGCCATGACGGCGAATCCGGTGCGCGCCAGGACGTCCAGGGCCTTGTGGTTGGAGGCCTCCTCGACAGCGTCCGCGGCCTGGCGGATGGTGGATTCCCCGTCAGACATGGCTCAGCCGTTCATTGGTCCTTCGGCCCGCAGCTTCTCGGCGCCGGGCCCCTCGACGTGCACGGTGCAGCGGACCACGAGCCTTCCGGGGGCGTTGTCCAGTTCCACCAGGGAGTCGTCCGCACTCAGGACCGTGAACACCTGGGAGTCCGGCACCACGGCCACCCCCTTGGCTTTGGCCGTCTCCCGGGCGTTGCCCAGTGCCTCGTTCTGCAGGCCTTCTATGTATGCGTTCTCGTCTTCACGGGCCGGGTCCCCAAAAGCCCAGCCAAACAAAGTCCCTGTGTTTCCCATGGCGACGATGTTACGCGTTCTGCTCTGGGAAGACGGGCTTTCGTAACATTAGTAAGTGTGCTTACCATGGGCGGGCCAAGACCCTGACGGGACACGGCAAGCGAAGACCGCACGAGCGGCATCCCGCAACCACTTCGACGTTAGGAATGCACAACATGGCAGGAAATCTCATTGCCCGGTCAGTTCACGATTTGACGGCAGCGGCGTGGTTCGGCGGATCCCTCATGGGGGCCATCGGCCTCAACGGTGCAGCGGCGGCAGCCAAGGATCCGTCCGAACGCACCCGGCTCTCCAGTGCCGGCTGGATGAAGTGGGCGCCGTTCCAGACGGCGGCCTTCGCCTCCCACCTCGTGGCGGACCTGGCCATCGCCTGGGAGAACAAGGGACGCATTGCCAAGCAGGAGGGCGTGGCCCGGGACACCGTGATCAAGACGGCGGTGACGGTGGTAGGCGCGGCGGTAACGCTGTACTCCGGCATCCTTGGCAAGAAGGTGGAGAAGCTTGCGGACCAGGGCGCCGCGGGTGCCACGGAGCCCCGGCCGGAGGCATCCGACGAACTGAAGGCGGCCCAGCAGCAGCTGAAGGTGCTGCAGTGGGTCATCCCGGCGTTCGCCGGCCTGGTGGTTGTCCTGGGCGCGAAGCACGGCGAGATGCAGCGTCCCAAGAACGTCCTCGCGGGCCTGCGCTCCTAGCCATACGGGTGCCTGCCCCGGGGTAAGGCGGCAACGCACGACGACGGTCCGGCACCTGGGTGCCGGACCGTCGTCGTGCACGGGCCGGGAAGGTGTCCTTGCCGGCCGGCCTAGATCGGTTTGGTGCCCGCCGGTGGCAGGTTCGGGTTCATGTCCTCGAGGTTCGGGTCCTCGGCAGTCCATACCTGGATGATGGCCCAGGCAACGGCGGCCAGCGGCACGGACAGCACCGCACCCACGATGCCGGCGAGGATGGTTCCGGCCGTCAACGCCATCAGGATCACCAGGGCGTGGAGCTGCAGGGACTTGCCCATGACGATGGGCTGCAGGAGGTCGCCCTCGAGCTGGTTGACGGCGATGACCACGGCCACCACGATCAGGGCGACCACCGGCCCGTTCGCCACCAGCGCCACCAGGGCTGCAAGGATCCCGGCCACGGTGGCGCCAACCAGGGGGATGAAGGCGGTGATGAAGACGACGATGGCCAGCGGGATGGCCAGGGGCACCTGCATGATCAGCAGCGCGGCGCCGATGGCCACCGTGTCCACCAGGGCGACGATCGCGGTGCCGCGGACGTAGCCGCCGAGCACCTCAAGGGTGCGGCGGCCCACGCGGCGCAGCTTGGCTTCACGGGCTCCGGTGAACGGGCGGAGGAAGAAGTTCCAGATCTTGGCGCCGTCCTTCAGGAAGAAAAAGAGGATGACGATCATCAGGCCGGCCCCGGCGATGAACTCGGTGACCACGGACAATCCGGTGATGGCGCCGGAGCGGACCTGGCTGCTGGTGGCGAAGTCGATGATGCCCTGCCGGGCCTGGTCCAGCTGTTCCTGCTCGATGGGGACGGGTCCGGTCAGCAGGAACTTCTCCAGCTCATCCAGTCCGGAGGAGGCCTGCTGGGCGAGCTCGCTCCACTGGTTGCGCACCGAGAAGTAGATGACGGTGGACACGCCGCCCAGCGCCAGCAAAAGGCCGATGAACGCGATCCCTGTTGCCAGTCCCCCGGGCAGCCCCCGGCGCCGGAGCATGTTCACGAACGGGCCGATGGCCGCGGCCAGGATCAGCGCTATCAGGACTGGAATGACCAAAAGCTTGATCTGCATCAGCGCGTAGACGGATACAACCGCCACGATAAGGATCAGCAGGACCTGGGCGGCGCGGATGCCCACCCTGCCCAGGCCGTCACCCCAGAGCTCGGAGGGGGACCTGGGTTCCTTGGGCTTCCGGGCAGCCGCAGGGCGGTGGCCTTCGCCGCCCGGCTCCCCGTGCGCGGCGGCAGCGGCAGCCGCAACAGCCGGTGATTGTGCCGTGGCCTCCTGCGGGGGTTCGTGGCTCACGTCGTGCTCGGTGAGGCGTGATGATCGCGCCATGGGAACTCCTCATCGTCGGCGGGTGCCTGCCGCGCCGGGATGCCGGACAGGCTTACTACCTTCTCAGGTAGTAAGCCTACTGACGGATTGGGCAAGGGTGAAACCCCGGAGGACTATCCGGCGAGCCATTCGGCGCAGGAGTTCAGGTTCCGGTTCACGGTGGCCACGGCGGCCTCCGCGTCACGGAGTTCAATGGCATCAACCAGCAGGCCGTGCCCCTCATGCGGGCGCCCGTCGAAACCCGGCCGGCCCTGCTGCTTCAGGAGGTCCTGGTGGAAGGCGGCGCCAAAGCTGGCATACAGCTCGTGCAGCAGGGGGTTGCCGGAGGCCTGGGCTACCCGTTCATGGAAACCCCAGTCAGCGCGCGCCCAGGCCTCGTAGTCGCCGGCGCCCCAGGCCTGGTCCCGGGCGGCGAGCAGGGCACGCAGCGCCGTGACGTCGTCGGCCGTGGCATTCCTCGCCGCCAGCCGGGCCGCCTGGGTGTCCAGGCCCAGCCTGACTTCCAGGATGTGCTCCTCGGTGTGGTCCTGGTACAGCCGGCGGGCCGCGCCGGAAATTTCACTGGTGGCCCGGACGTAGGTGCCGTCACCGCGCCGGACCTCCAGCATTCCGCTGTGGGCAAGGGCCTTGACGGCCTCGCGGAGGGTGCCGCGGGAGACGCCGAGGCGGGCTATCAGCTCGGTTTCGGACGGGATGCGCCGGTGCAGGGGCCATTCGCCGGAGTGGACCATGCTGCGCAGCTTGGCGGTGACCTCGTCCGCGAGCGGCGGGCGGGAGGATGGGCTTAGGGCCATGGCGTGCTACTTCCTTCCAACGGCGTTGGTCATGGCCCTGCCGGTGATCAGGTGGGCCACCACGATCTGGGCCAGCGCCAGGCCAAGCAGGAGCAGGAGGGGCAGGGTCCAGCCGCCGGTGGCGCTGTGCAGCAGTCCCATCCCGAACGGTCCGGCCGTGGCCAGGAGGTAACCCGTGGACTGGGCAAGCGTGGACAGTGCGGTGGTTTCGGCGGTGCTCGCCCCGCTGCGGCTGATCATCACCATCACCAGCGGGAAGATGCCCAGGCCGAAGCCCAGCAGGGCGGCAGGGACGGCGGCCAGCCCCACCGGGAGCACCAGTAGCAGCACCATGCCCGCCACCATGGTGACGCTGACCAGGTAGAACGCAGGCCGCAGCATCCGGGGCCGGGAGCCGATCGCGATCAGCACCATGCCTGCCGGCACGGAGACCAGCTGCATCAGCCCAAACATCAGTCCGCTGTCCGAGGCGCTCATGCCCATGGTGGTCAGCATGTAGGGGAACCAGCTCAGCAGGGCATAGGCGAGCAGGGCCTGCAGCGTGAAGATCACTGTAAGGAGCAGCCCTTTGCGGGTCCGCAGCAGCGGCCACGGCGAGACGCGGGCCGCCGGCCTCCGGGGGCTGTTGCGGTGGGCGTGCAGTGCCACGGGCAGGAAGCCAAGGAGGGCCGCGACGGCGGTGATGCCAATGGCACCGACGGCCGCCGACGGCGAGCCGAGGGCGTGGGCCAGCGGAACCACGGCGACGGCGGTCACGGTGGCACCCGTGGTCATGGTCACCGTGTAGACGGCGGTCATGAGCGACGTGCGGCGCGCGAAGTGTTCCCGGATGAAAGAGGGCATGGCCACGTTGCAGACGGCCAGGCCGGACATGCCAAGGACGCTGCCGGCCACCAGCATGCCGGTGGCCGGAATGCCGCGCAGGAGGAGCCCGCCGGCCAGCATGGCCAGGGCCACCAGGATCGCCTTTTCCACGCCAAGGCGCCCGGTTAGCCAGGAGGTGCCGGCGCCCGCCAGCGCAAAGCACAGCGTGGGGATGGACGGGATGACGGCGGCCACCAGCGCCCCATACCCGAGGACTGCCTGGAGGTCATGCAGCAGGGCGGACGCTCCGGTGATGCCCGCGCGCAGGTTCAGTCCGATCAGCACCAGCGCAATCACGCCGAAAACGACGGCGGACCGGGGCTTGGTGCCCGTCCCGGACAAAGCGGCGGCCGGGACGGCCGGGGTTGCCGGGGCGGCAGCAGCGGGCGCGTTGGCGGCGGGAGGATACGACTCAGGCATCTCTCGAGTCTAAAGGTTAGACGTTTGACGTCTGCAGTTTTGTGGCGGACCTCTCTCCCGGCCGTTCATCTTCGGGCAATAGAATCCGGTTACGGCACCGGGCCAGCCAGGTCCGGACCCGCCGCAACGACGCGGAAGGACGGCCTGTTTCGGTGAGCCAACAAACGGAGATTGAGAAGAAGTACGACGTCGACGAGGACGCCACAGTGCCTCCGCTGGAGGGGCTCCCAGGAGTCACCAGGGCGGGTCTTCCCCATACTGCTGTGCTTCAGGCCGTCTACTTCGACACGAAGCGCCATACACTGGCGTCCCACCGGATCACCCTCCGCCGCCGCACCGGCGGAACCGACGCCGGCTGGCACCTGAAGCTGCCGCCGCTGGATGACGCTGCTTCCGCAACGGAACCGCTGCGGCGGCGGGAACTGCACGCCCCGCTGGGGCAGCCCGATGTGGTGCCTGACAGCCTCTTGGCCTACCTCCAGGCATACCTCCGGGGGGCTGAAGTGGCTCCGGTGGTGGGGGGGGGGACCCCCCCCCCCCCCCCCCCCCCCCCCCCCCCCCCCCCCCCCCCCGCGGGGCGGCGCCCCGCCCAACCAGGGGCGGGCCGCGCA